>JANXBG010000009.1 GCA_025060715.1 Caldifarciminota bacterium | reverse complement strand
CTTTTATTAGGTAATCAGAAATCTTTATTTTTAATGGTTTCATTTGACTGGCAATAAACCTTTTAAAAATTATTTCATAAAGCAAAAGATGTTCTTTGCTTAATCCTTCAATCTGACCGCTTAAAAGCATTGACCTAAGTTCTTCTGGTTCCAAAGATTTTGTTGGTCTAATACATTCGTGGGCACCGCCCTCTGCCCAAGTTTTTCTTTGAAAATATTCTTCTCCAAACTCCTCCTTAATAAATTCTTTGGCAATACTAACCCCTGTATCAGAAACTCTAACAGAGTCAGTGCGGTGATAGGTTATATAACCCAGCTCAAATAAAGTTTGGGCTAGCTCCATTGACTTGGGCAAAGAAAAACGATAGAAATCACTAGCATCTTTTAATAAAGTATCCGTACGATAAGGTGGCGGTGGATATTCTATTTCTTCTCTTTCTGTTAATTTTTTTATTTCTATCTCTTTAAGATTATGATAAAAATTGAGAGCAATTTTCTCTTCATCAAAAGTAAAGTTTAACCTTAATTTTTTATTATTTTTTTCAATATTAACAAAAACCCGATAGATAATTTCTCTAAACTCTTTTTCTCTTTGTATAATCCAACCCAACACCGGCGTTTGGACACGGCCGGCTGAAAGTGTTGGATTACTAAAGGCTCGGTGAAGAAATTTAGAAAATTCAAAGCCAATCCATCGGTCAGAAATTCTTCTTAAAATTTGTGCTTTGATCAAATTCAAATCAAAATCCCTTGGTTCTTTAATTGCTTTAAGGATTGCCTTTTTAGTAACTTCGTGAAATTCCATTCTCTTAATTTCTTTAATATAAGGCTTTAAAAGCTCTTTAATATCCCAACCAATCTTTTCTCCCTCCGTATCAGGATCAGTAGCAATTAATACTTGCTCAACTTCTAAAGATGCTTTTCTCAATGTTTTAATTATTTCTTCCTTTCCCTCTATCGGCTCATAAATGGGCACAATTTCACCATCTAAAATAACACCATAATAACCACCTTGAGTGGCAAGGTCTAAAATATGGCCAAAAGAAGCAGCAATCATTAAATACTTATCTTCAATTGAGACTTCATAAATATCATACTCACCAATTCTCCTCCTTATCGGTTTGCCAAAGAAATTAGCAATAGTTCTTGCTTTATTAGGCGATTCCACAACAATTAAAATCGGTTTTAATAATTCCTTTGTTTCTATTGGTTTCCTATTTAATAAAACTTCTTTTATTTTTTCTCGATCCAAATCAATCTCAGCAATAATTTTTGGTAAATCAACCTCTTCTATTGGTAAAAAATTTATTTCGTCACTAAACCATCTTATTTTTCTTTTTAAATGGTTAAAAGCAACTTTGTCATCAATAATTATTAACGAAAGCCCCTTGGTGATACCACCAGCATACATTCTTGATACTCTACCACTTGCCTGTAAATATCCGGTAACATCCGAAACAACCATTAAATAACCTTCATCACTCCATCGCAAAGTTATCTCTTCCGAGGTTTTTAAAAATTCAATAATTTCAGGTTTAGTTAAAAATTGAGAAATCTCTTCCCTTAATTGATTTATCTTCTTTTTTAAATTCTTCCGTTGATTAATAAATTCTTCAGTCAGATTTTGATATTTTCTTAATTGCAAAAGCCAACTGTTAATTTTCTGAGTATATCCTTCTAACTTTTTAACGATAAAAGGGCGTATGGAGGAAAGAGCCCATAATAAATGAGAAAGATTAGACTCAAATTGTAAAGAGATAATAATTTTAGGAACACCATAAAAAATAGCATAACGGCAAACCTCAGGCATATCAAATCCTCGGGCTAAGGGATTTCGGAAACTGGCGATGCCTACTAAAATATCAATCTCTCCTCTCCGATATAATTCTAAATTTTCTTCCTTTATTTCTTCGTAAGAAAGGGCTTTGATATTATTTTTTTCTAAAATTTTAATAATTTCATCAATACTTTCCTTCCCTTTATCACTTGGTAAAAAAAGCAAACCTCCTTTTCCTAATCTCTTAATCCAATCAATCAAAGATTTCTCTTCGGTGTAGGTGTCAACAATATTTCTCAGATAAAAGGTAGGAATACCCACTTCAAAACCAAGCAATTCTCTAAAAAGTTTTATTCGGGAAGAACGGGGATTAGCGGTAGCGGAAGACACCACTAAAACTCCTTTGATATTTTCTTTGATTTTTTTCAGTTCTAAGAGGCATTCTTCTATTTTTTTTAAATCTTCTTCACTTTTTTCTTTTTTTCCCCGCAATTTTATCAAAGTAAAGGTTTTTAATATATCTTCTTGACTAAAACCGAGAAGATATAAAACTTTATCAATATTTTTAGCAGTTTTTAAAAAAGAATCTACATCATCAACAAAAATAAAGCTAAAATCTTTGGGTATGATCTCTTGATTCTTGTAAAGAAACATAGAAGTAGTAACTAAAATTTTAAAATCTCCTTCTCGGAGTCTTTCTTTTTTCTTCTTTTTTAAACCTCCATTAAAAGCAAGAATATCTTCTTCTTTTACACCAAAATTCTTCAATTTTTCAAAAGTTTGGTCTACTAATAATTTTGTGGGAACAATAATATAAGATTTTTGGCCAAAGTTTAAAAGAAAACTAGCGATAGAAAGACCAAAAGATGTTTTACCGACACCAGTAGGCGCTAAGAGGGCAAAGGAGGAGCCATTAAAAACCCTTTTTGCCCAAGTGCTCTGTAATCCCCAAGGCTTGCTTTTAACATATTTTTCAAAATGGCTTTCCCATTTTTTTAACTTTTCTTTAAGCTCCCTGATTTTCTTTAATTCCTCACCTTCTTTTTCACACTTTTCGCAAAAGAGATGTTCTTTTAATCTTTCCGAAGTTATTTCTCCCCCACAATTAGGACATAAATTCCTATAAATACTTTTTATCATACACTTTAACTAAAAGGAAATATTAAAAATATTAAATTAGAGATAATTCTTAACCTTTTCTAAAAGCTCCTTTAAAGGAGATACTGGAAACCATTCTCTTTTGGTAAGTTCATTACAGTAGGCTAAATAAATATCCTCTATCAACTTTTTAAATTCCAATGGCAATTTAGGAGGTTCTATTTTTACTAAACTTTTCCAATTTATCTTATCTATTTTCTTGGCCTTTTCTACTTCTTGATACCATTCAGTTTTTCGATAATAAATTCGAGCAAGCTCTTTACTTATAGGAATTTGATTATAAGTAAAACGACATTCATCCAAAGTTCCTAAGGCATCCACTAAAATTAAATTTCTCTCTTCATCAAAACCAAATTCAAATTTCCCATCTTCGTTAAAAAGTCCTATTCTTTTTGTCTCTTCGGTGATTAATTTATTGATAAATAAAGTTTTTTCTTTTATCTCTTTTAATTCCTCTTCGCTCAGATTTGCTATTTCTTTGGCCGTTTCAAAATTAATATATCGGTCAACTTTTTCTAATTTTGTGGAAATATCAATAATTGGATTTTCTAAAATCATTCCCGGCTGAGGCATCTCTTTTAAACCTAAATCACTCAATTTTAAACTTCCTTCCTTTAATCTTTTAAAAACCGAAGAGCCTTCTGGTAAAGAATTACGATAAATAACTTCTAAGGGGATTAAAAAATTGACTTTTTCTTTTTTATAAATTGAATAATCATACTCACCATTTTTAATTTCGGGTCTTAATACTCTTAAAAGTTTTATCTCCATTATATTTGTTGGCCTTTTCAAATCTTTTAATTTTTTCACCTCTCCATCTTCTAAAAGTCCTAAGTAATGGGTTTTGATGCCCAATTCTTCCAATTTTTCAAAAAAATAGGCACTAACAAGACAAATCGCTTTTCCCTTCTCTTCAATTTTGTCGGGCATCTCTCCCCAATCAAACACTGAATATCTGTCGGAAAAGATAAAACGACCAATTCCGGATTTATTTTCTTTTGGTTCTTTTATAATTACTAAATCTTTAACACTTCCCATATTTCCTCCTTTTATTTATTAATAAATACTAAGGAACTTGTGTGGCGATAAATATCAAAAACTTCAATTACAAACTTTAAAAAATCTCTTATTCCTAAACTTCTTTCAATCCCTTCTTCTAAAATTTTTCGCTGTTCCCTTTCTAACAGTTGAAAATTAGGATAACAAGTTTTGTAAATATTATATAAAGTATAAAAACATTCATAAAGGTCTTTTATTTTTAAATTTTTTAAAGTTATTTTATTTTTAAAAAGGGTAGTTAACCTGAGATATTCATAATTATAGCTTAATGGTGTTGTTGCCATTACCATACTTAAATAAGCATCTCTATAAATATAAGGTGTTGGTCTCATTTTATTATGAATCATTTGGTTATCAATCTTTTTTAACTCTTGGTCATTATAACAAACTCTAATAAGCCCATATAAGAAATTTAATCCTTTTAGAAAATCTTGAAATCGCCATAAATGGGCAACCGTCTCTGCCTCATCAATTAATAATAAAATTCCATAAAGATTTAATTGATGAGCAATATAAGAAAGAGAAGAAATAAGATAACAATAAAAATCACTGGCCGTAGAAAAATCATACAAAGCGGGAATTCTTATTCCCCCTTTTATCCGAAATTTATTAGTAAGATAAACTGCATACTCTTTAGTACTCTCTCCCTCTAACCATTGCCACAGGACTTCACTTTTTATGCTTCCTTCATCAATATTTTTTAATTTAGGTAAAAGTTTAGAAAAGAAGATATTATCATAAAGATTTAAATTTGTTGCCTGTCTTAATAAATCCCGAAAACCGTATTCCCGGTCATCTTTTAAAAATTTAAGATTAAAAACAAATTCTTTCCAAAATCTTTTTGGTCTATGTGGAGAAACTTCATCAGGAGTTAAAGTAATTTTAGAAACACAAACCCCTTCTTTTAAGGCATAATGGTATAAATATTCTAACAAATGGGTTTTGCCACTTCCATATTCACCTTCTATCAAACAGGTATCCCCTTTTCCTTCCTTTAATTTCTCTATTATTTTTTTAAGCGTATTTACCTCTTCTTCCCGACCAAAGGTAAAATCTTCACAATCCTGACGAGGAACAATTCCCATTCTTAACGCCTCACATATTCTTTTTGCCTTTATTCTATCAAATTTTTTCTCTAAAGCATCCGTCTCAGAAATAAAAAGGAGTCTCTTTTTTAATACCCAAAGTTTTAAGCCTGAATTAAAATGAACAAGAAGTTCATGACCGTTTAAACGGGAAGAAATAACTTCCCCTTCACCAAAAACTGGATGAGAAACAATTACTCTTTTAATCGCTTCCATTAAAACTCTTCACTTTCTATTTCTTTTTCTTTTTCTTCCTCAATCTTTTTTAAAGAGGTTTTTAAAATCTCTTCAGCTTCTTTTTGAGAAAGAGGAGATTTAAAATTTCTCTCTTTTAATCTAAAAAAGGCTTCAATAATTCCTAAAACAAATAACCTTCTAAAACTAATATCTAAAGCAAAAGTTGTTAAACAGGCTTTAGATAAAACTTCAATAGTTGCTTTTAATATCTTATCATTAAAAGTAATATCATAAGCAATTTCAAATAATCGGGCAAGTTTCAAACCAAGTTCATATAAAAACTCTTCCGGCTTTTTTTCAATTGCCTCCAGATTGATTTTTACACCAGTAGGATTAGTAGCAGTAAAGGTGCTTCTTAACCTTTGTTTTAATGCCTCATAAACACCACCACTTCCTTCTAAAATCAAATTCTCATCAGTAACAGCATAGAAAAACATTACTCCCGGAAGCCGGGCATTGCCACATTCATCAATAATCTGCCTTAAATTATCTAATGCCCTTCTTTTATCCCGGGAACTGGAAATACTTAAACCCCTCTCAGCTTCATCAAAAAATAAGACAAGCCCATTATAGCCAATTAAATGTCCCCATTGGGCTAAAGAACGAATAAAACGAAAAGCCGTACTCTTATCTAATCTTTCCGAAATCCGATATTTTCCCCGAATATCCTTTGTAATCTCTTCTCCTTTTAAATATTGAATAAGATTTTCAAAGCTTTCATAATCTTCCCTTACTAAGGCCTCAAAACTTCCCTTTAAGGCATTTAAATAAGAAATTGATTCCACACCACTTAAACCTTCCAGATAATTATAGAAATCCTCTTTTTTTAAAACTTTTTCTTTTATTTTTTGATACCAAAGTTTAATAACATTATCAATTCCTCGCTCATAATAAAAAGTGTCAAAACTGATATCTTCGGAAGTTTTGGGTGCCATTAAATTTAAGGCAATCACTTTGTAAACAAGTTCTAATTTATCAAAAGGACATTCCACCGGTGAAAGAGAAACATAACTGGTTAAGTAGTTATTCTCCATCGCTTTTTTTCTTAAACAATATAAAAAATGGGTCTTTCCACCACCATAATTACCAACAATCAATTTAAAAGAAGAAAGCTTTAATTTTAAATAATCCTTAAAGTATTCCTCTTCAATTACTGTCAAATATTTTCCTAAACCCACCGTATAAAATTCCAAACCAAATTCCGGTGGTGTACCATAGGAACCCAATTTATGAACAATTGCTTTTGCCAATTCTTTATTTATCATATCTTTTCAAAAGAAATATAAGAAAAATAAGTTCCTTCACCAGTCTCATTATTTGGGATCCAGATTGACTTTCTCCTATCCAGAGTGGCATCAAATGGAGCAATCCATAATTTAAAGGAATAATTTTCTAATTGGTTTCCTAAAAAAGTCTTTAATCGGTATAAATCATAACTAAAATTTATTCGGGAATATTCCTTAAAATTCTCCCTTTTTGGGTCTAAATAAAATTCCTTTTTTTGTAATAAAAAGATAAGTTCGGAAAGCAAATCAGTTAGAAAAATCTTTTCACCAAAATTTAATCTTTGAAAAGAGATAAACCGTTCATAAGCAGAAAGAAGTTTTTTAAAATATTCATTGGGATTGAAGGGATAATTCAAATAGTTAAGATAATCCTTTAAAATTTTTATAATTGTTGGAGCATGTAAAGGAATTTTTGCTTTTAACTTTTCTATTTTTGGTCCATAAAAAAGTTGACAGCTATTTAAATCAAAATTTATTTCTAAAGTAAAGATATTTATTTTTATATTAGGGAAAATTCCACTAAAAGATAAATTATTTTTTTCTAATTCCTCTTTCAATTCTCGGCCAAAGCTCTCCTGTTTTTCAATAAAAGCATTCTTTAGCCACTCCTCTTCTTTTTTTATCCATTCAGAAACAAGATTTTTTAAATCGTTAAATTCTAATTTCTCACAATATTCTTTTATCTTTTTAAGATTTGTCTCCAAAATTGATAGATTTTCTTTTTTTAGTTTAGTTTTTTCATAATTTCCAACTAACCTCAAAAATAATCTAGTATATTTATTGATCAAATTTAATTTTTCTACCATAAATAAATTATAGAGGAATAAATTTAAAAAAGCAAGTTAAAATTTATACTTTCCCCATCTCTTTCCTTCCTCAATAAAAGCAAAAAGATTCTCCTTAGGAGTAGAAAAAGGGACCTCACAACCTGTGGCTAAAATATATCCTTTTTTGTTATCTTTCATTTTTAAAACCAAATTCCTTACTTTTTTTCTAATTTCTTCCGGCGATAAAAGAAGGATTTCGGTAGTATCAAAATTACCAATTAAACGAAATTTATCTCCTAAAAACCTTTTTGCCGATATTAAATTAATTTTATCTAAACTTAATAAATCGGCGGTAGATTCGTTCAATTCTTTTAAATAAATTTGGGTATTACCACAAATATGTAAAATCACATCTAAATCATAACGATGGAGATAGTTAATAAGTTTTTCTTCGTAGGGAAAAGCAAAATTTTTATAAGTTTTTGGAGAAATCACGCTTCCTGATGCTAAAGGATCAACAATAATTGGCAAGGCACCATAATTAATAATACTTTTTATAAATTGAATAGTAAAATTAGTAATTAATGATAAGAGTTCTTTTAAAATTTTTCTTTTCTCTCTATTAGGAAAACTTACTTCTTTTAATATTTCCGTTTGTTCAAAAAGTAAAGCCAAAGTGGTAAAGGGGGCTGGTACATAAGCAAGAATAGGTAAAATATCACCAAGAGTTTTATATAAAATTTTTATTGCATCAAAATAAAGATAAAACCTTCCTTTTCCTTCGTTATATTCCCAATCTAATTTTCTTTCACAATAATCCTTTAAATTAGAAAATAAAGGTTTTTTTAATTTGGGCAAATCTTCTTCGGGATATTCAAAATAACTTCCTAAGGCTTCGGCAATAATTCCTACTTCGGAGAACACCGAAAGAAAATCAGTTTGATAAACTTCATAAGCATTTATTTGGGCTTGAGCAAGAATTTCTCCTTTGGTATAATAATCTTTTATTGAATAATTACTAATATAAGCACTATGATTAGTAATTAAAGGAAAAACTAATATTCTATCTGGAACTTCATCAAAAACTAATAAATTAAACCTTTCTCGGGAAGTTAAAATTTCCATTATAAATTTTCAATAAAGGCATTAATTCTTGTTTTGGTTTGTAAAGGTATTTCGGAGGATGGGTGAGGAATATCAATAATTAAAACCGGAACCCTTGCCTTTTCTTCAATCTCTTCTTTCAATATTTCTGTTTCATAAGCACAATGGGAAGCACCAAATATTTGGGAAATAATAACTCCTTTTGCCTGATATTTTTTTATTTCCTTAATTATCAATTCTGCTCTTTCTTTTGTTTTGCCAATCAAAGAGGCAGAAAGATAACTTTCGGCAAGGGCAAAAAAGGGATTTTTATATTTTTCTATCGGAATTATTTGTAATGCTTGATTAATAATATATTCACTACCTACAATCCGAGCACCATTATCCTCCAAATAAATAAGATACAAAGGATCTGCCGGTGGCGTTGCCCAAACAATCTTTTTATTCTCTTTATTTAATACCCCTTCATTATTTTTAATCCTTTTCTTTACCAAATTTAATATTCCTAAAAGAATTTTTTGCCATTCAAAAATATCGGAATAAAAATGGAGATTACCAAATTCTAATAATAACATTTCTAAGGAGCCCAGCGGGGCAATTTCGCTTCTTCCTACCAACTCTTTTAATTTTTGATAATTTCTTCTTATTAAATTTACTCTTTTTATACCCAAAATTAGTTTTTCCATAGTTAACTTTTCTTCTGCAATTTCACTTAAAATCTTTGCCACTTTTTGATAATTCTCTTTTAATAATTTTATTGCTCCTTCTCTTTTTTCTTTTCTTGGCGGTATTTCTAACCAGATAAATTGGGTATTTTTATAAAAAAGGTTGTTAATTTTTTGCATCACACAAGAATAATCATCACAAGAAGCACCGGTAGAGGCAATAATTAAATCCGGTTTAGGAAAATAGGCTTTTTTTAAGAAAGTAGCATAAACAACCCGGGAATAACAAGAGGTTTCAGGAAAGCTTGCTTTGGCAGTAATTTCAAAAAGGTTATAATTTTCGGAAAAGAAAGGCTGCCACCACAAACAATCGGGATAGAAACCAATTAAAGATTTAAAAGAATAAATAATCGGTGGAATTCCTCCCAAATCGCCCATCACGGCAATAATTTTTTTATTTATCTGTTTTGCCCGAAATAACCTTTCGGTCTCATTAAAAACAAATCCCCATAATCTTAAACATTCCAGAGAGGAATCAAATTTTAAACTCATCAAATGTCTCATTCCATAAATAGCAAAAGTCTGGGGTGGTGATAAATACCTTGCCCAATCTTCTTTTCTTTTATAATATTTATATCTTTTAATTATCCTTTCGGGAATATTTTGAAAAAGTTCATTCCAAGTAGAAAAATCAACTCTCATAAAAAGCAGCGATTCTTGTTTCCATTTGTAAAGTATTTACCTCAGAATAATCACTTTCAATATTCAAAACCGGCAACCTCAAAAAGCTTTTTAAACTTTCCTTCTCAAAAGAAAAGTTATCACAAAATTTTAAAGAATAAAGAATTATCTTTTTTATTTCATATTTTCTTATTTTTCTTTTTAAATAGTTATAAAAATTTCTATTTGGTCTTCGTAAAATACAGGGAATTTTAGAAAAATAGAAAAAGAGATAATTTTTTAGATTGCTAACCGGCGGATAAAAATCAATTCCCCGAGAAACAGTGCAGAAACTATCAGCAACGATTGTAAAATATTTTTCAATCATACTAATAATACCCCAATCCAAAGGAGTAAAATAACTTCCCAAAAGAAGGATTTTTTCTTTTTCAATTATTCTTGGTTTTAAAAAATTTAAAGAAGGTATCTCTCCCGTTTCCCAAAAATTTTTTATAATTTCTGCCTTATCTAAAAAATTAAGATTATTAACCACTTTTATTAAATCCTTCTTTTTTTGGTTTAAAATTTTTACCTCTTCTTTTAATCTTTTGTTAATTAAATTTAAATCCTTCTCAAAGGTTTTAATAAAATTAAGCATCTCTTCGTAATACAATTTAAAGGCAGAAAAATTATAAGTTCGGGGAAAATAAATTTCATAAACTTTTAAATTGGGAATCTCTCTTTTTAAAATTTCACCTAATCTTCTTTGACCATCACAAAGAGATAATAAAAAAATTCCATCAGTCTTCCAAGATTTATTTATAAGATTACTAAAAAGGTTTTTTAAAAAAGGGCAAGCATCATAACGAAAATATTTGCTTGTTAAATCAAATTTTTGAGAAGGAATTAATCTAATCGGTTTTAAAGATAAAGCTTTAAGAAGCTCAATTGGTGTGTATAAACAAAAATAGCCAATCCGCATCAAGGAAAAGAGATTTGATTAATAAAAATTTTAGAAAATTCTTTAATTTCAGGTAAAAAGAAGGTCTCAGTTTTTTTAACAATCTCTAAACATTCTTTCATTAAAGAATTTTCTTTAAGAATTTTCTCTGCACCCTTTAATGGTAAATCAGGAAAAGAAAAGATCTCGCCATTAATTTCTTTGGACAATATACCAAGGGTATACAAATCTCTGGGATTTATCTTTGCTCCAAAATTTCCGGTAAGATAAACCCTTTCAATTTGATTAAGAGGAATTTGAGAAAATTGGGAAAGGATTATAATACCACTGGCAATCGCGGATTTGGCTAATTGGAGTTCTCTTATATCCTTCTGGGAAAGCCAAGAATTCTTCTCTTTTAACCTTCCTGATTTATCAACTTTCTTTTCCTTTAGTAAATAGGCTAAATAGGAGATAATTTTAAAGCCATAATAATGAAACCTCTCTTCAAAGGCCGGACCAGCAGCACAGGAAGAGGCAAAAATCTTATCCCTATTTCCCAAAACAATCTCACCATTAGTGCCTAAATCAATCAATAAAGAAAAGGATTTCCTTTTGTGAAGATTAGTATATAATATTCCAGCAACAATATCACCACCAATAAAACTACTGATAATTGGCACCATCTGAACCTCTTTCCTATTCTCAATTGGATAGATAACCTCTCCTATTGGAATTAACATTTTGTAAGGATATCTTCCCAAAGAAGAAGATATTTTATTAAGCAGAAAATGATACATAATCGGATTGCCCACAATAATACCCTTCTTTAACTCCTTTATTTTCAAATATTCTATTAAAGGATATTTTTTTAACAATGGATAGATATTTATTCGGGAGAAAATATCAGAAGCAAAAAGAAAATGGGGATTAGTAAAAATTTTTTTAATAAATCTTTTTTTCTTTTGATAACTTATCCTAATATTAGTAGTACCTAAATCAATTGCTACGCAGTCGGATGTGTCAAATTTTTTATCAAAAAAATAAAGAAAAGAGGGAGAAAGTTTGATTGCTTTTAACAATTTTTCACTACTTCTTATTTTGGAAATTTCGGTTTGGCAGGCAAGAACTTTTTTGTTATTAAAAACAATTTCACATTTTTTACAAATTCCCCGACCACAAAAATTTTTTAAATAATACCCCCTTTCAGCAAGAAAATGTAATAAAGTTTTTCTCACTAATTTTTATAAAAATGGCCAACATCAACCATTGTTTTTACATTCTCCTTTTTTGCATATTTGGGAACATCACAGGCTGTTGATAAAATAAAGTTTCTACCACCTGCCAATATCTCTTTCTCGCATTCCTCTTTTACTTGAAAAATATCCCCCTCTACCAATAAATGAGTAGGCACTGAACCCATTAGATAAATATCTTCAGGAAAATATCTTTTAGCAAAACTAACATCAGTTTCTAAGGAGATAATCTTTGCCTTTGTCTCAATTATTAAGGGCAAGAGATTTTTAGTATCGCCACAAATATGTAAACCAGCGATTAAACATTCTTTTATAAGTTCTTTAAGAGGTGGTAAGGCATAATTTTCAAAAAGTTTTGCTCCAATTAAAGAGCCCGAAGCAAAAGGATCGCCAATAAAAGGAATACAATCAATCTCTAATATTGCCTTTAAAAATCTTAATTGGTTTTCAAAAGCGATATTAATAATCTCTTTTGCCTTCTTTTCATTTTTAATAAGCATTAAGAAAAATTTTTCCACACCAATTAAAAGGGTAGCTAAAGAGAAAGGACCTTTTAAAGAAACAAAAATAGGAAAATCCTTTAGATGCCTTTTTAAAAAAATAGCTGCTTTTAATATCTCTTTTATTCTACCGTCTCTTTGGGGATTAGCAATTTTTATTAATTTTGGATATTCTTTTATCTCGGGTGGACTATCTTCTAAATATTCTAATCTTCCACCCATTGCTTCCATCTCGACATAGACATCAGAAAAAACAATTACCGCATCATAACCATAATAGTTTTGACAATATAAAAGTGCCTTTCCCAGTTTCTCACCATCACAATAAAGCTCTTTTTCTTTTTGACCAGTTAAATAAGCGGCATGATTAGCAACCACTAAGGGAAAAACTTTGATATTTTCAATCATTTAATTAATTGGTTAAAAAGTTTGACACCAGAAACCGCATCAGGAGCATAACCATCGGCACCAATTTTTTGGGCAAAAAGTTGGGATGTGGGCGCACCACCAATCACCACTTTTGCTTTTACGTTATTTTCTTTTAACAATTTTATCACCTTCTCCATCTCTAACATTGTTGTTGTCATTAAGGCAGAAAGTCCAATTATCTCTGGTTTTTCTTTAATCGCTGCTTCTAAAATCTTTTCTCTTGGGCAATCTTTACCTAAATCAATCACTTGAAAACCATCCATTTCGGCCATTAACTTTACAATATTTTTACCAATATCGTGGATATCACCATAAACTACTGCCAAAATAACTTTTCCCTTATTAGGTAAAGGATTTTTCAAATTGGCTTTCAATATTTCAAAACCTTTATAAAAACATTCCGCTGCACAAAGGACTTCAGGAATAAAATATTTACCTTTGGCAAAATAATCAGAAACTTTTTTAATTCCTAAAATCAGCCCTTCTAAAATACCTTTTTGACAATCTAAATTTTTTTTAACAATCTCTTGAGATATTTTTTCTGTTAAAGAGAGATTGAGACTAAAAACTGCATTTGCTAATTTTTCATAAATATCTTTTTTCACTTTTTAATGGCTACATAAAACCCTCTACCAACCTTGTGTTCTCTGGATGCCTTCTCCCAAAGATTTACAAGATAATAGGCAAAATCGTAGATATCTTTACCAAACTCATTAAGAATAACATCTTTTAATTCCCCCGTCACTTTCTGTTGGTATTCAATAAAATAGTTATGAAAATCTTCAGTCTCATCGCGGGCAATCAAAATTTCAAAACCAGCTTCTTTTAAAAGTTTTTGATAACCCTCAAAGGTCTCCATATAAGGAAAAGTCATTGAATCTAAAAGCTCTTGAAGTTCAGAAGGTGAAGGTTCACCAGTAATAATCCAATCAGTAAAACCAATTTTTCCCTTTGGTTTTAAAACCCGATAGGCTTCATTAATCAATCTCCTTTTATCAGTGATATAACACCAAGCTTCTTGACCCCAAACCACATCAAAGGTCTCTTTTTTAAAGGGTAAATCTAAGGCGTTTCCTAAAACATATTCTACTAAATTACTTAGCCCCTCTTTCTCAGTCCTCTTAATAGCCTCTTCTACCATCCGAGGGGTAGCATCCAAACCAATCACTTTAACCCCATATTTTTTTGCCAATTGTCTCGCTGGACCACCCAAGGCACTGCAAATATCCAAAACAAGCATCCCTGGTTTTAACTCCAAGGCTTGTGCCAAAATATCAGTAGCCCTCTCTCCACCTGAATGAATCTGTTCACCCATCACTAATTCCCAAAGTTTGCCACCTACCCCTTGATAAACTTCTTGTACATCTTTAATGGTAAAATCTCTTCTAATCATTTCTTCCTCCTTTTAATAAAAATTTTTTATTCTGGAAAATTAAAAAGAAAAGAAAGAAAAGTTTTCCAAGCACCCGGCTTGATAATTTAAATTTCATCTTAAAATAAACATTTAAAAATATAATAATATAAAAATATTTTATGTCAAATAAAAAGGGCAGGGAGCTATATCCCTGCCCATCTTTTGAAAAAGGAGGTTGAAAAATTATCTTCTTAAAATCCTTTCTCTAATTCGGTTTTCTATTTCCTGACGATACCTATGTTCTTGACTTCTTGGAATCAAAAGGAAGTTGATGTTTGGTGTATTCTGACCGTTTTCTACATGAACTAATTGGGGATATCTCTTTGGATAATAATTAAAGGCACGGGCAATAACTATATAATCGCCGGTTGGTAAGTTTTCAATAATATATTCACCATTCTCATTAGTAGTTGCTCTACCAATAATCCTTAGTCTTCTACCAATATGGAACATAGCAACCACTTGGGCATTAGCAATCGGCTGATTAGTTAAAGAATCTAAGACCACTCCGGAAATTGAACCAGTTCCTCTTGGTGGCGGCATAAGTCGGGGAATTAATTGAAAATCAATATTTGGTGTATTTTGATTAGGATAGACATTTACCATTTGCGGATATCGCTTAGAAAAATAATTTAAAGCACTCGCATTAACTCGATATTCTCCGGGAATTAAATTTTCAATTATATATTCACCATTCTCATTAGTAATTGCCTGACCACAAGAAGGACCGCAGGCATTTACCCGAGCATTAGCAATGGGATTGCCAGTGATTGAATCAGTAACCCTTCCGGAAATAGAGCCTCTTTCCTGAGGAGGTGATGTATAAGGTTTTAGGGCAAAATTTATATCGGTTACCGTTTGTCCAGCAACAACTTCTACTGGGTTAGGATAATGTTTTGGATAATAATTTTGGGCATGGCAGGTAACCGTGTAAGGACCGGGCGCTAAATTTGAGATTAAATAATAACCGTTCTCATCGGTTACCGCCATGCCACAACCATGACCATTTATCCTTCGGGCATTTACTCGGGCATTAGGAATTGGATTGCCCGTTATTGAATCGGTAACAACCCCTGAGATTGCTCCTTCGCTCGCATAAACAAAGGAAAATAAAGAAAAGATTATTAAAACCATTAATGTTGCTTTTATTACTCTCATCTTTACCTCCTTATTAATAATCTTATTCATCATTTAATATAAAACATTTTCCATACCATTATCCACTTTATAAAATTATTAATTATTAATTAAATCAATCCCTCTGAATTTATATCTTCTTTAAAAATAAGTATTTCTTTTCCATCTGTAAAAATTTTTTCTCATATTAAAATTCTTAGTGACCTAAAAGGGGTTTTATTCGTTATATATATGGAGATATTGTTTCTTTTATAAAGGGAGCAGTATAGGAGATGGTATAGTTATTAGAAAGTTATATCAATTAGATGAAAGATATAAGTAAAAGAAGCAGTAATAAGGGTAGCATAAAATAGATTATAACTAATTTTATAAATTTTATATTTTTCTTCTATTTTCTCTTCTTCTCTTTCATTTAGATAATCTCTATGAGCTTTCTTCATAAAAAGATAAGAAGGCAAGATTGATAATAAGGAGGTAGTTTCTAGGGAGATTAAGGTATAACCTTTTAATTTTTCATTATTTATTAATTGATATAAACCAGGATAGATAAATATTTTTTTATCAATCACTTTTTTATATTCTTCTTTCTCTATAATATTTTCCCTTTTTACTTTTTCTAATACTTCAATTATTTTTGGTGAATATTCCTTTGGGTCAAGTTTAAATTTGGGATTTAATTTTAATAGTTCTGAAAAATACTCTTTACCTTTTTCTTCTTCACCTAAAATAATATAAGATTGAGAAAGAAGAATTAATATTCTCTCTTTTATCTTCTTATTTAATTCTTTTTCTTTTAAATATTCTTCACCTTTTTTAATAACTTCCAAATAATTGCCATAATAAAATAAAGAATCTAATTCATAAACCTTCTCTTCTGGTATAGAAAGAAAAAAGAAAAAAAGAAGGATTTTATTTAATAACAATTCTCTTTTTTATTTTATAACTCTTATTATCCTTTACCAAATAAAAATAAATCCCTTTATTTTTTTCTTTGTCAACCTTTTTACCTAAAAGATTGTAAATTCCTAATATTTGGTAATTTTCTTTTTCTTTAATATTCTTCTTTTTCTCTTCTTTTATTCCTGATAATTGATGGACCTCTAAACTACCAGTAATTCCTGAAGAGGTATTTCCGCCAACTACATAAAGAAAATTATTGGAATTATAAGAAAGAATCCCAGCATCACCATAACTTCGGGCAATATTAATTGAATCTAATAAATACCAAGAATTATTAAGACAATCATAAACATCCACCCTTTTATAATAAACCCTTCTATTTTGATAACGAGTCTCACCTCCTATGATATAAATTTTTCCATTTTCAAAGGTGGTCAAAAAACCGCTCCTTGGAAAAGGTAAGGGAGGCAAAGTTTCCCATCTTTGATTTCTTAAATTTAATCTATAATGAAAGGAAAGGGGACTATAAAATTCGCCACCAATAATATGAATAAAGGAATCATAATAACCTACTCCTGGCCTTGCTAAAGGCCTAGGCATTCGACAATAAAATAACCAAGTATCTCTTTCAATATCATAAACTAAAACCTCATCTAAATAATGATAAAGAGAATCTATGCCACCAAAGATATAAATATAATTACCAACTCTAACCCCTCTTGTGCCCGTCCTGGAAAAAGGAAGTCCTCTTTTTCTTACCCAAGTATTATTTATTGGGTCATAAACATCCAAATCATTTACTACCTTCCATCTTCCTTGATGGACTTCAGTTATGCCACCAAAGATATATATTTTATTTTCTACCACCACACAACCCATATCACACTTCTTTCTTAACATTGGTCTTTTTAATATCCAAGTATCCCTTATCGGATCATATTCTTCAACAATATTACATATTTCATTATCAACCTCTAAACCACCAATTTTATAAATCTTACCTAATACCGAAGGAGCAGATAAAAAACTTCTAGAAAAATTTAAAGGCCTTCTAAATTCCCAAGAGAAAAGAGTTGTGAAAAAAAAGATACAAATTAATATTATTATAAGCCTCATTATATAATTATCAGCAATTTTTATACCAATCATTTTAATTTTATTATCCGTTCAATAATTTCGCCTTTTTTAAAGTCAATTGTTTCTTCATAAATTGGATAATGAGGATTTTTTATCTTTAAAACCCTTTTTCCTTCTTCCACAATAATCTCTTTTGAAAAAGGAGTTATGCCAATAAGTTTATCATCTAAATAAACCTCTCCCCAAGGAATAACATTAATCTTTAAATAACTTTTCAATCTCTTTAAATTGAAAAATAATGTCAAAGTCTCTTTTTCCTTTAATTCAATTATTGTCTCAATTTTACCAAAGGAATCATTGATGAGGGTTAATAAATAATTCTTTGGCTTCAATTCTAAAAATTCTTTTGTCGGTGTAGTAAAAAGATAATTATTATCTAAATAAACCCTTGCCCAGGGTTCACAATTGATAAAAAGATAAGAAAAATTAGTTTTTGAGGGTATTTTTCTATTAATAAAAAGGGTTTCCTCTTTTCTCTCTTTCTTCTCTTCTTTTTTGGGACTAACTGCTAATGAAAGGGTATCAACTTCTTTGGTTGTCTCGCTTAAAAAACTTTCTTTTCTTACTAAAACTTTATTTTCTTTAGGAATTAAAAAGAAAAGGCCAACAAAAAGAGAGAGAATAAAAGTTGGTATTAAAACCTTTATCAATACAAGTTTTCTTTTTTTCTTTCTCTTCCCTTCTTTTATAACCTCTTTTTTCAAAAAGAGATAATCGGCAAACTCTTTTTTACTTGGTAATTTTATCTCTTTCTTTTTTATATATTCTTCAATATCATTAAGCAATTCAGAAAAATTTTTATATCTCTTCTCTTTCTTTTTATAAGTTAATTTTCTTAATATTTTTAAAAAATCCTTATCAACTTCCTTTAATATTTCCTTTAAAGGTAATTCTTGTTTATTTAAAATTTTTTGAATTGTTTGGGTGTAAGAGGAAGAAAAAAAGGGATTGTGGGCAGAAAGGGTTTCAATCATAGTAATACCTAAAGAATAGATATCAGCCCTTTCATCAACCTTCTCTCCTAAACATTGTTCCGGTGGCATATAGGCGGGTGTACCAATAATCATTCCCGGTAATGTCAAATCCTTCTCTCCCTTTTGATAAGCCAGCCCAAAATCAGCAATCTTTATTACCCCATCTTCCCTTATTAAAATATTAGAAGGCTTTATATCCCGATGAATAATATTTTTTTCAGAAATTATTTTAAAAATTTTTATAAGTTGATGAAAAAGGTAGAGGGCATAAGGAAAATCTATTTTTCCCCTTTCCTTTAAAATCTCTTCTAAACTTTTACCCTTTACATATTCATAGACAATATAATACTTACCGTCAAAAAGGCCGTAATCATAAATTTTTACAATATTTTCAATATCCAAATTTGCTAAAATTTTTGCTTCCCGTTCAAACCTCATTGAGAAATCCTTTTCTTCTTTTATTTCTAAAATCTTAATTATCACATAACGGTTTAAAAATTTCTGATTTGCTAAATAAACTGTGGTGTTTAATCCCTTTTTTATTAATTTAATAAGTTCGTATTTATCAGCGATTATCATTCTAAACCCAATTCCTTTAATCTATTATATAAAGTCCTTCTAGAAATCCCTAGAATCCTTGCGGCTTCGCT
This sequence comes from Caldifarciminota bacterium, assembly GCA_025060715.1. Taxonomy (GTDB): domain Bacteria; phylum Hydrothermota; class Tepidihabitantia; order Tepidihabitantales; family DTDR01; genus DTDR01. The sequence continues at coordinate 37,590 of JANXBG010000009.1, read as the reverse complement.
TTTATTTTTATAAATCTCTAAAACTTTCTTTAAATATTCCCTTTCTTTCTCTTTTAAATAATCTTCTAATCTTATGATTTTAAAAAGTTCTTTCCTTTCCTTCTCATTTTCTTCAATCAGATCTTTTACATCAATAATTTCACCTTCGCATAGAGCAACCGCCTTAGCAATCTTATTTTCTAATTCTCGGACATTTCCTGGCCAATTATAATTTTTTATAAATTCAATTGCCTCCTTAGAAAACCCTTTTATTTTCTTATTCTCTTTTTCTGAGAATTTCTTTAAAAAATAATTACTTAATAAAATTACATCTTCCTCCCTTTCTCTCAAAGGAGGTAGATAAATTTTAATTACATTTAACCGGTAATATAAATCTTCCCGAAAATTTCCCTTTTTTATCTCTTCTTCCAAATTTTTATTGGTAGCAGTTATTACTCGGCAATCTACATATCTCTCTTCAGTCTCTCCAATCCTTCTAAATTTCCCTTCTTGTAAAAATCTTAATAATTTTGCTTGAATTGATAATGGAATATCGGCAATTTCATCTAAAAATAAGGTGCCACCATCTGCCTCTTCAATCAACCCTTTTTTATCATACAAGGCACCAGTAAAAGCACCTCTTTTATAACCAAAAAGTTCTGATTCTAATAAGGTTTCCGGTAAACCACCACAATAAATAGGAACAAATTTCTTATTTCTTCTTTGAGAAGAATAATGTAAACTTCGGGCAACAAGTTCTTTGCCTGTTCCCGTCTCACCAATAATCAAAACTGGTAAAGAAGAATTTAGAACCTTCTTCATAATCAAAAAGACCTCCTGCATCTTCTTAGATTGGCCAATAATATTTTCAAAATAATATTTTTCGGAAAGTTCAGTTTTTAAATAGATATTCTCTTTTAACAACTTCTCTCTTAGATAGGCATTTTCTAAAACCAAACTTGCTTGATGGGCATAGGCAATAAGAAACTCTAAATCACTCTCTGAAAATATCCCTTTTTGACTATGGGAATCAAGATATAAAGCACCCAATAATTTATCTTTATAAATTAAAGGCACACACATAACCGATTTTATCCCATAAGAAATGACACTCTCCTTAGTACTAAATTCCTCTGAATCTAATGCGCTATGTAACAAAATTGGCTCTTTTTTTTCTAAAACCTCTTTAATAACACTTTGGGAGATTTTTTTCACATCGCCACTAAAAACCATTGGCTCAAAATCCTCTTTTTCTTTTAAAACTATCACTCCCCTTTCAGCATTTAATTCCTTCATTATAATTTTCAAAGTATTTTCTAATACCTCCTTATAATCCTCCAAAGAATTTAATTGGGCGATAATTTGATAAAGAGTTTCTAAGGCTTTTCTTTCCAACATAATTTTTTACCAATCACTTCAAATAATGCCTCTTTTGATAATGCCCTATTACCAAATTCATCTTTTATCCCCACCCGCCAAAGATATAAACCATCAATCAGTGAATCCTCTATAAAAAAAACAGTATCCTCTTTAGGGATTAAACTATCTTGATAACAAAGAATAGGAAAACGGTTATTTAATAGATAATAAATTTTTATAAAATAAGTATAAGAGAAATAAAGAGGAGGTTGAGAAAAAATTAAGGTTGGCTTAAAAGATGTTATTTCACCATTAATTGGTGAAATCTGTTGTGGTAATTCTCTAATAATTCTTATTAATGGGGAAGTTTCGTAAATTAAGGTATCAGAAAAATTAGAGATTAAATAAACTAAAAAACTTTTGCCCACTAAATCATCAAAATTACCATTTACCATTTCTTTAGTTATGGTTCTTTCATAAATTTGATTTCTTAAATGGTTGAGATAAAAAGTATCGTTAGTGGGCAATAAAAGATAAACCTCTTTTAAATTCTCATCAAAGATTTCACAGGTAATATTAAAAGATAAAGATTCGGGTAGGATATACCTTTCCTCGTAATAACTTCTTATTTGACAACTTTTTAAATAAGGCAAAGGGTTAAGTCGAAAGTATAATGTTTCAATTTGGTGATTATTAATTTTTTTATAATAATTTAATTTTTGATAATTCTCTTTATAAATACTAATAAGATAAGAATCAAGAGGAATATCAACAAATTGAAAAAAGCCATTATTATCCGTTTTGGTAATTAATAGATTTTTCTTCCTTTCACCAAAAATGGTAATTTCGGCATCTTTTATCTTTATTTCTTTATTATCAAAAACATAGCCTAAAAGAGTTCCAGTATTTTTATAATATTTACTTTTTGGGTCATAAATATTTTCCCTTTCCGGTGAACAGGAAAAGAGAAATAAAATAAGAAAGAGGATTAACATTTTTTAAATTATATCTTGAAATATTTTTTTAGTCAATTATAATAGAAATATGATACTAGCAATAAAACCAAGAGATTTAGAAACCATCGCCATTTTAGAAGAGATAACTTTTGGTCCGGATAGAGAAGATTCTTCAATCCATATAAGTATTCCCATAATCCTTGGTTGTTGTCAAGATAAAGAGGCGGTAATTAGTGTTGCTGCGGATTTAATTAATTTTTCAAAAAGATACCAACATGCGGCTGCTTGGTTTATTTCGGAACAATTGATAAAAGAATTGGAGGCAGCTGAAGATATGATAACTTCTGATAATCCGGCTTATGGCGGGATTCTTCTCTCTCGGGAAATTGACAATTATCATATGCAAGTGAGATTGATAAAACAATTTGGAATGTATACGGTTGACGTGAAATGGCATAATGACCGAATTGGTGATGAATATTCTTTACAGCTTTATTATGCTTATTTAAAACTTCGACCAAAGATGAAAAATTTTGAATGGGAAAATTTAAATTTTAATAAAAACCTTCTTTCTATAAAAATAAATTTTCCCAATTTAGAAGAAGAGATAGAAAAATTGAGAAGAGAACTTTTTTTAACTTCCTTAGCTATAGATTTAAATTATGAGGTTCCTTATTATTTATTTAACAAAATGAAGGTAATTGGTTTAGAGAAGGAACTAATTCGGCAGGCTCATTGTTATTATAATGAAAGAAAAAAAGAAATGTTAATTGAGATTACTTTATGGGATTATCAAATTAAAAATTTGATTCTAGAAACAACAAGTGAAAAATTGATAATCAGAGAAAATGAAATTTTTAGTTCCGAAATAAATGATTTTTTAAACTCCTTTATTAATTTCTTAAGGGAAGAGATCCTTTTGGTTGAAGAAAGACGAAAGAAATATCTTTCCGAAAGGCCAATTTATGGTCAAAGATAGATTAGTTATTGAGGGAGGCAGAAAATTAAAAGGGAAAATAAAAATTGGGAGTGCGAAAAATGCGGTCTTACCGATTCTTGCTGCCTCTTTACTAACTGACCAAAGGATTGTTTTAAAAAATATCTCCTTGGTAAAAGATGTTATAATAATGATAGAAATTTTAAAATCTATAGGTTCAAAAATTGAAATAATAGATAATGATATAATAATTGATAATTCTAATGTATCTTCTTTTTCTCCACCCGATGAGATTGTGAAAAAGGTTCGGGCTTCCTATTATTTAATCTCTCCTTTGCTTTTTCGTTTCAAAAAAGTGAAAATTGCTTATCCTGGTGGCTGTGAAATTGGTGAAAGGCCAATAGATTTACATATTAAAGGATTGATGAATTTAGGTGCAAAAATAAATCCTAATAAAGAATATATAGAGGGAGAGATAGATAATTTTATTGGAAAGGAGATTTATTTATATGGAGATAAAGGACCAAGCGTTGGCGCTACTTGTCAGATTTTATTAGCCGCCAGTAAAGCAATAGGAAGGACAAGAATTTTTGGCGCCTCTTGTGAGCCAGAAGTTGTGGATTTAGCAAATTTTTTAAAAAAGATGGGCGTAGAAATTTATGGCGAGGGAACACCAATTATTGATATTTATGGAAGAAAAGACCTGTTAGGTTGTGAATATGAACCAATTCCTGATAGAATTGAAGCCGGAACTTTTCTATGTGCTGGTTTGATTACCGATGGTGAAATTACTATTGAAAATGTTATTCCCAAACATTTGAAGATTGTTTTGCAAAAATTAAAAGAAATGGGGGCTGATTTAGAAATAAAGGAGAGAGAGATAACAATCAGAAGAAAAGAGAAAGAATTGAAACCATTAAATATTGTCACCTCCTTTTACCCTGGATTTCCAACGGATTTACAAGCCCAATTTACTGCCCTTGCTTCTCTTGCCAAAGGAGAAAGTATCATTTGCGAAAAGATTTTTGAAAAAAGATTTTTCCATTGTGAAGAATTAAAAAAAATGGGAGCCAATATAGAAGTTATTTATAATAAAGCAATCATTAAGGGAAAAGAAAAACTTATTGGCAAAGAAGTAAAGGCTACCGATTTAAGAGCTTCTGCTTGTTTAGTTCTTGCTGGTTTGGTTGCCGAAGGAGAGACAATAATTGTAAATTCCTATCATTTAGATAGAGGATATTATAAATTAGATGAAAAACTTAATACCCTTAATGCCAAAATTTCCCGAATTTAAAAATTAAAAATTTATAAATTTTTATTAGTTAGCTAAGTTATTTATTTAAATAACTTACAAAAGTTAAGAAATTGTCAAATTTTCTATTTTAAGATAAGTTATTAAAAATCAAAAACTTATTAATTTTTGTAAAAAATTACCAATTTTTTATTATAACTAATTTGACAATATCTATTATTTTGTTATAGTTTATAGTCAAGCCTGGAGAGACCAATGAGTGAGGACTGGGCGCAAAGACTTCTACTTAGATCTTTTAAAGAAAAAATAGATGTAACCATAAAAAAAGTAGCGAAAGATTACAATTTTTCGGTAAGTAATTTTTATAATAAATGGCGTTTAAATTTATCTCCCAAAAAATTTCTCACAATACTTCGTTTAGTAAAAGCTTTAAAATTTCTTTCTTCTAATCATAAAAAAATAAAAGATATTGTTGATGACCTTAAATTTTGTGATCATTTTTATTTTTGTAAATGGTTTAAAAAACTTACTGGTATTACCCCAAAAAGGTTTCAAATGAAATATAGTCTTTATTTTCGTCAAGGATTATATCAAAAAATTAGATTTAAAAATTTTGATGTTAAAAATATTTTTTGGATATTAAAAATCTTAGAAAATGAAAATGAGTAAAAAACTTATTTTTCTAATTTTATTTCTTTTAAGTATCCTAATTGGTGGAAATTTAGAAAGAAGAAAATGTTGGTATTGGAATGGTAATAATTGGCAGTTGGCTGACACTTCAATCTGTCAACTTTTTTTAGAAATAACCCATCTTAATGATTCTTGTAATAAAATCCAATGGAAAATTCCTTATTTTAATATTGTAATTTGTGAACCTCAAGTAAGAACAAGGACACCTGGTTATTGGAAGAACCATCCTGAAAAATGGCCTCCTCCTTATCATCCCCATAATATTTTCTATTTAAGTGGTAAAACCTGGTTAGCCGTTTTATGGCAGGAGCCAAGAGGTGATGCTTATTATATTCTTGCTCATCAATTTATTGCTGCTGTTTTAAATAAGGCCAGTGGTTGCCCTGTTCCTTTTGATGTGGAAAAAATTCTTATTGATGCCAATTTATGGTTCCAAATAATAAGACCACCGGTGAGACCAAATTCTCAAGAGGGCAAAAAGGCAATAAGATGGGCAGAGAGATTAGATATTTATAATAATACCGGTAGATAAAATGGATAAGATTTTAGTAAATAAGCCTAACTTCCTCCCAATAGGCTATTTTTTAAAAACTAAACTAAACAAAAAGGGAGGTTATTATGTTAAGGAAAACATTACTTTTAGTCTGTTTATTTAGTTTAGTTGCTTTTGCTGTTTTACAAGAAAGACCTTCTTGGTATTCACCTGATTGTGGTAACACTTGGGAAGAACAAACTGGAAAATCTACTGCTCGTGGTAGATTATGGTTAGATTATCATTTACAAGCTGATTCTTGTAACAAACAAACTTGGGTTATTCCATTTAAAGATTCAGTTTCTGTTGCTCAATGGATTAGATGGTCAATTGAAGGAAAAAAGACTTTATGGCGAATTAGGAAAATCGGATGTTTTGCTGGTATTGGTCCAACAATTTGTGTAAAAAGTAATGCTGATGTGGTGATGAGTTTTGCAGGTTTTGAAAATCCAACAAATGGCAACACCCAAATTGAAAAATGGTATGGTTTTACCGATACCACTGCAGTTCATCCTTCTCAAGTTTCTGAGTGGATACCTGCTCAGGACCTGAACAATCGCCCAATTCCAATACCCTCTACATGTCATGCGTGGGCAAGAAAAATCTGGGAAAAAATTCAGGTTGAACAATGCGATAAAGCTTGCGAATATGTTGACCCAGATGGTGCCACTATCATTTTGACATTAACAGTAATGAAAGATTGGATTGACCCATTGACAGGAAATTACCAATAAAATAAAAGGATGCCTATTGGGAGGAAATTAGGCTTAAAATTGAAAATTTGGGGGTGTGAATGAAAAAAATAGTTATATTAATAATTTTTATAACACAAGTTTTTCCATACCTTTGGGTCGAAAAACCTTCTTGGTATTGGAATGGAGAAAGATGGCTTTCTCAGACACTTAAACCTTGGGCAAGAGGAAGATTATGGCTTTATCTTAATCCGGCTACTGACTCTTGTAATAAAGAACAATGGGAAATTCCTTTCACCGATTCAATTTCTGTTGCTCAATGGATAAAATGGTCAATTGATGGCAAAAAGACATTATGGCGAATTAGAAAATTTGGAGAATTTGCTGGTATTGGCCCAATTATTTGGATAAAAAGCAATGCAGATGTAGTGATATCTTTTGCAGGTTTTGAAAACCCCACAAATGGTGAAAACCAAATTGAAAAATATTACTATTTTACCAATAATGCTGTTAATGAACCTGGTTGTAATTGGGAATGGATTTCTGCCCGAGATTTGAATAATTATCGAATTCGGTTAAATTTTCCTAGTAGCCTTGAACCTCAAATAATTAAGATGTGGGAAAGAATTATAGTTGACCAATGTGACCGCGCTTGTGAATATGTTGACCCAGGAGGTGCGACAATCATTTTGACATTAACGGTAATAAAACCTTGGATTGATAAAAGAAGTGGTTTTTTTAAATCCTTACCTATAGAACCATCTCTTATAGATATTGAAAATTAGTAAATAATGATAAATTTTTTCTTTTTATTATTGCTTATAAATCAAGGTGAATTTTCTATTTCACCGTTATATTTTGAAATAAAAGCACCAGCTGGTGCTAGAAGAAAAGTCACAATTACTGTGATTAATGAGACTTATACGGAAAGAGTAAAAATCTTAGTTGAAAGAGCTGATGTTATTGAGACACCTGAAGGAGTTTATCAACCAGTAGAGATTGGTAAAGGTGCTCCTTCTTGTGCTAATTGGTTAAAATTTAAGGATAGTATTATTGAACTTGCTCCTCAGTTAGGAAAAGAGATAGATGTGTTTATAGAAATTCCTGGCGGTGTTAAAGGCGGTAGATACGGAGCTTTGACCTTTACCACCCAACCGGCGAAAGAAGAGATGAAATACCGGACAAAAATACCTGTTTATTTTGAAATTACTATTCAGCCCGAAATAAAACCCAAGGTTAGTATTCAAGATATCAAAATAGTAGAAGATATTAAAAAATTACCGAGATTTATGTTTTACGAATTAAAGGATGCTATTGCGGTTTTGGTTTCGGTAAAAAATGAAGGCGATATCCATGCAGTAGTTAGAGGGAATTTAATTTTGAGAAATAAAAAAGGTAAAAAATTGAGAGAAATTCCTTTGGGAGGTGGTAGAGGAATTATTTTACCAAATACGACAGTTGAAATAGCTTCAATTATTAAAAGATTAGAACCAGGAGAATATATAATTGATGCAATAGTTCGTTACGGAACTTTAACACCAGCAAAAGCAACTGCTACATTTACTATTGAAAAAAAGAGAATAGAAAAAAAAGAAATGCTTTTAGGCGGCACGATTCTATTAAATGTAAAACCCGAATTTATTGAAATGCCTATCCCTCCCGGTGCTTTTCGGATTAAAACAATTTTATTAGAAAATGAAGAAGATAGCGAAGTAAAAGTAAATGCAGAGATTAAAGAAATGGTTAATGATTTGGAAGGAGAATTATATCTTTCCGATACTTTTGGTTATCAATATTCAGCAATCAATTTTGTTCAATTAGAAGAGAAAGAATTTGTTTTAAAACCAAAAGAGAGGAAAGTAATCAAATTGAAATTTAATATTCCTAAAGAAGAAATTTCCGGTGGCAGATATGCTTTTTTAATTTTAAGTATTTCTAAGGAAGGTGTCTCTTTACCAGTAAGTTATCAGATTCCAATATTTATCAATTTTTTAGGCAAGGCAAATGAAGAGATAAGAATTGAAAAAATTGAAGTTACTGGAAAGGCACCCGCAAATTTTTATATTTACTTAGAAAATACTGGTGATATTCATCTAAAACCAACAGGGGTTATTTCAATTAGCCAAAAATTGGTAACTGGTGCTGGTGAACAGGTTATGAAAATTGGTGAACATGAATTGAAAGAGTTAAAGGGTTATTTATTACCAAAAGGAAAGGTGAAAATGTTTGCCGAAGGTCCTTTAAGGTTAAAGAGTGGTAAATATTTTGTTAAAGCCATCATTAAGTATGGTAAAAATAAAGAACTTATTTTTGAAAGGGAGTTAAATTTATGATAAAGAAAGGTTTATATTTAATCTTTTTTATTAGCTTCCTTTTTGCCCAAGAAGAGATATTATCCGAAAGTTTAAAGAAGGAATTACCAATTGAAAGTATTCCAACAGAAAGTATTCCTCAAGAAACATTAATACCCCAACCACTTGTTACTAATGTTTTCTATGAAAGCGAATTAAATCAGGTTTTAAAAGAAATTTCAGACCAGGTAGGAATTCCAATAATTACTGATGGCACAGTATCGGGAACAATAACAATGGAAATAAAGGATTTACCATTAGAAGAGGCTTTGAAGAGAATTCTTTTTCCTTTAGGTTTTTCCTTTAAAAAATTTGATGGCTATTATCTTGTTGGTAGTGGTAAACCTGATTATCCTTCTTTCAATTTACTTTCTACCTGTGAGATAATTAGACCAAATTATTTAAAAGCCAAAGATGTATTCAGTTTAATATCCGATTTTTATAAACCCTATGTAAAACTGAATGAAGAAATAAATGCGATAGTGATTACTGCTCCTAATCAGATAATTGAGAAATTTAAAGAAGATTTGAAAAATATTGATAGACCACCAAGACAGGTTTTAATTGAAGCATTAGTTACTGAGATTTCTAGCGATGCCTTTAAAGAATTGGGAATAAATTGGAGCGGCAAACTAACCAAGGATAGTGATACTTTTAATATTATTGCCAATTTTACTGAGTTAATAGATACTACTTTTGGGATAATTTATAAAATAATAACAAAAGGATTAGGAAAAGATTGGTATTATACTTTTTTACCAACCTTAGTAGCGATGGTTCAGAAAGGTAAGGCATCAATAAAAGCAAATCCGAAAATAGTTACCTTAGAAGGGCAGAAGGCAAGTATTACTGTTGGTAAAGAACAGTATTATCAAATGTTAACCGGTCCTCCTCAATATCCTTATGTGAGATTGGAAGTAGTAAAATTTGGTACTTCTTTAAATATTACACCATTTATATCCGATAAAAATGAAATCACTGTAGAAATTGAACCAGAAGTAAGTGATTTTGTTGGTACTGGCCTTGGTGATTTACCATTAATATCAAGAAGAGGGGTAAAAACTCAGGTGCGAGTAAAAGATGGCGAAAGAATAATAATTGGTGGTTTATTAACAAAGAATGAAAGAATAATTCAAAGGAAAATACCAATCCTTGGTGATATACCAATATTAGGCTTTCTTTTTAGATATAATAGAAAAATAATAGAAAATAGTGAAGTAGTCGTGATTATTACTCCTCATATTTTAAAAGACGGTCTAAAACCTAAAAAGAAGAAATTTTTAAGAATTTTTGACAAAAAATATTAGTTTAGTCTCTAATAACTAAGAGCTTGAATTTTATTATATTTTATTTTATAATTAAATAATGTATTTTTTATTATTTCTCTTTAATTTTTTTGTTTATAAGGATAGTTTAGATAATGGGTTGAAAATCCTTATCTATCCTGATACTAATAGTGAAATTGTGTCTTGCCAGATTTGGTATAAAGTTGGTAGCTATTATGAGCCCGAAAATTTAACTGGTATTTCCCATTTATTAGAGCATATGGCATTTAAAGGAAGTAAAAATTTTCCCAAAAATTCTTATAGCGAAACAATCCGTGCTTTAGGAGGTATTGATAATGCTTTTACCTCTGAATTATATACCTGTTATTGGGCAGATATTGGTAAAGATTACTATGAGATTGTCTTAAAAATGGAAGCAGATAGAATGGTTAATCTTGTTTTAGATGAAAAGGAGTTTGAAACAGAAAAGAAAGTAGTAATGGAAGAAAGAAGGTTGAGAGAAAATACTCCTTATTCACCCCTCTGGGAAAGCTTTGGGCTAATAAGCTATTTCCTCCATCCCTATCGCCAACCAGTAATCGGTTGGATGCCAGTTTTAGAAAACTTAACTTATGAAGATTTGGTTAATTGGTATAAAAATTATTATCAACCAAATAACGCTTTAATTGTCCTCTGCGGTAATGTAAAAATTAATGAAGCAATAAAGAAAATAAAAAAATATTTTGGCAAGATAAAACCCAGAGGGAATATAAAAGAGATAAAACCCTTTGATTTACCGATAGCTGGCGAAAGAAAAATAATTTTAAAAAGAGAAGTAAAAACCCCAATGATGATTTTTGGTTATAAGACCTGTTCAATCAAAGATAAAGACTTCTATCCCTTAGAAGTATTAGAAAAGATTTTATTATGGGGAAAGACAAGCAGGCTTTATCAAAAATTAATCTCTCAAAAAAATTTATTAATCAGTATCAGTGGCGGTTCTGATATCCAAAAAGATACAGGAATTTTCTATTTCTTTTTGGTTGCCGAAGATACTAATAAACTTTTTCTGGCAGAAAAAGAAATAGAGAAAGAATTGGAAAATCTTATTAGTGAAAAAATAAAAGAGGAAGAATTAAGGAAAATAAAAAATCGACTTTTAGCAGAATATATTTTTCAAAAAGAAAGGGTAAGGTCCATTGGCTTTATTTTAGGCTCTTATGAAATTGCAACCGGTTCCTATAAATTCTATGAAGAATATCCAAAGAAGATCGAAGAAGTAAAAGAAGAGGAAATTAAAGAAGTTATTAAAAAATATTTTCATAAAGATAATAAAATCACTGCTATCTTATTACCAAAATGAATATTCTTTTGTTATTTCTTTTATTAAACTTAAAAGAACCTCAAATTAAATTTCCAATTATTTTCGATAGTTTAGAAAATGGTTTAAAAATTTATGGCTATAGAGATAATAAATTACCAATGGTGAGATTAAGAGTAATAATTCGAGCAGGCAGTAGTTATGACCCAATTGGAAAAGAGGGTTTAGCAAATTTGGTAGTTAATATGCTTTTAAGAGGAACTAAAAAAAGAAGTTATGAAGAACTCTATAATTTTGTGGAAAATCTTGGTGGCCGATTAGAAGGCTACTGTGATTATGATTTCTCCCAAATTGAAATTGTTACCTTATCTCGATATTTGGATACAATGATTATTCTCTTAAAAGAGATTTTAACAATGCCGAAATTTGCTGAGGAAGACTTTATAAAATTGAAAAGAGAAATCATCGGCAGAATAAAAATTTCGGAAAATTTTCCTACCTATATTTTAGAAAAAGAATTTCAAAAAAATTTCTATCCAAAAGATTATCCTTATCGCCACCTACCCGAAGGTGAAATAACTTCCTTAGAAAAAATTGAAATTAGGGATATTAAAAATTTCTACGAAGCCTATTATCATCCTAATAATTATTTCTTTATCTTAGTTGGCGATTTTCTATTAGAAAGACTAAAAGAAAAAATGAAAGAACTTTTTAGTAATTTACCAAGGAAAGAGATCCCTAGATTAAAAATAGAAAGCTTTCCCAAAATAGAAAAGAAAAAAATGATTGTTATCAAAAAGAAAGAGATAAATCAATCTTATATTTTACTTGGTTTTGAAGCACCGAGTGGCAATAATCTTGATGTAATCCCTTTGAGGGTTATGAATTTTATCTTTGGTGGTGGCGCCTTAAATTCCCGATTAGGAAAATTAATAAGAGAAAAAGAAGGACTTGCCTACGATGTGGGCTCTTATTTTACCCGAAGATATTTTCCATCTCATTTTATCTGCGAAATGCAAACTGAAATAAAAAACACTGATTACGCAATTGACTTAATAATAGAAGAATTAAAAAAACTTAAAGAAAAAGGAATAAATAAAGATGAACTTATCCAAGCAAAAAGATTCTATTTTGGTAATATTCCAATATCTATTGATAGTTATAGCGATAAGGCAAACATAATAAGAGAAATTGCTATTTTAGAATTAGGTCTTGACTATCTTTCCCGGCTTTTAACCGAAATCAACAAGTTAACTTGTGAAAAAATAAATGAAATAGCAAAAAGATATATAAAAGATAACTTTCTATTAATAATTGTCAGCAACATAGAAAAAGAAAATTTAAAAATAAGAGACTGGGAAACGGAATTTATAGAAAAATAATTACTTTCAAAATTTTTGGCTAACTTTTGAGCATATTTTTGTTATATATATTTTAAAAACAAAATCACATCCTTTTAATTATTATTCTTTTTATCAGATTTTGTTATTCCAACAGTAACTCTATTTTTATCTTAAATCAATAAAGGTTTTAGATCGCAGCTTCTTTTTTAAAATTGCAGAAAATATCAAAATCACCGGTTATATTATTTATCATCAGTTACAAGTAAAAAAAGACTTTTTTAAAATTTTCTTGACAAATTATAAACTATTTTAATTTCTCCAGGGATTAACTTTCTTTGAATGCTTTTAATTTCTTTTATTTAAGAAAACCTATTTATTGATTTTAAAATATTTTTAATTATAATCTTTTGTTTAAAATATCTATGGGGAAAATTAAAATACTCTAATGAAAGAAACTCATAGATTTATAAGCGGTATTCTTTTCTTTTTTGCTTTTCTTACATCCTTGTTGATTATTTTTATTCTATTTTTTTTATTATCTTACGGATTAAAAATATTTCAATTCATTTCTTTTAAAGACTTTTTCTTAAATCCTGTTTGGAATCCTACCGGTTATTTTAAAAATGATTATGGCTTACTTCCTAATCTCTGGGGAAGTTTTTTAGTAACTTCCTTAGCTTTAATCATCGCTGTACCTTTTGGTATTTTTTCAGCAATTTTTTTAAGTGAGGAATTAAGAAAAATTACCTGGTTATATAATTTAACAAAAGGAATAATAGAACTGTTTGCTGCTTTTCCTTCAGTAATTATTGGTCTTTTTGGTTTAGTTTATCTTGCTCCTTTAATCCAAAAAATTTTTTCACTCTCAAGTGGTCTATGTGTTTTAAACGGAGGAATTATATTAGCCTTAATGTCTCTGCCAACGATTATTTCTCTTTGTGAAGCAAGTATTTCGCAAGTTCCTTTAACTTATAAAGAAGCCAGTTATGCCTTAGGGGTTTCCCGTTTCCAAACTACTTTAAAAATTGTGTTACCCACAGCAAAATCGGGAATAATCGCTGGAATTTTATTGGGTTTTGGCCGAGCAATCGGTGAAACAATGGCAATGTTAATGGTTTTAGGAAATTCACCCATTATTGCTAAATCTTTATTTCAACCCACCAGAACTTTAACTACCACCATCGCTATTGAGATGGGTGAAACAGCAAAAAATACTCCTCACTTTTTTGCTTTATTTATGCTTGGGGTTGTTTTATTTATCATCTCTTTTATTGTGAATTTAATTGGAAACTATTTTGCTCAAAAACGAATAAAGATAATAATATGAAATTAAAAAGCTCCTTCTATTTTTATTTATCAGCTATTCCTTTATTTATCTTTCTTTTTACTATTATTTTCATAACTTTTTATCTCATCATCAATGGTTATCCTGTTTTAAGCTTCCGTTTTTTATTCTCTAATCCTGAAGAGCAGATGACAAAAGGAGGTATTTTCCCAGTAATCTTTGGCTCTTTTTATCTCACAATTCTTGCTTTCATTTTCTCCATCATCCCTTCCATTTTATCAGGAATTTATTTTGCCTATTATGCTAAAAATAATATTTTAACTTTTATTTTAAGAACATTAATAAAAACTCTAAGTGGCTTACCATCGATTGTTTTTGGTCTTTTTGGTTTGGCTTTTTTTGTGAGAACATTAAATATTGGTCTTTCTTTTCTTGCCTCCTCTTTAACTCTTTCTATTCTTTCTATTCCTTATTTAATTACTGCCACCGAAGAAGGGCTTTTAAGCGTTCCCCATACTTTTTATGAAGCAGCAATTGCTTTAGGAGTTCCCAAATGGACTGCTATAAGAAAAATAATCTTACCCGAAGCTAAGCCTCTCCTTCTTTCGGGCATTTTCCTCGCTTTTGCTCGACTAATCGGCGAAGTAGCACCAATCCTTTTTACTGGAGTTGCTTTTTACTTAAAAACAATTTCTTTATCTCCTTTTGATAGATTTATGGCACTTCCTTATCACATTTATATCCTTGCTACTCAACATGAGAAAATATTAAAGGTAAGAACTATCGCTTTTGCTTCTTCTCTTGTTTTACTTTTCTTTGCTCTTCTTTTTGGTGTGATTGCTTATATTTTAAGAATGAAAATAAAAAAATATTATTAAAATGAAGATAAAAATCAAATTTGAAAATTTTTCTCTTTGGTTTGGAAATAACCAGATTTTAAAAAATATCAATTTGGAAATTCCCGAGAAAAATGTAACAGCAATTATGGGACCCTCAGGTTGCGGTAAAACTACCCTTCTACGCGCTATCAACCGAATGAACGATTTGATTCCTGATACAAAGGTGTGCGGAAAAGTTTTTATTGATAACGAAAATATATACGATGCAAATGTTAATCTTCTTACTTTAAGAAAAAAAGTTGGAATGGTATTCCAAAAACCAAACCCCTTTCCAAAGTCTATTTATGAAAATATTGCTTTTGGTTTAAAAGTCCACAAATTTAAAAATATCAAAGAAAGAGTAACAAAAGCATTGATAGATGCTAACCTTTATGATGAAGTAAAAGATAATCTTTATCGAAGTGCATTAAATCTTTCTGGAGGGCAACAACAAAGATTATGTATCGCCCGAGCTATTGCAATTGAACCAGAAATTATTCTTTTAGACGAACCAGCTAGCGCCTTAGATCCAATTGCTACTGCAAAATTAGAAGAACTAATTCATAAATTAAAAAAAGAATATACCATTGTCATTGTTACTCATAATATGCAACAAGCAGCCAGAGTTTCTGATTATTGTGCCTTTATGTATCTTGGTGAACTTGTTGAATTTGGTAAAACCGAAGATATCTTTGTCCGACCAAAAGACAAAAGAACCGAAGATTTCCTTTTAGGGAAATATGGTTAATATTGATAAAATTTCAAATTTTATTATATTTTCTTTGCAAAAAGAAGAAATGATAAATGCTAAATATTTAATGATAACACATTGGGATAACTATTGGGATAAAGTAAATAATACCTATTATCCAAAGGGAATGTTAAAAGGGGTTAAAGAAAATGAGCTTGAGGAAAATGCTCCAACTATTTTTATAAAACTTGACAAAAACACCAAAAAATATGAAAGAGCTTGGTTTGGTTATGTTTCTAATTTTAAAAATAAAGAAGAAAAGATATATTTTGATGTAAAAATAGAAAAGGAAATCTCTTTGAATGACCTTCCTCGCCATCTTTTGAAAAAATCAGAAGGTTGGTATCTAATAATTGAAAAAGTTATTCCAATTGAAAAAGAAGAACTAACACCGCCTTTATTTCGGCGGTTAGAAGAAATTGAAGATTCTAAACTTTTTGAGAAATATGTATATTATTTATTAAAACTAATTGGAATAAATAATTGCTATTCTATTGAAAAACAAAAAGGAAACCCTGACGGATTTTTTGTCCTGAAAAAATTGGCGGTCATTTATGATTGTACTCTAGAAAAAAATTTTGAAAGGACTAAAAAAACTCAAATAGAAAATTATCGTTTCCAACTTACTAGAGACGAATTTCAAATTCCCAATACAAATATAAGATACCAAATTAAGGATTGCGAAAAAGAAGTTTGGATTATTACCAAAGACAAAGACAAATCAAAAGTTATAGAAGATTATAGGGACGTCAAAATTAAGAAAATTTCAATCCGTGATCTCTTTGATATTTATTATGAAAGACTTTTAGAGGATTACGATGAAGAAAAACTTATAAAAAAACTAACAAATCTCGGAATTTAAATAACTTTCATTTTTTGACAATTTCTTAAAATCTTTTATAATTAATTATGTTTGAAGAAAAGTTAACAGTTCTAAAAGAGAAAATTATTGAGTATGCTAACCATATTGAAAAAATGTTAGAAAAAGCAATGAAAGGATTGCTTAATAAAGATAAAGAAAGTTTAAAGATGGTAATTGATGAAGATGAAAAAAAGGCGAACGATTGGGAAATTGAAATTGATGAGTTGTGCGTTGATTTAATTGCTCTTTATCAACCAATGGCAAAGGATTTAAGAACGATTTTAATGATTTTGAAAATGAATAACGATTTTGAAAGGATTGCTGACCACGTTGTGAATATTGCCCAAAGCGCCGAATTTCTTATTGAAAAAGAACCGGTAAAACCTTTAATTGACATTCCCCGAATGGCTGATGAAACCACTAAGATGCTTAAAGATGCTCTAAAAGCCTTTATAGAAGAAGACTCCGTATTAGCTAAAAAGGTTTGCGAAAGGGATTTTTTAATTGATAGCTTACGCGACCAAATTTTTCGTGAACTATTTACTTATATGATTTCTGACCCAAAAACCATTGAAAGGGCTTTCCATTTGATTAGAATTACCCAGAATTTAGAAAGAATTGCCGACCTCTCCACAAATATTGGAGAAGATGTTATCTATATCGTGGAAGCTAAAATTATTAAACATCATAAAGAAATCTAAAAAGTAATTTCTTTCCTGTTTCTCAGTTACTTAATAAATTTTTATTCAAATTTATTTAATCTAAAAATTAAATAGAAATAAAAATGCTCTTTTCTTTTAGAACTCTTTAAAGTAACAAGAGAATAACTAAATTTTCAATTTTAAAATTATTAAAATATCACAAAAATAAATTTATTAATTTTTACAAATATCTTTTCTACTCAACCGCACCTATAATATAATACTTTCTTTCATATAAATCTTCTTATAATTAAAAGCTATGTATAAGGTTTACCCTTATAATTTTTAATTTTTTATAATTTACTAAAATAATTTGACTTTTTCATTTTTTCTCTTATAATTTTAAAACTATGAAAAACTATAACAAATATGAAGGAGTAATAATTTTGAGTGAGAAGATGAAAGAAGAAGATATAAATAAAATTGATAATGATTTAAAAAATATTTTTAAAAATTGTGGCGCTGAGAACATTGTTTTAGATAAAAAGGAAAAAAGGAAGTTTGCTTATCCTATTAAAAAATTAGAATATGGTTATTATCTTTTTTATAAGTTTGAATCGCCTCCTGATACTATCGATAAAATTAAAGAAAGTATTAGACATAATGAAAATATTTTAAGAAGTTATTTTATTAACTATGGCCGAGATTAGATTGGGAAGAATTAATTATGTAATCCTAATGGGCAGGGCGACAGTGGATCCAACTTTACGATATAATCCAAAAGGAATTCCTTTTTTAAGTTTTCAAATTGCCGTTAATCGAGTATATAAAGATAAAGAAAGTAACGAATGGAAAGAAGTTGCTAATTTCTTTACAATTGTAACCAGTGGCCCCAAAGCGGAAAGACTTCAAGAGCGATTAAAAAAAGGAAGTGCAGTAATTGTTGAAGGTGAACTGAGAAGTCGAAGTTATGAGAAAGAAAATGGAGAAAAAAGAAATGTAGTGGAAATCTTTGCTCGGCGGGTTCAAATTTTAGATAAATTTATCCCTGAAGAAACTGAAGAAGAAATTCCCGAAGATATTATTTTGCCTGATGATAACCTTGACGATTTACCATTCTAAAAATGGTAAAAGATAGAAAAAAAGAAACAAAAAAAATTCGTGAAACCTCTCTTATTCATTTTAAAAGAAATAATTATCTTCTTTTAATTTTAGGAATTATAACAATAATCGTTGGTTATATTGTTTTAAGTAGTGGTGATATTACAATCGCTCCGATTTTACTTGTTTTAGGCTATTGTGTCCTTATTCCCCTTGCCCTCCTTTTAAAATTTAAATGAAGCTCAAAAACGAAAGGGAAATTAATAAAAAAATAAAGGACCTTGCCCAAAAAATTTATAAAAAACACAAAAAAAATCTTAATGATTTATGTTTTATTGGAATAAAACGTCGAGGAATAAGTATTGCCCAAAGATTAAGCAAAGAATTTAAAAAATTCACTAACTTTAAAATCCCGGTTGGTGCATTAGATATTAGCTTTTATCGCGATGATTTACAAATGATTGCTCATTCTCCAATCGTTCGGGGAAGTGAAATAGCTTTTTCTTTACAAGATAAAATTGTAATCTTGGTAGATGATGTTATTTATACCGGCCGCACTGTTCGAGCAGCTTTGAGTGAAATCCTTGATTACGGAAGGCCAAAAAAAATTGAATTACTTGTTTTAGTTGACAGAAATCATCGAGAATTACCTATCCAACCAGATTATGTAGGCTTTAAGTTTAAAGTTAAAAAAGAAGATTTAATAGACGTTTTTTTAAAAGAAGAAGATAAAAAAGAAGGAATTTATCTTAAAAGAAGGTGAAACATTTATTATCGGTCAACGATTTAAACGAAAAAGATATCTATAAAATCTTTGAGTATGCTTTCCAGTTTGAAGAGGTTTTAAGTAGACCAATTCCAATAGTTCCTTCTTTGAAAGGAAAAACAATATTAACTCTTTTTTATGAACCTTCAACGAGAACCCAAACTTCTTTTACTTTAGCTTGCAAAAGGTTATCTTGTGATGTTATTAATTTTTCTTTTTCTACTTCTTCTGTTTTAAAAGGCGAAAGTTTATTAGATACTGTAAAAAATGTTTTAAAAATGAAAATTGACGGAATCATTATTCGTCATCCTGTCGCAGGTGTACCTAATTTTCTTGCTCATTATTTAGATAAAGAAAATATTTTTGTAATAAACGCTGGCGATGGAATTAATGAACACCCAACACAAGCTTTATTAGATGCTTATACCCTTTATAAAAAATTTAAAGATTTTAGAAATCTAAAAATTTTAATTATAGGAGATATTAAACATTCCCGTGTTGCTCACTCGGATATTCTTATTTTTCAAAAGTTGGGGTGTGAAGTTTATGTCTCTTGTCCTTATTCTTTTTTGCCAATTGATTTTGAAAAAACAAAAATTCCTTATCTTTCTGATTTTCGTAAAGAGTTAGGTAAATTTGATTGTGTTATTACTTTAAGAGTGCAAAAAGAAAGGCATAATCTAAGCTATCTTCCCTCTATTCGGGAGTATCATTTATTATACGGAATTAAAAAAGAAGATTTAAATAAAATGAAAAAAGATGCTCTTCTAATGCATCCGGGACCGGTTAATTGGGGAGTAGAACTTTCGTATGATGTTTTAGAAGACAAGAGATGTGTAATATTAGATCAAGTTTTTAATGGTGTAGTAATTAGAATGGCAATAATTTTTTTATTATTTCAAGAAAAGGTATGAAAATAGAAAATTTACCTGAATATTTTTTATTAAAAAATGGTATTTTAATTGATTTAGATAAAAAAGAAAAGAGAGAGGTTGATATATTAATAAAAGAAGGAAAAATAGAAAAAATTGCCAAAGAGATTGAAAAGAAAGAAAAATTTAAAATTCTTGACGTTAAAGATTGTTATATCTTTCCTGGTTTAATAGATTTACATACCCATTTAAGAATACCCGGAAGAGAAGATGAAGAAACAATAGAAACTGGAACAAAAGCCGCGATTGCCGGAGGTTTTACTAAAATATGTTGTATGCCAAATACTGAGCCACCTTTAGATAATGAATCTTTAATTACTTACTTAATAGAAGAAAATAAGAAATATAATTATTGTGATATATATCCAATTGCTTGTGCCACAAAAAAGAGAGAGGGAAAAGAACTTTGTGATTATTATTTTTTAAAAAAAGCTGGAGCAATTGCTATTTCTGATGATGGCTCACCAATTTCCTCTTCTCAGATTTTAAGATTAGTTTTAGAATATTCCAAAACTTTTGACCTTCCTTATTTCAGCCATTGCGAAGATAAAGAATTGGCAAGAGGAGTAATAAATGAAGGTTTTATATCTTACAAATTGGGATTAAGGGGTATACCTGATATTTCAGAAACTATTTTTGCTTTTCGAGATGTTTTGATTGCTAATTATGTAAAAAGTAAAATTCATCTTTGTCATATTTCTTCTAAAAAAACTGTTGAAGTCCTTAGATTCTTAAAAGAAAACAATTACCGATTCACTTGCGAAACCGCTCCTCATTATTTTACTTTAACCGAAAACGATATAAAAAACTATGATACAAACTATAAAGTAAATCCCCCTTTAAAAAGAGAAGAAGATAAAGAAGAAATTAAAAAAGCATTAAAAGAAGGATTAATTGATGTAATCGCCTCTGACCACGCTCCCCATCTCTTATCAGAAAAAGAAGAAGATTTTGAAAAAGCTCCGTTTGGTATCATTGGCTTAGAAACCTGTTTTCTTTTGTCTTATGAAGAACTAGTTTTAAAAGGAAATTTAACAATATTTGAATTATTAGAAAAATTTATTACTAACCCCACAAAAATTTTAGGAATAGAAATAAATAGAATTAAAGAAGGAAATTGGGCAGAATTAGTAATTTTCTCACCAAAAGAAAAATTTATATATAGTGAAGATAAAATTCATTCCAAAAGTAAAAATACCCCCTTTTTAAATAAAGAATTTAAAAGCAAAATTAAAGCAGTAATCAATAATAATAAAATTTTTTATATTTAATTATTCCTTCTCTTCTTCTTTGGCAGAAGCAAATCTTTTATAATTTTCGGCAAGTTCCTTCAGTCTTTCTTTTACCCTCTTATGAACCTCTTCGGCTTTCATTCCAGTTAAAATCTCTATACCTTCGTCAACTGTTTTAATAGCATAAATATGAAAAAGACCTTTCTTTACTGCTTCACAAACTTCTTCTTTAAGCATCAAATCCTCAATATTACTATAAGGAATAATCACTCCTTGAGTGCCAGTGAGACCTTTTCTTTTGCAGACTTCAAAGAAACCTTCTATTTTTTCATTAACACCGCCGATCGCCTGAATTTCGCCTTTCTGATTTACTGAACCTGTTACGGCAATATCTTGTCTTAGTGGAATATTACCAATTGAAGATAATAAAGCAAAAAGTTCTGCTGAAGAAGCTGAATCGCCTTCCACTCCACCATAGCTCTGCTCAAAACAGATGGAAGCGCTCATAATAATCGGAAATTCTTGGGCATATTTATCCCTTAAATAACCTTGTAAAATCAAAACCCCTTTATCATGGATTTTTCCTGACAACTGGGCTTCCCTTTCAATGTTGATAACTCCCTTTGTTCCCACAGAAGTTTTCGCAGTTATTCTTGTTGGTCTACCAAACATATATTCTCCCGTATCATAAACAGAAAGCCCATTAATCTGACCAACCACCAAACCTTCGGTATCAATCAATAAAACTCCCTCATCTATCATCTCTTGAATCTTTTCTTCAATTAATTTAGCCCGATAATCCCTCATTTCTATTGCTTTCTTCACATGTTTATCAAGAACTAATTCAGAATTTTCTTTTTCGGCCCAATAACTTGCTTCTTTTAGAATATCGGTAATAATACCAAATCTCGTTGAAAGTTTATTTTTTCTACCTCCTAATCTTATTCCATATTCCACCAATTTAGCAATTGCACCAGCAGAAAAATGTCTCAAATTTTCTTTTTCCACAATTGTCCGGACAGCATTAGCATACTCTCTTATTGTTTCTTCTTTTAAATCCATTGTCCAATCAAAATCAGCTCTCACCTTAAATATCTTTTTAAAATCCTCATCATAGGTTGCTAATAAAGTATATAAAAAAGCATCACCAATCATAATCACTTTCACATTGATATCGATTGGCTCAGGTTTTAAAGCAGTAACACCAAAAAGAGAATAAGGGTCATAGGCGGTAATATCCACTTTTCTTGTCCTTAAACATCTTTTCAAAGCATACCAAGTTCCTTCTAATAAAACATCTAAGGCATTCAAAACCAAAAATCCGCCATCGGCTTTTACTAACGAGCCAGCCTTTATTTTGGTAAAATCGGTTCGCCATTGTCCCCTGGCATCCCAAACTTTTTCAATCGTCCCAAAGAGATTTTTAAAAGTAGGGGTATTTTCAAAAATAATTGGTGCCCCTATCTCTTCAGCATTATCAACCAAAAGATTTACCCGAAATTCTAAATAAGGATCTCCTGGTAAAATCTCCCTCATAAAAGGAAAAGGAGCTTCTTCCTCTTTCTTTTCTTTTTTAAAAATATTTAAATCTTCTAAAATCGCCGCTTCCACTTCTTTTAAATATTCATTCACTTTCTCATTCTTTAACTTCTCTTTGATCTCATTTAGCCTCTCTTCCAAAATTGGCTTTACTGTTTCTTTATCCAAATCACTTAATTTTTCTCTTGTCTCTTTTTCTAAATTTCGGATTTCTTTAAATAAATTATTTAACTCATCAGTTAAATTTTGAGCCTTTTCTTTAATCTTTTCGTACTCTTCCCGAGATATCCTCCCTTCCTCCACAGCAAAAAGAAGGTCGGAAATTTTTACCGGATTACCATCCATTACATAAACAATTTCAGGCTTCACCATCGGAGCTGGTTGCTGCAAGGCAAAACCTTCCTTTGCTACTTTTTTCTCAAACTCCAAAACCATTCGATTGCTTTTCTCTTTAAATTCATCAATTATTATTTGCCGCTTTTTTTGATAACTATCACTTTCTAAAACTAAAGGAATATTTCTTTTAAGATATTCAATCAACTCATCCATACTATTTTTAAACACTCTGCCTAAACCAGCGGGCAAAATGATCAATTTGGGTTGATCAGGATTTTTAAAATTATTTACATAACATTTATCGGGAGGTGCTTCCATTGACTTTTCTAAAGTTTCTAAAAGATATTTTACCGTAGTCGTCCGGCCCGTACCAACCGGCCCAGTAACAAAAATATTATAACCACTTGCTTTTATTTCCAAACCAAGCTTCAAAGCTTCTAACGCTCGTGTTTGACCAATAATATCTTGACAACAAGCTAATTCTTTAGTAGAAGAAAAACCTAATTTCTTCTCATCAATAATAAGCCTTAATTTTTCATAAGGAACCTTATATTTTTCCATAGAAAATTATAAAAAATTATCAAATAAAGTCAACTTAAAAAGTAGAAGTTTAAGAGAATATATAGTGGATGCGAAAGAAATTTTTAATATAAAATCCTTTTTGCTATTTCTTTACATCACCTTCTTAACCAACTACCATATAATAATAGGAATATCTCCTTACCTATATAAGTTTTCAATTATCAATAATTTTATTATTCTTTAAATTACCTCAATAAAACTACACAAAAGTTAATATAGTAGACAATTCCTATCCCAATTGTTAAATTAATAAAAGATAATTTTTTTATCAATAGGATATTCTATAAAATAAGAAAGATTTATTATAAATTTTTCATTAGGCTTTAAATTTTTATAATAAGTAAAGGTTTTTAAATCCTCATCAGTCGCATCGGGTTTTGGATCAATTTTTATTAATTTTACTTTTATTTCCTCTATTTGAGAAATTGGTATCTGTTCAATTATTTTTAATTTTCTTTCTTTACCAGAATAATTCTCAATCTTTGTCTCATAGGTAAATTCTTGTTTCTCTTTTCTATCAATTACCCCTTCCCTTTTTATAAAAAATTTTACCAATTTTCTTTCTACTTTTATTCTCTCATCAATACCCAAACCAATAGTTAAAGTCTCCTTTGGTGAAACAGTTTTTATAACAGTTTTTCCGGTGTAATTATTTTTTATATAAGTAGCCGCTTCACCACTTAAAAAAACCATTTCTGAATTATTGAAAATTTTTGCTTGTAAATAAGCATTATTATCTTTTCGGGGATAGACAAAATATTCAAATTCTGCTGGTAGATTTAATCCCTTTAAGAAAAACTTTTTTTCCTCTCCACTTTTCAAACTTATCCTTGTTGGTAAGATATATTCCAAAGAAATTCCTGTTTCTAATATTTTTGTCTCCTCTTTCATAAGAGGGACCTCAGTTTTTTCAGTACGAAGAAATTCTTCTGCTTTTACTGTCATAGGAGGAGGGGTTTCAAAAGATACATAATAAGGACTTAATTCTGGTATTGTAACCAAGGGCAAAATTTTAGCTGTGTTTAAAACCACTCTCGTATTTTCCCAATCTTCACCTGTTTTTTGTCTAATTTTTACATAATAATTTAAGTTAACAGAATTCTCATCGGCTTTTATTTCATAATAGGGAATAAAAGAACAGGCGTTACTTATATTATAACTTAATTCAATCTCATATTCACCGCTTTTTTCCGGAATTAATTCAAAACTTATTTCTTTTTTATTTTCAATCATTGCTTTTATATCTTCTAACTCTTTTTTCAATGCTTCTAATTGCTTTTTATATTCCTTAATTGAATCTTCAATAATTAAACTTCTTTCTTTTAAATGAGCTAATTTCTCTGATAAAAAATCTAATGCCCTTTCCCAACTTTCTGGCGAGATTTTTCCTGTCAATAGCTCTTTTGAAATTATTTCGGGTGAAACCAATTTTATTGATAACAAAAATTCTTCTTTGGATTTTATTATCAGTTTTTCATTTTCAAAAGCTTGGATTTTTTTCTCAAACTCTTTAATTTTCTTTTCTAATTCTTTTACTCTTAAAGGCGGTTCTTCTAAATAGGTTTTTTTAATAAAAACCTCACCAATTTTTAAGTTTTCACTTCTAATTCTTACAGAATTATCCTCCAAAAACCAGGAAAGGTTTTTAAAAGTTAACTTCTCTCTTTTTTCTAAAAACACCTTCGCTTTACGAAAAACTATCGCATAATCAGGATAAATGATTACCGAATCTACTTGAGAATTCAGATTTAAAAAGATTAATACAAACAAAAAAAACATATCTTATTATAATAAACCAAATTCATTTGTCAATAAAATCTATTTTATACCAATCTTCAATATTAAAATCAAAAGGGACTTTTAAATAAAATATCTCGTTTTCTTTATGAAGTTTAATATTAAAATAAATATAATCATTGGAAAAAATTTCTTCAAGTCCTATTTTTATTTCTCCTTTTCCTTCTTTTTTCCTCTGTTGAAACCTTTTTATTTCATTTTGAAAAACACGAATTTGGGAAAAAATAAATTTTTCTTCTTTAGTAACTTTAACTTCTAAAATAGAATCTTTATTTTTAGCAAAATAAAAAAATAGAGAATCTAATTGGTAAGTCTCCTCAGAAGAATAATTGAGATAGAGATTTGGTTTATCGTAGCTGATAATAATTTTATTTTTCAAAGGGGCTTTAGTCCCATCCTCTTTACCAAATTCTTCTAATTGATAAAACTCACCATCTTTAAGTTTTATCTCTTTTTTTATAGGCAAAATAAAAGTTAAACTATCTTTTTTATCTTCATTATTAATAAATAAATAAATCTTTGGTAGCGGATAAATTTGTTGAGGTTTTCTTATTTTAACAATAAAAGAATAGCTTCCTTTACCTTTTTCTTCTAAAACAAAACTTCCTTTCTCTGTATCAAATAGATAATCTTCGGAAGAGAACTGCCAAAGAAAATTACCCCTTAATTTTTTATTTAAAGGGTTGGTAAGATAGAGAGTAATTGTATCTTCTTCTTTTTCTTCACTGATTATTAAAGGGGTTAAACTTATTCCCTCTTTTTTAAATCTCTCTTTTGAAATAATCTCTTCTAAAATAATTTTTTCTTTAGGAAAAATTGAACCAGGCTTAATTACCGCAATGGAGACTTGATTTTTTTCTACTTTACAAAATAAATAATTTTGAAAAGCCCCTTCTTTTTCATCAAAATAAATTTTATATCTTGAACCAGAAGGACCAACTTGAAAATAGTGAATGCTATCATAAAAAAGATAAGCATAAAAATGGTCATGTCCAGAAAAGACATAATTAACTTGGTATTTTTTAAAAATTTGGTGAAGGGGAAAGTCTTTTAATTTATTTTTTTCATATTCATAACGCCAAAAAGGACGATGCATAAAAACAAACTTCCACCGATATTTTTTATGAAGTTGCAAATCCCTCTCTAACCAATCAATCATATTTTTTGGCATTTGATAATAAGAATTGTATCGGGAATTATCAATTACAATAAAATGGGCATTCTCATAGGAAAAAGAATAATAAGTTTTGCCAATAAGAGAAAGATAGATTTTTTCTGACAGTTCTGAATAAATATCATGGTTTCCAGGGGTAAAATAAATTTTTGTGTCAGTTTCTTTTAGCATTTTTAAAACCTTTTCCCATTCTTTTATGATTGCTAAACTATCTTTTTTGTTACCTTCTATTAAGTCACCCGTAGTAATTACAAAATTTGGCTTTAAAATTTTGATCTCTTCTATTATTTGTTTAAATATCTCATCTTTAGCCCCACCTGTTCTGTCTCCTAAAACAACAAAAGAGAAAGGAAAAAGAAGGGTGAAAGAAAAAAGAGAGATTAAAACAAATATTTTCATAAATTAAAAAGGCGGATGGAATTAATTTTTTCCATCCGCCCTCTCTTTTATCCTTAATTTTTATCTTTTACCACCCGCTCGACCAGTATGTTTGGGGTCGTGTTGGAACATCGGCCAAGCAGTGTTTGCTAATGGTAGTTGTTTATAGCCAACAATCGCAAATAAATATTCCCCATTAGCGACATACACAATACCATTATTTCCTACTACTGGCGAACTTATAAAATCAGGTTGTAATTTTTTAACAAAAGAGGGAGGAGTGAGACTTACTGAAGGAAAATATTCGGCACCATTTTCAGTTAATGGATTAATAGCATATAAACGATCACCATCATTATTAATATAGAGGACTTTTTCTTCAGTACCAGCAAGACAAGGGGTTGATTTTAAGGATGGAGTTTTTTGATAACTATAAATTTTTGTTAAATCTGGTTCAAAGACCTCAATATATCCTTCTTCAGTAGCCACTATCACCTTTCCATCCCAACCAATTACTGGGCCACCATATACTTCGACAGTGGTATCAGTAAAAGAAGCTCGGTAAAGAATTCGACCATCCAAAGAAATTCCATAAATTTTTCCCATTACCGCCACATAAACTAAATTATTATTAATTGCACCTTGTCCATAAATGGGGTCACCAAGGTAAATTTCCCAACGAACCTCACCATTAGGACTTAACTTATAAAAATAACCACTATCATTTTCTCCGAAATAGATATTTCCTTCGTTATCCATTATGCACGAACCTTCAATACTTCCCTTCGCTTTAAATTTCCATAAAACCTGACCGTTCGCTGTGGATAAACAATAGAGCGTTTCATTATCTGAACCAATAAATAATTTATTTCCATCAGCGGAAATTACTGGTGTTCCACTAATTGAACCCAAACCCGCTTGAGCACTTTCTGGATACACCCATTTTCTTGTAAGATTAGGATTAAAAGCATACACTCTTCCTTCACCAGCGCCTCCAACATATATAACTCCATCGGGCCCTATTACCGGTGAAGATGCTAAATCATCGCCGGGAAGTGCATTTCCCCGATATCGTAAAGCTCCACTACTTGCATCTATTGCATAAATATTTCCACCATTATCACCAAAAATTACTAAGGTATCTCCACCATAAATAGTAATTGCTGGTGAGCTAATAATTTCTTCTTCTGCTGAAAATATAAAAAGGATATCTCCGGCTGTTAACTCTTTTTTCACTTCAAAACGAATTTCATCAGAAGTGTCTGACCAAACATATTTGTTATCTTGAGCTACTACTTTTATTACATAAACTCCCGTATCACTATAACTTATTGACTCAGTCACCGGAGTACCACTTGCTACCCAATCAGTAATTTTCTCTTGACCATTACCCCAAATAAATTTATAACGAATACTATCATTGTCAGGATCGGTAGTCTGAGCAGTAAAGCTATATTTCTTATTAATTAAACCACTGGATGGTCCGGTTAAGGTAGGACGCTGAGGTTTTTGATTTGTAACCACCTCAATTGTTAATGAACATTCCTCTGAGAACGTACCTTTTATATCTTCTGCCTGAACTTTTAATAAATAGGTATCTGCCTTTTCAAAAGTAATTGTTACTTTTCCAGTATCTCCGGATTTATAAAAATCCGTAGTTTCTCTTTGGCCATTCCAAGAAAAATGATAACGAACATCATCTTTATTAGGATCAGTGGCTACCGCCTTATACTCTGCGTGAGCACCTACGCCAACTTTTGTTGGTCCAACAACTGTAGGAGTTTCTGGTGGTTTATTTCTCTTACAGGTGATAAAAGAGATTAAAATTAGAAAAATAAAAAAAATAGTTATCTTCTTATTCATAATAACCCCCAGTTAAATTAA
Organism: Caldifarciminota bacterium; assembly: GCA_025060715.1. GTDB lineage: Bacteria > Hydrothermota > Tepidihabitantia > Tepidihabitantales > DTDR01 > DTDR01. Next base: position 8,775 of record JANXBG010000009.1, on the reverse strand, counting down.
AAATCATTGTTTTAATGATAATCATTTTTTATATAATGTCAATTATTTTATTTCTTTATATTTTATTTTGGCAAAAACTACTTTACCAATCTGTGTCTCCATTGTCCCAATAACTTCACATTCCAATTCTTTACCAACATACCGAGCACCACCATCAACAACTACTTTTATTCCACCATCTAAATATCCAATTCCTTCATCAGCATCTTTTCCTTTTTTCATTATTTTAACAGTAATAATTGAGCCAGCCAAAAATACCGGTTTGACCGCTGAGTAGATATCATCAATTGTAATTACCGTAACTTTCCCTTCCTCATCTTTTAGAGTTGGATTGGTTGTTAAAATTATACTATTATCTCTTTTAGCCAACTGATAAATTTTTTCCTTATTAAATTTTCCTTTTATAATTTTTAATTTTTTGCCGAAGAGGGCTTTCAATTTTTCCAAATTTTCAGAAATCAAACTTTTCTCACTAATCTCTAAAGTATTTTCCAATACCAAAATATTTCCATCAAAAATTTTTAACTTCAAAAAGTTTAAAATCCTTGGATCTTCTAAGCTTTTAATATCAATCAAAATACTTCTCTCTTTCTTAAAAAACATATCTCACCTCCCTTTATCAAAATCAAGAATTTCAAAAACTTCTTTTAAAGAACTTACCGGTATCACCTCTAATCCCTCTTCAAAAAAGATGGGAATATTTTCTTTTGGTAAGATAATTCTATTAAAACCAAGTTTTTGGGCTTCTTTAACCCTTTCTCTAACCAGAGAAACAGGTCTTATTTCACCTAACAAACCAACTTCTCCAAGAAAACAAGTTAATTTTTTAATGGGCGTTTTTTTAATAGCCGAAGTAATTGCACAAACTATTCCTAAATCGCAAGCATTCTCTTTGATATACAAAGATCCAGCTACATTTAAATATATATCATAACGCCCAATGTTAATATTTGCTTGAATATCTAAAACGGACAAAAGAATTGACAATCTTCTTATATCAAAACCTTGTACCACCCTTTGAGGATAAGGAAAATAAGTAGGAGTAGCCAAACATTGGATCTCGGTAACAATTATTCTTCTTCCCTCCGATAAAGGAACAAAAGTAAGTCCGAAAACTTCTTCTCTTAAGTGAGGCAGAAAAAGGAAATTAGGATTTTTAACCTCTTGCAAACCAAATTCTTGCATCTCAAAAATTCCAATCTCATTTGCTGGTCCAAACCGATTCTTCTCACATCTTAAAATTCGATAATCAGTATTGATATCTCCTTCAAAATATAAAACCACATCAACCATATGCTCCAAAACTTTTGGACCAGCAATTAAACCTTGCTTTGTCACATGACTGATAATAATTATGGGAAAACTTTTTTCTTTTGCCAAATTTAATAGTGTTAAGGTCACTTCTCTTACCTGAGTAACTGAACCAGCAACAGAAGGAATCCTTTTATCCTCAATTGTTTGGATTGAATCAACAATAACAACATCTGGTTTTATTCTCTCGATTTGGGAAACAATTTCTTCCAAATCGGAAGAAAACAAAAGATAAAATTTCTCATAATTTACCTTTAAACATAAAGAAAGGCGATTATACCTTATTTTAATTTGGGAAGGATTTTCTTCACTAGAAACATAAAGCACTTTAAACCCTTTGTTTATTAACATCAAGGAAATTTGCAAACTTAAAGTTGACTTTCCAATACCCGGCTCACCACCAATTAAAACTAACGAACCTTTCACTAATCCCCCACCTAAAACTCTATCAAATTCTTCAATATCGGTTTTTAATCTTTCTTCCTTTTCTTCCTTTATTTCCGCTAAATTTACCAATAATCCTTTTCTTTCCTCCTTTTTAACGCTCTCTCTCATCTCTCTCAAGGCGTTCCAACTCCCGCATACTGGACACCTACCTAACCACTTAGAGCTCTCATAACCACAGTTTTCACAAACAAAATTCATTCTAATTCAACATCTTCCTCAAAGGTTAAATTATCAAATCTCATATATTCGCTAAGGAAGGCTAATTTAAATTGACCAGTAGGACCATTTCGTTGTTTAGCAATAATTATTCGTGCCATTCCTTTTTCCGGACTATCTTCATTATAAAATTCATCCCGATATAAAAGAATTACTAAATCAGCATCTTGCTCGATTGCTCCTGATTCTCTTAAATCAGCTAATTGAGGTATTGGCCTTTTAGGATCCCTCCTTTCGGGACTTCGTGATAACTGAGAAAGACAAATTACCGGAATATTTAATTCTTTTGCCATTGCTTTTAAAGAACGGGAGATTTCTGAAATTACTTCTTGACGGGTAGCACTCCGACTTTCTCTCACCCCTTCAATTAATTGTAAGTAATCAATCACCACCAAACCTAAGGGAACTTCTGATTTTAATCTTCTTGCCTTTGCCCGAATATCTAATACTGATAATCGCGGTGAGTCATCAATAAAAAATTCAATATCGTAAAAAACTCCGCATGCCATAGAAATCCTTTGCCAAGCATCCCGAGAAATTTGGCCTGCCCTTAAAGCCCTTAAACTAATCTTCGCTTCACTACAGATCAGCCTCTGAATAAGTAGCTCTTTAGACATTTCTAAGGAAAAGAAGGCTATCGGTACCCGATTTCTTACTGCAATATTCGTTGCTAAATTTAAAGCAAAAGCAGTTTTTCCCATTGATGGCCGGCCAGCAATAATTATCAAATCCCCATTTTGAATTCCTGAAGTCATTTCATCTAACTTTGAAAATCCCGTTTCTAAACCAGTAAAAAATTTCTTCTTCTGAGAAGCCTCCTCAATATCTTTTAAAGTCTCTTTTAATACTTCCTTTATTGAAACAAAACCCTTTCTTATCCTCGCTTCCTTTATAGAAAAAATCATTGATTCGGCTCTATCCAAAAGCTCATCCACCGGCAATTTATCTTCACAAGTTTCTTTAACAATCTGAGTTGCAACTTGCATTAATTTTCTCTTAATTGCTTTTTCTAAAACCAATTTTGCCCACTCTTCTACACCAGCTGTTGTTAAAACATAATTACTTAAATTTGCTAACTCCTCCCGACCCCCAACCTCCTCCAATAAATTCTGCCTTCTTAACTCTTCAACAACAGTATTCACATCCACTACTGCATTCCTTTCAAAAAGACTCACAATAATATTAAAAATTATCTGATGACTTTCAGAATAAAAACAACTTTTATCCACATATTCTAAAACCCGGGGGATTACCTCTTGATCAATAAGCATAGCTCCTAATAAAGCCTTTTCTAATTCTGTGGAATGGGGTGCTTCTCTTTCAACCATAATTCCACCTCCTCAATAAGTTTGAAAGCAAAATCTTTTTTAGCCATTAAAGGTAATTCCTTCTTTTTACCATCTTCAAAGAGCAAAGTGGCTTTTATATTTTCACTACCAATAGTTTCACTGGGATTTATTACACAAAGGGATAGAGCCTTTTCTTTCAATTTTCTTTCCCCTTCCTTTAATTCCTCTTTCACATCGCAAGAAAAACCAATTTTACAAAGCAGTTTTTTATCGCTTAACTCCTTCAAAATATCAATATCTCTTACTAATTTCAATTCCAATTCTCCATTTTTTACTTTAAAAGGGAAGGTCTCTTTAACTTTGTAGTCACAAGGAGCAGCATTCATAATTAAACAAGTATTTTCATCTATCTCTTTCTTTATCTCCTCTAACATTTCTTTATTAGTAAAAGCCCTTATTACTTTTATTGGTAAAGTAGGATAATATTCACTCCTTCCTAAAATTAGGGTAACTTGATATCCCAATTGATAACAGACTTCTGCCAACAAAACACTTAAAAGCCCACTCGCTCGATTAGTAATTATTCTAATTTTATCAATACTACTTTCTGTAGCACCGCCAGTAATAACAAATTTTATCTTTTTTCTTTCGGTAAATAAAAGAGCTTTAACAAAATTTAGAATCTTCTGGGGGTCTGCCATCCTACCTTTTCCCTTTTCACCACAACCCAATTCTCCTTCTTCCGGTTCAATTATAAAAAATCCATTTTTCCTTAAACTATCCAAATTTCTTTGGATTATTTCTTTTTCCCACATATTCACATTCATTGCTGGCGCAATTACAATCGGCGCTTTACAGCTCAGTACTGAAGTAGTAAGTAAATCATCAGCAATCCCATTCGCAATCTTAGAAATAATATTGGCTGTTGCTGGTGCAATCAGAAAAAGAGAGATATCTTTTACTAACTCCAAATGAGGATATCTCTGCTCATTAGAAAACATCTCCCAAAAAGTTGGCTTACCTGAAAGAGCAGAAAAGAGTAGGGGACTGATTAATTTTTTGGCATTCTTCGTCATCACCACAAAAACCTCTGCTTCCTCTTTTTTAAGAAGCCGAATAATCTCTAAGGATTTATATATTGCTACACTAGAAGAAACACCTAAAAGAATCTTCTTATCTTTTAAAATCATTCTTCAATTTTTACCTCACCACTTAAAATTTGTTTTAAGGCATAAAGATATACATTCTCTTTTGGTTCCATCTTTCCTTCTCTAATTAACTCTAAATATTTTCTTGCTAATTTTGCTGCTGCTAAAATTACTTTGTATTTATTAAAATTTTTGTTATCAATCTCAATATGAAAATCGCTCATTATCACCTCCTTTTTAAATTTTTGGTAACTCTTTTAATTCTTCTGCTTTAATAATTGCTTCTAAATTCTTAATAGCTTCTTTTAAATTATCATTCACCAAATAATAATCAAAAATCTTTCTATTTTTTAAAAGCTCCTTCAAAGCTTTTTTATCTGTCAATAAACGAAGATTTATTTCTTTTTCTTTTCTCTTTTTTAATCTTTCTTTTAAACTATCAAAAGTGGGAGGTAAAACTAAAATTATTTTACTTTGGTCTTTAAACTTCTCTTTAATCTTTTTGGCACCATTAATATCTAAGTCCATTAAGATTTTTTTACCTTCCTTTAAGGCTTTCATCAAAGGCTCTTTAGGTGTGCCATAATAATTACCATAAGTAAAAGTCCATTCTAATAGTTTCTTTTTTTTAATCATTTTTTGAAAGTCTTCTAAGGAGATAAAATAGTAATCTTTACCTTCCTTTTCACCTTTTCTTTTTTTTCGAGTGGTTAAAGAGATAGAATAAAAAATATCCTTGTGATTTTTTTTAAGAAGATTTTTAATTAAAGTTGATTTGCCACTTCCTGAAAGACCAACCAAAACAAAAATTTTATTACTCAACATTTCTCACCTGTTCCCGTAGTTTATCAATCTCTTCTTTTATTAGAATCACTTTTTCGGAAATATAAAAATCTCTTGCTTTGCTTGCCAAAGTCTCTATTTCTCTTATCATTTCCGATAAAATAAACTCCAATTTCCTTCCTGAAGAGTTCTTTTCTTTTAAAGTTGATAAAAAGAGTTGGGCATGGGAACGAAGACGGCTACACTCTTCACTAATATCAATCCTTTCCTGAAGTAAAGAAATTTCCTGTAAGATTCTATTTCGGATTTCTTCTTTGTTATTAAAATTAACCCGATTTAAAAGCGCGTTCTCTTTCTCTTTTAATTTACTGGGTATTCGCTCCTCAATCAATTTTACCAATTTTATAATGTTAGAAAGCCTTTTTCTAAATTCTTGGGCAATAAATCTTCCTTCTTTTTCCCTCATCTTAATTAAATTGGTTAATGCCTTATTAAAAATTTTCTTCAAATTCTCATAAAGCGTCTTATTATCCTTCTCCTTCTTTTCTACTTTTAAAACTCCAGGTAAAGAAAGCAAAAAATTTATATCCACCTCTCCTTTCAAATTATATTTCTCTTTCAAACTATTACAAATTTTCAAAATATTTTCTACCAAATTTTCATCATAAGTAAACTCCTCAGTAGTCAATTCATTACCTTCCAGATTTATGGAAACCTGTAAATAACCTCTTTTAATTTTGTTTCTTATCCATTCTTTAATTTCCGCTTCATAAATTTTTAATCTTTCGGGCATTTTTATTGCCATTTCTAAGTGTTTGTGATTGAAAGATTTTAATTCCACATTTATTCCATAACCTTTTCCAACACCAATTCCGGTCATACTTCTGATCATTTTACTCCTCCAAAATAAAGGTTACTGGACCATCATTCTCAATTTTTATTAACATTCTTGCTCCAAAAGATCCTTCAGCAACCTTTATCCCTTGGTATTTTAACTCTAAAACAAATCTCTCATATAAACTTTTAGCAATCTCTTTCTTTTCTGCTTTTGTAAAATCTGGCCTTAATCCTTTTTTTAAATCTCCATAAAGAGTAAAATTAGGGATAACCATAATTTCTCCTTTTATTTTTTCTAAAGAATAACTCATCTTTCCTTCTTCATCTTCAAAAATTCTTAATTGAGGAATTCTTTGGGCTAATTTAATACACTTACTTTCATTATCTCCTTCCCCGATTCCTAAAAAAACTAATATCCCTTTTCCAATTTTTGAATATAAGTGATTATCAATATAACATTCACAACTTTTTACCCTTTGTAACACGCACCTCAAAGGAAAGAACAGAATAAACTTATTGTTTTTTTAAATAATCTAATATCGCCTTAGCAAACTTCTCTGAAGCCTCTGGACCATTTGCAGTAATTATATTCCCGTCAATAACCACCTCTTTATCAACATATTCCACGTTGAAATTCCTAAATTCCTCTAATGCCCGTTTATCGTTAAAACAGGTAGCTTTTCTATTGGTAAGAACCCCACTCTTTACAAGAGTAATCGGTGCCAAACAGATACCTGCCAGAAGTTTATTTTTCTCATTAAAATACCGACAAATCTCCCAAACTTTCTTATTATTCCAATAAAAAACCGAACCAGAACCACCTATTAAAATAAAACCATCATAATCTTCATAATTTAGATTATTTAAATAACCATTCGGTTTTACTCTCATTCCTAACATTCCAATTGCCTCAGTTGTTTCACTTGAAACCACAGTAATCTTTACTCCTGCTTTTTTTAAATACTCATAAGGAATTTTAAATTCCTCATCCCGAAAATCTTTGGGCGCAATTAAGAAAATAAGTTTCTTATCCAATTTTATTTCTTCTTTTTTTACTTCTTTCTTTTGACCACAAAAAGCAAAGATAACAAATACTAAAACAAAGTATTTAAAAATCTTCATAATTAATAATTTTAATAAAAGAACAATGAAAAGTCAATATAATTAAATCTTAAAATAATAAAGAGGGGCTTAGAAGCCCCTCTTTATTTCTGGATTAGAAGAAGCTAATTTACTTTTCTAGGAGCTTCAGCGCCTTTTCTTTTTCCGATTGCGGTAGCGGCACAAAACCAACCTCTTCAATTATCTTATCCCCTCTCGTCAGCTCCCATCTAATAAAATCTCTTAAAACCTTCCCAATATCCGCATATAAGAATTTCTTATTAACAATATGGTATAATGGCCGAGCTAAAGGATATTTTGGAAGATTAGCCACATCTAAAGGAGTATAATATTTTCCATCTTTCTCATTCCTTATCTTCAAAACCTTTATTCCTTTTACATCTTTCACATAACCTAACCCAACATAACCAATCCCTCCCACATCTTGAGCCACAGCATCAACAATCGCTGCTGTCCCCGCCATCTGTTTCATGTCCGGAGAATAATCTCCTTTCAAAACAACCTCTTTAAAAAACTCATAAGTTCCCGAAGCCGGATTTCTACCATAAAGAGAAATCGGATTATTAAAAGATTTTAACTCCTGCCAATTCTTAACCTTCCCCTGGTAAATATCCTTTAATTCGCTTAAGGTTAAATTCTCAATCGGATTCTTCTCATTCACAATAATACAAAGTAAATCATAAGCAATTGGAATCTCTAAATAATCTACCCCATTCTCCTTTAATTTCTTTTTCTCAGATTCTTTAAGCTCCCTTGAAGAATTGGCACAAACTATTTCCTTATCAATCAAACCAGCAATTCCGACACCACTACCGCCTCCCATTACTGTGATATTCGCTCGCGGATTTTCTTTGGTATATTTCTCAACTAAAGCAGCCACGAGATTAACCATCGTATCCGAACCTTTGATAATGAGCTCGCCCTTTTGAAGACTCATAAAGAGTAAGAATAATAAAGAAAATAAAAGAAACATTTTTTTTATTTTTTTCATTTCTTTTCCTCCTTTTTGTTTGTTTTGTTTTTTATTTGTTATAAAAAAAAGAGGCAGGGTTAAATTTCCCTGCCTCCCGCCTTTTAAACACATTTGATTTATTAACTTATTATAGATAACCTTGTAATTGGAGAATAGCCCTTATTTCAGTAAGTTTTTTATCACCAATATAGTAAGTGTAATAAGCAACATTAGGAGTTATTTTTAAATAGTCCCCCCTCACAAAGTAATTTATACCAAAGGTTATTCCTGTCTCTTCCTTTGCATCTTTATTTTTCTTTCGGTAATCAAAGCGAACAATCGGTTGAAAAGTGTATACTTTATTAACCGTAAAGATATCTATTAGATAACCAAATATTCCATAAAATCCCATAGGCTTTTCAGTCTTCTTTTCAATCTTATTTTCCTTTACCTTAAACACCTCGTGAGTTCCCATAAGATATTCAAATACCAAGGTAAAAGGTGCTTGGGTATAACCCACTTCTAAGCCTAAACGAGTATAAGAAAGAAGCGAGTCATCTTTAGCGCCTCTCTTTCCATAGTAAAAGTTTCCACCAATAAAGGAATTATCTATCGGTTTTAATACTAATCTACCAGAAACATCTTTCCATTTATTACTGTCGGTTGGCGT
>JANXBG010000008.1 GCA_025060715.1 Caldifarciminota bacterium | reverse complement strand
ATTAATAGTTTTATAAAACATCGCCTCCCTTAAAGAGGGGCTCACTTTTTCCATAAAAAGAGATAACAAAATCAAACAAAACATTAATAATAATAAAAAATCTTATAAAAAAGTCAATTTGTAAAAAGTTTTAAAATAAGACACACTGAAACTTCATTCTAACTATAATATGAATAATCTCACTCGTAGGAAAATTGAAAACCTTAGTTTTAATTCCTTTAGATGGAAATTTAGCTAATTTTCTTAGTTATTTAGTTTATGGATTTAAAAAATTGATTAAAAAGTATTGAGGAGTTGTATATTTTTTCTAACTGCCTCCATTGATAAGAAAAAAGAAGAGTGTAGTATATGAAATATTAATATTACAGTAATGGCAAACAATTCTCTTTGTTTAGAAAGGAGTTTTTGGTATGCGCTTTAGTTAATAATAATACAACAAATTTTTATTAACCCTTCACTTTAATTTAATAGATAAATTTTTATAATTTCAAAAAACCTTGAAAAATAAGGATGAAATTGATATTAAAATATTAAACTTTCTTATTGACTTTTTTTTTCATGGTTATAATTTTTTTATGAAAAGGATTTTAGTAATTATGATTAATATTTTAGTTTTTTGTGGGTTTTATAAAATAGGGTATATAGGTTGCGGTTCCCCTCCTTCTTCAGCTCCATTGGATATTCCGGATAGTACACTTTCTATTGAAATAGATAAAAAAGAACCTGAGTACTATGTTTCTGTTTATATATTTAAAAACACAGGAGAATGGGTTGGTTTAGGCAATGGTTTAATAAAAAAGATTGAGGCATATGAAGAAAATATCTATTTAAGAAGTTTGCTTCCAGATACAATAAAGTTTGATATATATTCTCCAGACCCTAATCTTGTTTTAAATTTATTACAACATTTTACTTATCGTGATACCTGGCTTAAAAATGGCGATAGTTGGATTCTTTATGTTTGTGGAGCCTCTTATTTGTATGAGATATCTTCGCGAGAGTTGAGAACTGGTGTATGTTTTAATGTTGAAAACCTAAATGGAAAATGGGCATCTCTTTGTTATGTTGCTTCTGGATTTATTGAAGATTTCTGCGCACGGAGTGGGTTTAATTCTCATTATTCTATTCAGGCAGCAGTGGCACATGAAATTGGTCATGCATTTAATTTAGAACATTGTAACCGGCTCAATTGTGTAATGTTTGGAGTTTTAATATGGGATAATCCTCAGAGGGATTATTGCACCAGGTGTAGGGAATTATTGAAATCCTATTATTTACCAATAAGATATGGTAGCAGAAGGCCGCCAAGGAGTTAAAAAATGAATGAAATTTTGGTGATCTTATTTTTATTCTCACAACCTAAATGGGTTGCTTATAAAGAAACCCTTTTTCCTGGCGAACCAATTATTCCAATTTTATGTTATAAAAACAGCGATTTAATTCCTCAAAAAATACTAAGGATACCACCCTATTTCTTTGAAGAATCTTTTTATACCATTTTTGAGAATAAGGAATATAAAATATTTAGAGTAGCTCGTGTAGGCTATTTATTGATAGATACAATTGTTCTTAATCCGAGTGAGTCTATTTATTTAATGTCATTTCCTATTTTTTATGGTGATTTTCGTTTAAGAGACGGTTCAAAGATATTACCTTTTAGGTACGGAAAGTTAACTATTTATATTCCTCCGCATTGGCTCTTTCCTAATCAAAAATTAGACAGTTTCTCAGTCTTTTTTAAAGAACCCCCAAAAGAGAGAAAGGAATTTCATGAGTATATTAAAAATCTTTACCAAAATAAAAATCTTTTCTATCAAAGATTTGAGAAGTTAAAATATTTTGTGAAAAAGTATAAAGATACTTTACTTTTACCTTATGTGTTATGGAATTTGTATATAAATCATAGTGATAAAAAATATATAGACGAGATGCGTAGACGGTTTCCTAATCATATTTTAACAGAAGATAGTGAATTTCGGCTCTGTAAAGATTATTTTCTTTGGGGGAAAGAGTTAGAAGGTTATAAATTATATAAAAAACTGAAAGAGAAATATCCGTTTAATTATGGCGTTAAAGATATTGAAGCGAGATTTTCTGATAAAATTAAAAAATTTGAAAGAAAATGAATAAATCTATCTTCTTTTTATTACTTTTTAATTTCCTCTTCGCAAAAACATTAATATTTTCTTATAAGTTTACTCGGGATACAACTTTAAAATATTATAGAGCCTTTTTTATGGGCAATCCAAAAACTTCAGTTTCTCTCATAAGAAAAGATTTTAATAAACTTGCTAATTTTATTGGAGACCCGTATTGGAAAAAGATTCACATAATATATTTTAATGATTTTAATTACCCTCCTATTAATTGGGGGATAAAATCTTTTAGTTATCCTGACAGAAATTTTAACGATTTCTTTCGTTGCCATTCTTTATCAATTGATACTGCTGGAAATTTATTTGTTGTCGCTGGCGACCATTATCCACCGGACTTTTCCTTTAAAAGAAAAATCTTCAAATTTGAATATAATTGGAATACCAATAATTTAAACTATTTAAGGGAAATCAGCGTGGAAAATGTTTTATCTTGTGGTATTACAGTAATGGCGAACGATTCTCTCTCTCCAGAAAGAAGTTTTTGGGTATGTGATTCAGTTAATAATCGGATTATAAAATTTGATTACGATGGAAATTTTCAGGCACAATTTTTTGGTTTATTAAACCCAAGAATTATCGCCAGAGGAAGAAGTTTAAATAATTATGAATATTATCTTTATGTTGTTGATAATAATAGCCGAAGGGTTGTTAGATTAAAACATAATAAGAATAATAATTCAACAACTTTTGTTAATGAAAGAACTTTTGACTTTGAGATTAGTGATTTAGAATTTGATGGAACTTTATGGATTGCTGATAATACCAATTCAAGACTTTTAAGATTGAAGGAAGATTTGAGTGAAGTGGTATATACTTTTGGTAGTTATGGAACAGGAAGAAATCAATTTAAAGGTATTAACCATATTACAATTCCAATCGGGATAAAAAATAATAAATTAGTCTATTTTGATAGAATGATTATTGGTGAAAGTAGATGGGCAAGGGACTGCGGAATTCAAATTTATCGTTTAGGAGTGGAGGTTAAGGATTTTAGAGCCTGCGGAACTACTCCCAATAATGCGAAGATTGAATTTAAACTCACTGATTTTGCCTATGTAACTTTAACTTATAGAAATCTTTCTAATAATAATATATTCGTATTACTTAATAATGCATATTTGGAACCAGGCTATTATGAATATACTTTTACTAATAATCCAGGACGCTATGAAGCACAAATTAGTGCTAAATCAAGATTTGAAAGTGTAAGGAATGAGGCACCTATTGAAGATATCAAAAATTGTATTTTTTATATTAGTGAAAACGGTGGAAATCCAGGACCTCCACCTGGTAGTGAGCCTCTTTGTCCCATTCTCTATCCATATTCTTTTTCTTATTATTATGAAGATAATAATATTTTACCAATATCTTTTTCTGATACAGCCGATTATCACATTTTAAAAGAAAATCTAAAAAATGAAGATGGTTTTTATAAGTTTTTTATTAAGGAAGATTATGAAGATTCTTCTTATTTTAATAAATTTTCTCTTTTATCAATTACTCATAATGAAAGCCTAAATATTGGAGTTTGTAATAATTTTATTTTTGGTTATCAAAATCTTATAGTACCTCTCTCTTTTATTGACCATAATAATAGAAATTGGCGAAATGAGATATTAGAACCCTTTGATAATAATTATCTTTCATTGAAAGATAGCGGTTATTTAATTGCCAATTTTGGTAAAGTCTCTTTACCAAATGGTGGAATAATTGTTATTCTTTTGAGAAATAAAACACAACTGAGAGGCGGAAGACACGAGCCATTTTGTAAAGAAGAAATAATTTATGGAAGAAAAAAATGGACATATACTTATTGGGATTTAAGAGAAGAATTAAGGAATTATCAAGGTGAATTGATTATAAACTTCTCTTTTCTAAATGGTGCGGAGATTGATTATTTAGGTTTAATATCTAATTTTATTCCCATTATCCAATCTGAGACATTAAAATTAGTTTCTGCTTATCACAATCTTTATGGCGAAATCACTGACATAATAAAAGAAGATGACGATTTAAAAATTCCTTTAAGAAAAGATGAAAATATTTTTATATCTTTTCTTGCCGAAAGCAGTAATAGTAGTCCAATTTTAGAAAAAAGAACTTATATTTTTTACACTAAGGGAAAATATTTTAGAAACGAAGAAAAATATTTAGGTAAAAAATTAGAAAAAGATAAAAGAGTTTCTTTATCTCTAATTATTACTGGTAAAATTAAAATAGAAGTTTATGATATAAAAGGTAGTTTAGTTAAAAGAGAGGAAAGAATAATAAAAGAAAAGGAAAGATATTATCTTTTTTTAAAAGATTTGGCAAAAGGAATATATTTTATTGAGATAGGCCTGCCAGAAAAAAAGATAATAAGAAAATCAATATTTCTAAAATAAAATATATAAAAAGTATTGATGTTATTTTAACACTTCTACTTTATTTTGATTGACAAATCAGCAATAAGCATAAAATCCCAAGATTTATATCCTTAAAACTGGGAAGACCATCAGTAAGACACTTCCCAAGACTAATAATAATACACCTAATAAGACGAATAACAAAGCACTTTGGAAGATTAAAGTTAATGCACTCGTGAGGACAAAAAATAAAGCAATTGTGAAGATAAATAATAAGATACTAATTAAGATGAAGATAGGGCCGTACTGGGTATCGTTCCCTATTTTTATTTTAAATTTTAAATAAATATTTGAAATATAAAAACTTATAAGGAAATTCGGTTTAAAAATTTCTGTCCTTAGAGGACACTTGAAATAAGTCTTTTTATCTTTATAATTAGGCGATGTTAAGAAAGTTTATGGGGAACTTGTTGAGGAGATGGCGGATAGAGAAGGGATATAGTTTAAAAGAGATTGCCCAATATTGTAAGAAAAGTGAAAGTTATTTAGCAAAATTGGAGAGAGGAGAAGTTAAAAATCCACCGGTTTTATTAATTTTAAATTATCTAAAAGCAATAAATAAACATTATGGAGATTTTTTTAGCAAAATCCAAGAATATGAAATAGAGAATTTATTAAAACTAAGAAAGAAGGGAGAAGAGATAGTAAAGATAAAAGATAAAAAAGAGATGAAATTGGTAAGAGAGGAGATTCGTTATAGTTTAGGGACAAAATTTCAAAAAAGACCTTTTATTAATTATCCGGAAAGTTTAGAATTAAAAATAAAAAGTTATTTGATTTCTCTTGGTTATGAGAGACAGGTGATTGAGAGATATATTAGATTTAGTGAAAAAATTTTTGATGCTTTTTTAGATGGAAAAGATGAGAACTATTTTTTAGAGATGAAAGAAGAGGCAAGGAAAGAGAATTTAGATGAGGTTCTTTTGATGAGGATAGCAAAAATGACTTTCAAAGATTATAAACGGGCATTAAAAAGGATGGATCAAATAAAGCCGATAACTGATAGAAAAATGAAGAAAATGATAGAGGGCTATTTAAAATATCGTAGAGAATGGAGTGAGGTTGAGGGACGGGTAAGAAAATATTTATATGATAACAATGTTATGACTCATTTATTTTTCTTCTATCTAAACAAGGCAAGAAGATATTACAAATTATTAAAGAAAAAGAAAATAGAGAAAATTGAGGAAGTAGACGAGAAGGCAATAAAAGAAGGTTTAAAAAAAGAGATATTAGATGGGATAAAAGAGATAATAAAGGAGGCGACGAAAAAGATTATTTAATTAGTTATTCTATTATACCATTAAAACCATTCTTCTCTCTCAATAAAGATTAAAATAATAAAACTGTTCCTATTTCTAATAGAAAAATATTTCCCTATAATAGATAGCTGGGTGATCAGAAAAATGTTGATAAACATCCGAGAGGTTCTAAAAAGATAAATTAAGTCTTTAGATATTGCTGAATTGGTGAAAAACTGAAGATAAAAGTTTAAGGAGTGAGATTGAAATCTTTCAAAAGCAAATTATTTAATTAAATCTTTCTTATCTTTTAAATTAAAATTTTTGACAATCAATATAAAATCTTTTATAATTTTAAAATGCGAATAAAAGAACTAAATATTTTTGGGTTTAAATCTTTTCCCGAAAGAGTGCGGATTTTATTTTCCAAAGGAATAACGGCAATTTTGGGGCCAAATGGTTGTGGAAAAACAAATATTTTTGATGCCCTTCGTTGGGTATTGGGTGAACAATCGCTTTCTTTACTTAGATGCAGTAGAAGTGAAGAGTTAATTTTTGGCGGAACTAAAGAAATTCCGCCTTTAAATTATTGTGAAGTAAAACTTATTATTGAAAATGAAGGAGAATGGCCAGAATATAGCAATGAGATTGAAATAAAAAGATGTTATTATCGTTCGGGAGAGAGTGAATATTTTATCAATCGTCAAGCTTGTCGGTTAAAAGATATTGAGGATTTATTTAGCAATATTGGTTCTTATGCCTATTCAATTTTTGATATTACCCAGATGCGCAGGATTATCCAAGGAGAGGTTAAAGAATTATTTTTTGAAGTAGCAAATTTAAAAGAATATTTTGAAAATAAAAAAGAGATAGAAAGAAAATTAATAAATTTAACTCAGGAGTTAGAAAATTTAGAAGTGATTATTAAAGAAAAACAAAGGATTGTCCGCAATCTCCAAAGGCAGGCCAAAGTTTTTAACGAATACCTTCGGTTAAAAGAAAAAGAGAGAGAATATCAAAGAAGATTACTAATTAAAGAAATTAAAAATTTGGAAGAAAAAAGGGAGGAATTAAAAAAAGAGATTGTTGAATATTCCGAAAGGATTTCGCAAAAAGAAAAAGAAATTAAAGATTTGGTGGAAGAGATTAATAAAAAGCAATGCCAAATAAATGAATTAAAAAGCCAACAAAATACTATTTATAATACCTATCAAGAATTGTTAAAAGAACTAAATTCCTTAGAAAGAGAAAAAATTATTTATGAGGAGAGAAATAATCTTCTATTAAAAGAATTGGCCGAAAAAGAAAATCAAAAAGAGAATTTAGCATCTTCTCTTAAAAGATTATCTGATGAAACAAATCTATTAAGAGAAACTTTGACTAAAATCAATTTAGAAAAAGAGAGCTTAGAAACAAAAATTAAAGAATTGCAAAAAGAAATTAATGAAAAAGAGATAGCAATTACTGATTTAGAAAAGGAAATAAAAAATCTCTGGGAAACTTTAAAAAATAATTTTGAAGAACGTAAACAGGAGGAATCTCTTTTAACCAAAATAAATCAAGAAATAGATAAAATTGAAGAAGAAATTGAGGAAAAGAAAAGAAAAAAAGAAGAGTACGAAAAGGAGTTTAAAGAAATAGAAAAAAAGTTAACAGAAAAGGAATTTCTTATTAATGAGTTAAAAGAAAAATGTCTTACTTTTCTTGAAAAAGAAAGAAAAGAAAAATTAGAATTGGTAAAAAAAGAATTAGGAGAAGATTTTTTAGGAACTTTAAAAGATTTTTTAGAGATTGAACCAGGTTACGAAGGTTTTGTAGATCGATTATTTAAAAAATATTTAAACTTCTATATAATAAAAAACCTTTCCTTTTTATTTTCTGATAATTTAAATCACTTACTTACCCATATAGATACTGGTTTTATTTTAGTCTCTTCTAATATTAATTCTGAAAATCCCATAGATTTAAAAGAAAAGTTGCCTTTACCTTTAAAAGACTTCATAAAATTTAGAGAAAATTGCCCATCTTTTATTAAAGATAAGATTGCTGAATGTTTTTTAGTAGAAAATTTAACCGAGGCTTATCATTTTTATTTAAAAAATCCTAATTTTACTTACATTACTAAAAAAGGCGAAATTTTGACAAAAGAGGGAATTGTGGATTTACAAAAAATTAAAGAGTGGGAAATTCCTTCATCAGAATTATTAAGAATTTATTCAGAACTTTATCATTTAAATAATCTATCAGCAATTTATTATCAAAAGCAAGAAAATATTTTGCAATTAGAAAAGCAAATAAAAGAGAAGATGGAGGAGTTAGAGACTTATTTTATTCAAAGAAAAAAGATTGAAGAGAAAATTAATAAACTAAATAAAGAAGAGGATTTTTTACGGGAAGGGCTTAAAAATAAAGAAGAAGATTTAAATCGTCAAAAAAAAGAATTTAAAGCAAAAAATGAAGAATTGCAAATTCTTATTAGTAAACTTTTCAACTTGAAAGAAAATTATTACGAGAAAGAACAAAAAATATATGAGAGGGAAATAGAAAAGGAAAAGATTAAAAGAGAATTAGAAGAATTAATCAAAAGGATTGAAGAAGCTCATCAAAAGTTTTTAGAAAGCGAAAATGAAAAAAATAGATTATTTAATAGAATTAATGAATTAAAAAATGAAATTATTCTTATTGAAAAGGAATTGCCCGAAAAAATAATAAATATTTTATTGAATGAAATCCAAGAAAAAAATAAAAAAATTAATGATTACCAAAAGGAAATTCTTTTGATAAAAGATAAAATTACTAATAACCAAATTGAGTTAGCAAAAATTGAAAAAGAATTGGAAATAAATAAAAACAATCTTGGGCAAGAATCTATTAACGATTTTTCTTGCCAAGAAAGTTTTCCGGAAGCTTCTGTTGATTATGAAAAAGAATTGGAGATTATTAAAAGGCGAATTTTGGAAATAGGGGATGTAAACCCTTTAGCAGCTGAAGATTATAATTACGAAAAGAATGAACTATTAAAAATCCTTGGACAAAAAAAGGATATCTTACAGGGAATAAACAATTTAAAAAAATCAGCAGAAGAGTTAGAAAAAAGAGCAAAAAAAATTTTTTACGATATTTTTCAAAATATAAGAGAAGAATTTAAGAAAACTTTTGTAGAAATTTTTACTGAAGGTGAAGCGGATATTCTCATTAGTGAGCCAGAAAATCCTTTTGATTCCCAAATTATAATTACTGCTAAGCCAAAAGGGAAAAATCCTAAAAGATTAGAACATCTTTCCGACGGTGAGAAGGCACTATTAGCTCTTTCGCTACTTTTTTCTTTCTATCGGATTAAAAAAACACCTTTTCTCTTCTTAGATGAGGTGGATGCCCCCTTAGATGATATAAATATTAAAAGATTTATTAAATTTTTAAAAGAACTCGCCCAGGAGATTCAGATAATAATTATTACTCATAACCGTTTAACCTTAGAAAATGCTGATGTGCTTTTAGGGGTAACTAACCCCCAACCAGGAGTTTCAAAAGTTTTCACAATAAGAATTAATTAAAATAATGAGTATTTGGGAAAAATTAAAAAATACTTTAAAAAAAACAAAGGAGAAATTTAAAAGAATATTTTTGTCAGAAAATTTAGAAGAATTGGAAGAAGCCTTATTATCTGCGGATATTGGAACTCAATTAACACAAAAATTGATTGAAAAGAGTAAAAAATTTGGAGGTAATAAAAAGGAATTTTTAAAAGAAGAATTAATTAATATTTTATCAATACCTTATAAAGAAAGGTTTTTTTCTCTTCCTAAGGTAGTTTTAGTGATTGGTGTTAATGGAACGGGCAAAACTACGACCGTGGGTAAACTTGCTTATTATTATAAAAATAGAAACCATAATGTAATTATTGCTTCTGCTGATACTTATCGGGATGCAGCTACCGAACAATTAAAAGTTTGGGCAGAAAAAATTGGTGTAGAAATTATCTTATCCCAAAAAGGACAAGATGCCGCTGCTGTTGTTTTTGATACAATTCAATCGGCACAAAAAAGAAAAAAAGATATAGTATTAGTTGATACTGCTGGAAGATTGCATACTCGGAAAGAGCTAATTGAAGAACTCAAAAAGATTGTTAAGGTGGTAAACAAAATAAAAAATAGCGAGCCTGAAGAAATATTTTTAATTATTGATGCTACTGTTGGTCAGAATGGTATTGAACAAGCAAAAATTTTTAAAGAAGAAATTGGTGTAACAGGAATTATCGTAACTAAATTAGATGGTACTGCTAAAGGAGGTATTTTAATTCCTATTGCTTATGAACTTAAATTGCCTATTTGTTATGTTGGTTGCGGTGAGAATATTGATGATTTAATTCCTTTTTCTCCTCAAGATTTTGTAAAAGCAATTTTAGAAGATTAATATTGCAAAATAAATACTAAGTTTCTATAATAATTATTAAAAGGAGGAGATTATGGTTTTAGCTAGTGAAGTAAAAGAAGGTATGGTATTAAAAATGGAGGATGGATTTTATAAAGTTATTACTAGTGAATATAAAGCAGGAACTGCAAAATTTGGTAGCTTAGTTCATTTAAAATTAAAAAACCTGCAAACAGGTTCGTTTACAGAAAAAAGATTTAGCCCGGATGACAAATTGCAAGATATTCATCTTGAAGCTGTTGAGATGGAATATATCTATAATGATGGTGAAAATTATTATTTTATGCATCCCGAAACTTTTGAGCAGTTTTCTTTATCAAAAAAAATTATTGGGGATTTTGCTATTTTCTTAAAAGAAGGATTTAAAATAAAAGTAGAATTTTATGAAGGAAAACCAATCGATTTTATTATGCCTAAAACCGTGGATTTGAGAGTCGTAGAAACTGGTGCTGGAGTTAAAAGCGAAACTGATGCTGCTTACAAAATTGCTAAACTGGAAAACGGATTAGAAATTATGGTTCCCCAATTTATAAAAATAAATGATATTGTAAGAGTTAGTACCGAAACAAAAAAATATATTGAAAGGGTAAAATAATTATCTTGTAGCATATAGGATAGTCAAGACAATTGGAAAAAGGGTGGAAAAAATATGTAAATAATCTTCCCAAAATTTTAGAGGTATTCGGGGAACATAAATGATATCTCCTGGTACAAGATGAAGGTTATTAAGATTGGTAATTTTCTTCCCTTTTCTTATTATATAAACCTTTTTACGATCAGCATATTGGGTATATCCTCCAGCCATTGCGATATATTGAGAAACTGTTAAGTTGCTTTGAAATTTTATTGCTTTAGGTTCTACTACTTCGCCATTCACATAAATGTTTTCTTCTATCTCTGGTATGTAAATTATATCACCGTTTTTTAATTCTAAATTATAAGAAAGGTCATTTTCTAATAATAATTTTCTTAGATTAAGAGGAATTCTAATTTTAGAAGCAAGAGGGGTTTCTCTTTCTAAATAAGCATTATCTAAATCGGCCCAGGGAGTAACCCCTCCAGCTTTTTTTAAAATATCTAGTAACCTTTCATTTTCTCTCATCTCATATTTTCCTTCGCTTATCCGTTCTCTTTCAACAGTGGTTACTGAGGTACGCAACCGATACTCTCCTCGTCCAAAAATTGCTCCTTTAACTTGAACATAATTAGTTATTGGAGGTACGTAAATCTTATCCCCTGATTGAACGAAAGGATTAGCGGTCACTTCACCTTCGTTTTCAAATTTTTCAATATCTACTTTTAAGGTATCTCTATCTCTTATGAGTTTTATATTTATCCTTGAACCATTAGGAGTTATTCCGCCAGCTTTTGCAATTATTTGAGATACTCTTTCTACAGGCATTGCATAATAAGTTCCTGGATAATAAACTTCGCCCATAACTAAGACTACTCCGGAACGAAGTCCAATGAGAGTAAGCTTTACAAAAACATCATTATAATATTTTAAAAATATTTTGGTTAAAGAATCCTGTGCTTCTTTTATCGTTAATCCACTAATTCTAATAACATCCACAGTTTCTAATTTTTCAGAAATATTAGATTTAAGCATTATTTGAATTTTCCCTTCATAAGTAACCCAAGTAGTATAGGAATAATTCACTTTACCTTTTATTGTTATTAACAAATTATCGCCAGGCATTAAAATATACTCCTCGGAAATTATCGGTGCTTCTACACCGATCAATTCACTACTTCTTATTGAAGGGGTTGAGACGACATTTGTAGTGGGTGTTATTTGAACCGGAGAGGGAAGAGAAGAAGGGACTACTTGCTGATTGATGATTAAATAAAAGATAAACCACATCATTAAACAATTTTATTAAAAATTTTTTTAAAATCAATGTTGACATTATTTAAAAATCTGTTTATAATCAATAAATGAAAAAAAATTTATTAACAAATCTCTTTCTTCTTTTCTCGGACCTTGGGGTATTATCTTTTTCTTATTTATTGGGTTATATTATCAGAGCTATTATCCTTCCTAAAATTTTTCCTCAACTCTCTTTTCCATTACCTTTCAGTGTTTTTTATCACCGTTTTTATTTTTTATTTATTTATCTTTTGATATTTTTTTTCAATGAGTTATATAATAAAAGGTTTGATTTAGCTGAGGAGCTTCAAAGATTATGGAAAGGACTTTTATTAGGTACCATAATTATTATTTTTATTGCTTATCTTACTCAAATTTATAGTTTTTCCCGAATTGTCGTTTTATTAGCTTTTATTTTCTCTTTAATTTTTCTACCTCTTAGCCGGTGGTTAATTAAATTGTTTTTAATAAAAATCGGCTTATTTACTAAAAAAATAAAAATTGTTGGCGATAATGGGTCTATCAATGAATTAAAAGAAGAAATTATCCGCCAAAAATATTTAGGTTACCAATTAGTGGAAAGAGAAGAAACACCGGATATTTTAATCATTACTAACAATAATTTTAGAGAAAAACTAATAACTTTCTCTTCTGAGGTTTTTATTCCAGCTGATTTAAATCTTTTACAAACCCAAAACGTGGAAATTGAAAAAATAGGTAGATTTTTATTTTTAAAACCAAAATATAACCTTTTAAAACCATTTAATCTCTTTCTTAAGACTATCGTAGAATACATTTTTTCTCTAATTATTTTTATACTTTTTTTACCTTTATTTTTTTTAATTTCTCTTTTAATAAAATTAACTTCACCTGGTCCCATTTTTCATAAACAAAAGAGATTTGGTTTAAAAGGTAAAGTGTTTACTATTTATAAATTTCGAACTATGAAAATAGAAGCGAGAAAGTATCAAGAAATTTTTAAAGAAAAATGTTTCGACGAATGGCAAAAGAAATTGAAAATTCCTGGAAGTGAAAGTTTGGTAACTCCCATAGGTAAATTTTTAAGAAGATTTAGTTTGGATGAGTTACCCCAATTAATAAATGTGTTGAAAGGAGAAATGGCTTTAGTTGGTCCCCGACCTTATCTTCTTGAAGAAAAGGAGTTAATAGCAAATTATTTACCCATTATCTCCAAAGTAAAACCAGGATTAACAGGATTGTGGCAAATTTCCGGTAGGGGTAATTTGACATTAAAAGATAGATTGATGCTTGATGAATATTACGTAAAAAATTGGTCTCTCTGGTTAGATTTTTCAATTTTGTTATTAACTTTTAAAGCGATTTTGAAATATGAAAACCCTTACTAATGAAGATTAATTTTCGAATAATTTTTTTTCTATTTTTTATTTTTCTTTTCGTGTTAACTTTTCTTTTTATTAAAAGAAATAAAAAACCAATTTTTTATTTAGAAGAAAACTTATTAGTTGATACTGTTAATAAAATAATTCTTTTTGAGGGAACAATAATTAAAAATAGGGGAGAAGTTAAATTTTTAATAAATCCAAAAGGTTATGAATGGTTAAATGAAAAAGTGGGTATTTTGGGTAATATTTCTCTTATTAATTTACAAAATGCTTTGGCTTTTTTAAATTGGGCTTTGTGGGAAAGTTTATATATT
Source organism: Caldifarciminota bacterium (assembly GCA_025060715.1). Lineage (GTDB taxonomy): Bacteria > Hydrothermota > Tepidihabitantia > Tepidihabitantales > DTDR01 > DTDR01. The sequence goes on along the minus strand of JANXBG010000008.1, from coordinate 43,790 downwards.
TATAAAAATTTAAGTAGAAAAATTTCATTATTTATTATAACTAATGATAAAGAAATAGCAGCAGAAAGTTTAATCGTATCAAAAGAAAATCAACTAACTTTTTTAAATTTGATTTTTCTTGGCGATCCTTATTGGGATAATATTGTTTTAAAAGAAAATTATTCTAACTGTCAAAAATGTCCTTTATTAGAAGAAGAAATAAAATATTTTGATAAAATTTTTCCTCAAAGATATTTTCTCAATACCAAATATTTTCCTATTGATAAAAGAGTTAAAATCAAGTTAATTCTTTCTGATTATAATAAATAAAAAAAATAAGCAAAGAAGAAAAAATAACCAAACCTCCAATGAAAGATAAAATTCTTGCCCTTGGGAAAAAATAGGTTAGCTGGCCAATAAGAAAAGCAAAAATACCAAAAAATAAATGAAGGAACCATTCTTTTAAAGCGAAAATTTTTCCTCGCAATTCTTCTGGTACGTTTTCTTGTAAAATAGTATCTTGAATTACAAATATTGGAGAAAGAAGAAAACCACATATAAAGATTAAAAGAATAACCAATGAGATTATTTTAGTAAAGGATAATATTATGGTTAAAACTCCAAAAAGAAAAAAACTTATAAGCAACACTAACTGTCTATCAAATTTATATCCCCATATTCCATAAGTTAAGGAACTTAAAATTAGACCAATTGAACCAATTGTCCCCAAAAAACCAACCCCGGAAGTTCCTAATTTAAGACCCTCCGATTCTTGAATAATCGGAACATAAAGAACTAATGCTCCTGCTCCTAAAATTACAAATAAAAAAACGGAAAACATTACTACCTGTACTTTTGGAGTTTTGAGAATAAATTTTGAAGCATTTTTCAAATCTTCGACCATTAATTTTAGTTTAGCTAAAATTAGGGAAAAAAATTTTTTTGAGCCGGTGGAACTTAAATTTTCTAAAGTAGTTTTTCTTATTTTTATTTTAGCAGCCAGATAAATTAATGTAAAAACTGAGACCCAATAAGTAAAGGAATCAATGTAAAATCCTGCTGCCCAACCATAAGAGATACCAATTTTTTTCCAAATTTGCCAATCTACAATAAATCCGCCAACTAACATACCGGAGAGGGTAGCAATTCTTCCTAATAGGTTGTTAAAAGAGTTAGCTGCTAAAAGTCTTCTTTTTGCTACCAAATAAGGAAGAATAGATAAACGTGTAGCATTAAAAAATAAACCAAATAAAAAGACAAAGAAACAGATTATATAAATTAAAGAAAGATTAAAAGTATGAAGAACCAAAAAAGGGATAAAAGCCACTAATAAAGCTCGAAAAAAATCACAATAGATTAAAATCTTCCTTTTGTCCCAACGGTCAACAAAAATTCCTGCAAAAGGGCCGAAAAGGATAGTAGGCAAAGTAATAACTACTGAAAAAAAGGAAATTGCTCGGGAAGTGTCTATATTTTTTTTTTGTGCTAAAAAGCTGATAAGTGCCAAAATTGCCATATAGTCTAATTTATCACCAAAAAGAGAAAAAGCTTGAGAAATTGAAAAAATCATAAAATTTTTAATCTTAAAAAGGTTAAAAAATTCACTTTTTTGAGTATTAATATTTCTCATCTTTATTGACTAATTACTTGATAATAAAAATTCTCTACCTTTTCACTTATTTTTTCCCAAGAATAATTTAAAGCCTTTTTTCGTCCCGCTTTTCCCATTTCTTCTGCTTTCTTAAAATCTTTGGCTAATTCAATTACCTTTTTTGCAATCTCTTGATAATCGCAAGGTTTTACTAAAAAACCTTCTTTACCATTTTCTAAAATTTCCTGATATCCGGGAATGTTAGATGCTACAATCGGTTTTCCACAAGCCATTGCTTCTAAAAGAACTATGCCAAAGCTTTCGGCACCAATTGAGGGAGCAATAAAGATATGAGAAGTTGCATAAAATTTTGGTAATTCTTCTAGAGAACTGGTACCGCAGAAGACAACATTTTCTTTTACTTCTGATGAAAGATATTCTTGATAGGAATATCCTAACACGCCTTTACCAACAACTAAAAGTAAAAAATTAGGGAATTCTTTTTTTATTATTGGTAAAGCCTGTAAAAGATATTTTAAACCCTTTCGTGGTTCAAATCTTCCAACAAATAATAAGCGAGGGTAATAATGAGAATATTCTTCCAACGGTTTAATATTGGGATGAAAAAAATTTGTATTAACTCCGTTGGGAATTATACAATAATTTCCAGGAAAATATTTTTGTGTGGCTCTTTTAGCAGCATTAGAAACAGCAATAATTCCATGAAGTTTCTTAAAAAAAGGATATAGAAAAGGTCGAAAAAAAATATATCCTAAACTATTTTTAAAATAAGAATGAAGAGTAATAATATTTTTTGTTTTAGAAAATTTTAACACGTATAGAGGAAGAAAAGGAGCTAAACATCCATGAATATGGATAATATCAAAATCATTTTCTTCTAATATTTCTTTTATTTTTGTTCCTAAACGCCAACCAACAGGAAAAGAAGCAAAGGATTTATTGGCACGAAAAAACATTGCTCTCCCTACACGATAAACATGTTTTTCATCTTCTTCTTTATTATACAATTCTAAATCGTTAACTTTAAAAATGTGATTACTGGAAAAATCAGTTGTTAATATTTTTACTATGTGATTTCGTTTTCTTAATTCTTGCGATAGATTATAAATATGAACCGGAATACCACCAATATAAGGAAGATATACGTCGGAAACCATCAAGATTTTCATTAGTTATTAGAAGAGAGTGATTTTCTTACCAATTTTTTTCTTTTTTGCTATTTTATACACTTGATAAGCACATACTAAGTCTTGAATTCCTAAGCCCGTAGAATCAAAGATAGTAATTTCTTCCTCTGTTTCTCTTCCGGGAATTTTGCCACAAATAACCTCTCCAATTTCACCTTTAATATCTTCTTTTTTAATTATTCCTTTTTCTAATGGAACATTGATCTCTCCCGAATGTGAAGCTTGTTCCCAATCATCAACATATACTTTTCCTTTTTTCAATATTTCCCAATCTAATTCTTCTTTTCCTGGAGCATCAGCACCTATCGCGTTTATATGGGCACCGGGTTTAATCCATTCTGCCTTAATTATTGGTTCTCTTACCGGAGTTTGAGTAGAAATTATGTCGGCATCTTTGACACATTCTTCGATAGAAGAGCAGATAATGATTGGAATCTTTAATTGAGGTTCAAACTTTTTCTGAAATTTTTTGGCTATTTTCATATTAATATCGTAAATTTTTACTTGTTTAATTTTTCTCACCCGAACGATAGCTAAAAGCTGCGTTTCTGCTTGGACCCCAGCACCTATTAGAGAAAGAGTAGACGCGTTCTTTCTTGCTAAATATTTGGTTGCTATTCCGCCCGCTGCTCCGGTGCGGATATTAGTAATAGCGGTGCCATCCAAAATTGCCAAAGGTGCTCCATTTTTTGGAGAAATTAAGATAATCGTTGCCATTACACTAGGTAATTTGTATTTTAAAGGATTATTAGGATGCACATTTACTACTTTTACTCCAGAAATTTCATAAGTAGGTAGATAAGAAGGCATTACTCGGATGTCTCCTTGGTATTTTTCATAAAAAAGATAAACCTTTGGAGGCATAATCACTCGTCCCATTCCTTTTTCGTAAAAGGCTTTTTCCACTGCTTTAAGAGCAATATCCATTTTTAAAATGTTTGTTACTTCTTTTAAATTTAAAAATAATACTTCCATTTTTTTCTCCTTATTTAATAAATTTCCTTAGGTAAGATTTTTTTTATATAACTTTCATCAATATTGCCAACACTTGCGATACTAAATTCCTTTAAAGAAGATAATACTTTTTCTGTCAAACTGTCAACTTGTTCTTTTTTTACTTGATTATAAGCATCTAAAATTTCTTGAACTGTAAAATAACGACCATAAATGAATTCATTTTTTGCTAAATTAAAACTACGATTTAAAGGATTTTCTAAATGGATAACAATTGCTCCCTTAGTATAATTTAAAGCTATTTCATACTCTTTTTGTGTAAATTTTTGATGTTTTAATTTGATTAATTCTTCAATAACAATATTCAAAGTTTTTTCCAATTTTGATTTATCACAAACAAAATAAATACCAAAAACCACAATATCTACATAAAAATCAACAAAAGAAGAAATTTGATACACCAGACCTTCTTCTTCTCTTAATCTTTGAAAAAGGCGAGAAGAAAGACAACCTCCAAGAGAGGTATTGAAAATTGATAAGGCATATTTATCTTCTTCTTTTAAGAAAATCTTTTTTCCCAAAATAAAATAAACACTGTCTAAATCTACTTTCTTTTTAACGCAAATTTTAAAAGATTCTATATCTTTTATTGTTTCTCTTTTATTAGTGGTTTCTTCTTTTAAAAGTAGATTTTCTGCCATTCTCTTGTAGATATCTTTTTCCACATCTCCCACTATTGAAATTACTATTTTACTTTTAGTATAATTTTCCCAATAAAATTTTTTTATTATTTCCGGAGTAAATTTTTTAATCGTCTCAATTTCACCCGCAATAGGCAATCCTAAAGAAGTATTTGGAAAAAGGGTGTGAAAAAAAAGATTAAAAAGAACATCTTCATCATCTTCATTAGATTGTTTTATTTCTTCAATAATTACTTCCTTTTCTTTTTCAAATTCTTGAGAGTTAAAGAGGGGATAACAAATTATTTCGGTTAATAGATTACACACCGGTTCAGCAAATTCCTTTAAAAAACGGGCATATATTCCGGTCATCTCTTTTCCAGTAAAGGCGTCTAAAATACAACCAAGGGATTCTGCATAATAAGAAATTTCTTTTGCTGTTCGATTCTTTGTCCCTTTGAATAACATATGTTCTACAAAATGAGATATTCCATTCATTTCTCTCGGTTCGTCCCGTGAACCATGATTAAAAGCAATACATAAAGCCACTGAAGGACAGAAAGGACGATGTTCTAAAATTAATGTCACACCGTTAATTTTTTCTTTTTGTATCATCTATCACGCCAACTGCTTTTTTAGAAAGTTGAATTCTCCCCATTTCATCAATTGCAATCACTCGAACAAAAATTTTATCACCCACTTTAGCTTCACTTGCTAAATTTTTAACTCGATAATTAGCCCATTGGGAAATATGGCAAAGCCCTTCTTTTCCTGGAGCTATTTCCACAAAAACTCCAAAAGGTGCTATCCTCTTTATTTCTCCTAAATACACCTTACCAACTTCTACATCTTCAACAATTGCCATGATTCGGGATTTTGCTTTTTCAATCGCCTCTTCATTTGGTCCAGAAATAGTAATTTTTCCATCATCTTCAATGAAAATCTCAGTATTAGTTTCGTCAATTATTTTTCTTATTACCTTACCACCGGTACCAATTACTGCTCCAATTTTATCCTTAGGAATTTGGAAAGCAAAAACCCTAGGAGCAAAAGAAGAAATAGATTTTCGTGGCTGGTCAATTGATTTGGCCATTAATTCTAATATCTCTTTATGAGCTATTCGAGCTTTATTTATCGCCTCTTCTAAAATCTTTATAGGGACGCCCTGAATTTTCAAATCTAATTGAATAGCAGTAATTCCATCTTTTGTGCCAGCAATTTTGAAGTCCATATCTCCATAATGGTCTTCAGTTCCAGTAATATCTGTTAAAATTACATAATTTTCCCCTTCTTTTACCAATCCCATGGCAATACCTGCTACTGCTTTTTTTAAAGGCACTCCAGCATCCATCAATGACAAAGTAGCTCCACAAACTGTTGCCATTGATGAAGAACCGTTAGATTCTAAAATATCAGAAACAACTCGGATGGTATAGGGAAATTCTTCTTCGCTAGGTAAAAGATATTTAAAAGCACGCTCAGCCAAAAAGCCATGACCAATCTCTCTTCGGGTGGGCGCTCGCAAAGGTTTTACTTCTCCAGTAGAAAAAGGTGGAAAATTATAATGAAGCATAAACCTTTTTGTTCCTTCTCCTTCTAAATCATCAATAATTAACTCGTCACTTTTTGTTCCTAAAGTAACAACTACTAAACATTGAGTTTGTCCACGGGTAAAAAGAGCTGAACCATGGGTTCTGGGTAATACTGATACTGCACAAGAAAGTGGACGAATTTCTTCCGGAGTTCTGCCATCTATTCTTTTTCTTTCTTTAATTATTAATCTTCTTACATATTCCCGAGCAATTTCTTCTATTACATACTGAATTTGACTTTCGCAATTTGGATATTTATCTTTTAATAGATTAAAGGTTTCTTCTAAAATTTTTCTTAAATTCTCTTGTCTTTCTTTTTTATCAACAATCTGATAAGCTTGGATTACTTTTTCTTCTATTAATTCTCTTACTTCTTTTGCAAAATCTTCAGAAATTAACTTTTCCGGTACCTCTAATTTATTAACATCAATGGCCAACCTTTCTTGAGCTTCAATAATCTTTCTTATCTCTTCCATCGCTATTTCAATCGCTTCAATAATTTCATAAGGCTGCACTTCTTTTCCATCACCTTCTAACATTACAGGTGTTTCTTTTGTAGCACTGACTACCAAATCTAAAGTTGAAAGTTCTAATTCCTTAATAGTTGGGTTGACTACATATTTGTTATTAATCTTACCAATCCGCACAGCAGCAACAGGTTGAGAAAAAGGAATTTCAGATAAAAGTAAACTAGTTGAAGCACCAATAATTCCTAAAAGGTCGCCTTCATTTTCTTGATCAAAGGAAAGAAGAAGACTTACAACTTGTACATCTTGGTTAAAGCCCTTTGGGAAAAGAGGTCTTATTGAACGATCAATTAACCGAGAGACTAATATTTCTTTATCTCTTGGTTTTCCTTCTCTTTTAAAAAAACCACCAGGAATTTTACCAGCAGCATACGCTAACTCTCGGTAATCTACAATTAATGGTAGGAAATCTTGGAAAGTATCCTTCTTTTCTTTTTTATAAGTGACAGTAGTAAGCACAATGGTATCACCGTAGCGAACCAAAGTGCTGCCATCTGCTTGTCGAGCTAGATTTCCACTTTCAATAGAAAGTTTTCGATTTCCGATATTTACCTCTACTTTATTCATTATCCTTTAAGACCAAGTTTTTCAATTATTTTTAAATATCTTTCTTTATGATATTTCATCAAATAATTAAGATGCCGACGTCTTTCATTAACCAATTTTATTAATCCTCTTCGGGAGTGTTTATCTTTTTTATGTTTTTGTAAATGTTCGGTTAAAAGTTTTATCCTTTCCGTTAAAAGGGCAATTTGAACTTCTGGCGAACCGGTATCTTTTTCGTGAATTCTAAATTGTTCAATTATTTCTTTTTTCCTTTCTTTTTTTAACCCCATAATTCCCTCAATTTTTTATATTATACTCTTTCAATTCTAAAACCGTAACTTCTTCATCCTCTTCTTTTTTAAATTTTACAATTCCTATCTTTTCTTTTAACCAGAGGCTTTTTTGAATATCTCCATCTTCATTTTGATAATTTATTAGCCAACATTCTGAATATCTTGTATTATTGATATTTATATCTTCAAGGCTAATAATTTCTGCAACAAAATCTTCATTTACTCGCCAAGATTTTTTAATTTTTAAAGGTAAGATTAGCTGGGTATCGGGTTCATCATTAGTATAAGTGAGATAGAAAGTATCTAAAAGAAATACTTTGATAGTCTCTTCTTGTGTTAAATCTTCATCCAAAACAAATAAAGAGCCGGTAAGATAAAAAGTATCATTTTTTTGAGCCACTACTTCCATCCTAAAGGTATCTACTAAGGTAGTTTCACTTTCTTCCACATAAATATATTTATAAAGCCAATAATTTCCAACTTTTAAAGGTAATATCTCTCTTGCTTCTTTATTATTTTCTTTTTTACAGCTTACTATTAAACTAATCACTATCAATATAAAGAACAGCTTTCTCATATTTTCCTCCATATTTTGTTTATAATTATAATCAGAGATGTTGATAAGTCAATAATTTAAGTAGAAGTGTTAAGACAGGTTACTAGGTTAATAAGGTTATTAACTTATAAAAAACTAAAAGAATAAAGTTAAAAAAGGAAGGCCTATGTTTTTAAATTAAGAGCAAAAATGATTGAATGACATACGAATAGAGAAGTACTTTAGGAAGTAGATAAGAAAATACAAAGAGAAAAGCGAAATGGGAGTTAACAGTCATTAAGAAAACTTCTTAATTCGGCCAAGAGAAATTCCAAGAAAATTAATTGAGGGAAAAAGATAATTCTTATAAAAAATAAGAGAACAAGTCTTTATTTTACTTCTTTCAGCAATTATAGAGTTAAAAATGCTGGAGAGAAAAATAAAGAGGCATTTTGGTAAGTTTATTATTAGGAAGCTGTTTTTGAAAGGATATCAAAAGATAGAAAAGAATGCCAAAGAAGAATAGAAATATTTCATAAACTGAGGGGAAGAATTTTATATTCCTTTAATAGCAACTTTTAAAAGTTGTTCTTTTTTAAAGGAAAGCACAAAAATGGCAGTTATTTTTATGAATAATTCTTAAATATCCCCTTGATTATTTCTACCTTGTAGTTAATAACGATATCTTTAGTCGAACACATTAACAATTTGACTTAAATTTATATTTAGTTTTAATTAAAATTATGATTATCATTGATGGGTCCTATGGTGAGGGTGGAGGTCAAATTTTAAGAACTTCTCTTAGTTTATCTGCTTGTTTTAAAAAGCCTTTTTTTATCAATAATATTAGAAAAGGAAGAAAAAAACCAGGAATTTTACCTCAACACTTAACCGGAATAAATGCTGCTGCTAAAATATGCGAAGCAACAGTTGAGAATAACAAACTTTATTCTCTATCTTTAAAATTTATTCCCAAAACTATAATAGGCGGCGAATATTATTTCAATGTTGCGGAAGAAAAAAGAAGCGCTGGTTCAATTACTTTGGTTATTCAAGCAATCTTACCTATTTTATTTTTTGCTTCCCAGCCCTCTAAAGTAATATTAGAAGGTGGAACTCATGTGCCCTTTAGTCCAATTTTTGATTATTTAGAAAATATTCTTATTGCTACAATTAAAAAGTTTTCTTTTTTCTGTAATGCAAGAATTGAAAAGTATGGGTTTTATCCAATTGGTGGAGGTAAGGTAAGTTTGGAAGTAGAACCTTTTAAAAAGGGAAACAAAAATACAATTGAATTTTTAGAAAGAGGAAAATTAGAAAAAATAAAAATTATTTCCAAAGTAGGAAAATTAAATAAAAGTATTGCCCAGAGGCAAGTAGAAAAAGCTTATCAAATTTTAAAAAATTTTAATCCAGAAATATTAATAGAGGAAATTGAAAGTGCTTCACCCGGTACTTATACTTTCATTATGGCCCAATTTGAAAATATTGTGGCGGGCTTTTCTTCTTTAGGAGAGATTGGTAAACCAGCAGAAAAAGTTGCCGAGGAAGCAGCTGAAGAATTTTTAGAATATTATCAAAGTAACGGAGTCGTAGACTATTACCTTGCTGATCAATTACCAATTTTTATTATTCTAAGCAATACCGTTTGCCGTTATAAAACTAATAAAATTACTAACCATTTAAGGACAAATCTTTGGGTAATAAAAAATTTTCTTCCCGAAAAAAAGATCTTTCTTAATGAAGAAGAAAAATTAATAGAAATTTATTAAAAAAATTACGGAGAGAAGAAAGTGGGGTGGAAGGTTTGGGCAAAATAAAGGAGGGACTATTTGTCTGAATGATAATGTAAGGAGGTTATTTTTGAATAAGATACCCAAACCTTATTCTTTCTTCTCTCCGTAACTAATTCATTTATACTTAATACTATAAATTTCATTTTTCCCAAAAATTATAACAAAAATTTTTGAAAAGTCAAATATATTTATTTAGTAAACTTAAAAATAAATAGCGTTTCTAAAAGAATAAAGTTAAAAATAAAATTGTAATCGGTAAGAATTTCTCCAATTTATTGAAGGAAAGGCAAAAAGAATTCTTTTTGATAGTGAAATAAACCGCATCATATTAGAACATATTTGAATTGATTACAAATTTTTTATTTTTGGCAATATTATTTGACTTTTTGATATTTTTAAGCATAATTTTATTTATGGAAATTACAATTATTGGAACAGGTTATGTTGGTTTAACCACTGGCGCTTGCTTTGCTCATATTGGTCATAAGGTAATCTGTGTTGATAATGATGAGAGAAAAATAGATTTGCTAAACAAAGGGATAATTCCTATTTACGAACCGAAACTTGATGAAATAATTGAAGAAGCAAAAAGAAAAAATTTAATTTCTTTTACCACGGATATGGCTTATGGTGTGAAAAATTCTAAAGTTCTTTTTATTGCAGTTGGTACACCCCCAAAAGAGACCGGTGAACCAGATTTGTCTTATGTAGAAAATGTTGCCTCCCAAATTGGTGAACATATGGATTCTTATCGTTTAATTGTTGAAAAAAGTACTGTGCCAGTTAAAACTGCCCAATGGATAAGGACAACAATTGCGCGTTTCAATAAAAAGAATGTAGATTTTGATGTAGCAGTAAATCCCGAATTTTTAAGAGAAGGTAGCGCAGTTGATGATTTTTTAAATCCAGATAGAATTGTTATTGGTGTAGAAAATAAACGGGCTGAAGAGATTTTATTAGAGATTTATAAACCGATAAAAGCACCTATTTTAATTACTGATCTGACAAGCGCGGAGCTGATTAAACATGCCTCTAACGCCTTTTTAGCAATGAAAATCTCTTTTATTAATGCAATTTCAATAATTTGTGAGAAAACTGGTGCTGATGTAGAAATGGTAGCAAAGGGTGTGGGATTAGATAAAAGAATCGGTCCTCATTTTTTAAAAGCAGGGGTTGGTTATGGTGGTTTCTGCTTTCCTAAGGATTTAGCCGCTTTTATTAAAATTGCTGAAGAATTGGGTTATGATTTCCGACTATTAAAAGAGGTTGCTAATATTAATGAAAAACAGAAGGAATATTTTGTGAAGAAAATGGAAAGGGTTCTATGGAATTTGAAAGATAAAATTATTGGTATTTGGGGGCTTTCTTTTAAACCTAACACTGATGATATTCGTTTTGCTCCGGCTTTAGATATTATCAATCTCTTAAAAAAAGAAGGAGCAAAAATTAAAGCTTATGACCCAAAGGCAATGGAAAAAACAAAAGAAATTATAAAAGATATTACTTATTGTGATAACCCTTATGATGTTTGCAAAGATGCTGATTGTGTCGCTTTAATAACAGAATGGGAAGAATTCGCCAATTTAGATTTTGAGAAAATAAAATCTTTAATGCGTCAACCAATTATTTTTGATGGTCGTAATTTTTTAGACAAAGAAAAGCTTATTAATTTAGGTTTTCATTATTACGGAATTGGAAAAAAATAAGACCTTAATAATTACCGGCGGCGCGGGATTTATTGGTTCTTATTTGTGTGAATATTTTGTTAAGGAAGGATATAAAGTAATTTGTATTGATAATTTAATTACTGGAAAAAAAGAAAATATTGCTCATCTTTTAAAAGAATCCAATTTTACATTTATAAAAGAAGATATTAATGAGATTGATAAGAATCTTTTGAGAGATAAAGATATTTTGGCAATTTTTCATTTTGCTTCGCCTGCTAGTCCGAAAGATTATTTTGCTTATCCTTTATTAACTTTAAAAACTAATGCCTTTGCTACTTACAATCTTTTAGAATTAGCAAAAGAAAGGAAAATAATTTTCTTTTTGGCTTCTACTTCCGAAGTATATGGTGATCCGCAAGTTTCACCCCAATACGAAGAATATTGGGGATATGTAAATCCTTGTGGTCTTCGTTCAGTATATGATGAAGGAAAAAGATTTGCCGAAAGTTTAACAATGGCTTATTACCGGCAATATGGTGTTTCAGTAAGAATTGCTCGGATTTTTAATACCTATGGCCCAAGGATGCGAGTGGATGATGGAAGAGTAATTCCCAATTTTATTAATCAAGCTCTAAAGGGAAAAGATATTACCATCTATGGTGACGGTAACCAAACAAGGAGCTTTTGTTATATTGATGATCTCCTTGATGGTTTAATAAAACTTTTTTATTCTGATTATTGCCAACCAATAAATTTAGGAAATCCTGAAGAGATAAAAGTGATTGATTTAGCAAAAAAAATAATCTCTCTAACAAATTCCAACTCCCAAATTGTCTATTTGCCACCTTATCCTGATGATCCCCATCGGCGTTGTCCGGATATAAAAAAAGCAAAAGAAATATTAAACTGGGAACCAAAAGTTAGTCTAGAAGAAGGGTTAAAAAAAACCATTGATTATTTTAAGTCCTTTTAAAATTAGTATTTTCAAGCAATGTCCTTTGAGATATAAATTTCATTATGTTGATAAGTTGTATAATAAATATAAAAAAGAAAGAAATTATTTAAGTTTTGGTAATTCCTTGCATAGGACTTTGAGAGATTTTTTTCAAACTTCTTTAGAAGAAAGGACTTATGAAAACTTAGAAAAAATTTACCGAAAAAATTGGGTAAGAAAAGGGTATTCTTCCGAAGAGGAAGAGAGAAGTTGGGGTTTGAAGGGTTTAAAAATACTGAAAAATTTTTACAGAAAAGAAGAATTGAATATCAAACCTTTTTTAATTGAAAAGAGCTTAAAAGGATATTATCGTTCTTTTGGTTTGTATGGTAGAATTGACCGAGCGGATAAAATTGGAGAAAATGGAATAATAATCATTGACTATAAAACAGGAAAAATCGGTGAAGATAAAGAGTTAAGTAAGATTAGTGCGGTAATTTATAAATTTCTTTTAGAAAAAAACTACCATAAAAAAGTAATAAAAGTAATAAATTACTATCTTTTATTATCTAAAAAAATTGAATTTATCTTTAATGATAAAGAATTTGAAGATTATTTAAACATAATTGCTGAAATCGGTTTAGAAATTTTGCAGGAGCGAGATTTTTTACCTAAGAAAAGTAATCTTTGTGAATATTGCGATTTTTTAGAAATCTGTCCAGCTTATAAATGAAAAAATTAAAAATTGGTATTGTAGGATTTGGTAACTGGGGAAAGAAAATCTATCAGACTTTAAAAAGTTTTTCTAACTGTGAGATTGTCGCTATCTGTGATAAAGAGAATTTAAAATTAAATGAAAAAATTATTATTACTGATGACTATCACGATTTAATAAAAAGGAGATTGGATGGAGTAATTATTGCTACTCCCAACGAGACTCATTATGAAATTGCTAATAAATTTTTATTATCTAATATTAATCTTTTTGTGGAAAAACCTTTAGCCACTTCTTATAAGGAAGCTCTTTTCTTAATCAATTTAGCCCAAAAGAAAAATTTAAATCTTTTTACTGGTCATATTCTTCTCTACCATCCTTTGACTTGGCAATTTAAAAAGTATTTAAAAAAATTTAAAGACAACTTGCGATTAAAAATCATAAGAACCAATAACTTTTTAACTCATAAAGACTCCAAGAAGATTCTTTATGATTTTGCTCCCCATGATATAAGTTTAATTTTATTCTTGTTAGAAAAAGATTTTGATAATTTTAAAAAGAAATTAGAAATAAATAAAGGATTAATAAATTTTGATTTTTTGATTGAAGAAAGAATTCAAATTTCTGGTGAATGGGGAGAAAACCCCTTAGGGAAAGAAAGGATAGTAATGGTTGAACTAGATGGTAAAAAAATTGTTTTTGATGATAATTTGACAATTTTAAAATTTATGGAGAATAAAAAAGAAAGGTTTGTTCAAAAAATAGATAGAAAATTACCTTTGTATTGGGAATTAAAATTTTTCTTAAACTCTTTGATTAATAAGAAGATAAGGGAATTTATCCCAACGGAAAAAGTTATGAAAATTATTGATGAATTAGAAAAATTATTATGAAAGTTTCGGTAATTATTCCGGTATATAATGAAGAAAATACAATTGAAGAAATTATTGCCAAAATTAAAGAGGTTCCTATTGAAAAAGAGATAATTGTTGTTGATGATGGTTCCTATGACCGAACAAAAGAGATATTAAGAAATATTAAAGATATAAAAAGCATATTTTTTGACAAAAATCAAGGAAAAGGTTCAGCAATCAGAGCAGGTTTAAAATTAGCAACGGGTGATATTATTATTATTCAGGATGCAGATTTAGAATATAATCCTTTTGATTATCCAAAATTAATAAAACCTTTTTTGAAATATGGAAAAAATATTGCAGTTTATGGTTCCCGATTTAAAGGTGGAGGTAGATTTCTCTTTTTAAGTAGATTAGCAAATATTATATTAAATTTTTTTACTAATCTTTTTTTCGGCAGTAAGATAAGCGATATGGAAACCTGCTATAAAGTCTTGCCAAGGGAGATAATGCTTTCTTTGAATTTAAAAAGTAAGAGATTTGAAATTGAGCCAGAAATAACAGCAAAATTGTTAAAAAAGAAAATAAGGATTATTGAAGTGCCTATTTCTTATCAAGCTCGAAAAGCAGGTAAAAAAATAAAAGCGAAAGATGGAATTATTGCTTTGTTTACTTTATTATATTATCGGATTGCTTGATTTTTTAAAAATTTCTATTATAATTAAAAACTAATGTTAAATTTTTTTGATACAATAATATTAATCTTTTATTTTGTGATATTAGCAATTATTTCTCTTTATGGTATTCACCGTTATTTTTTAATTTTTTTATATTTAAAAGCAAGAAAAAGGATAATAAAACCAAAAGGGTATTTTAAAGAATTACCAAAAGTTACCATTCAATTGCCAATTTATAACGAAAAATTCGTTTGTGAAAGGTTAATAAATTCAGTTTGTCAAATTGATTATCCACGAGATAAATTAGAAATCCAAGTTTTAGATGATTCTACTGATGAAACTCAAGAGATTTTAAAGAGATTGGTAAAAAAATATCAAGAAGAAGGGATAAATATAAAATATTTTCATCGTAATAATCGTAAAGGTTATAAAGCCGGTGCTTTACAACAGGGTTTGATCAAAGCCGAAGGTGATTTTATTGCAGTTTTTGATGCTGATTTTATTGTTCCCAAAGATTTTCTTCTTAAAACTATTCATTATTTTACTGATGAAAAAATTGGTTTGGTTCAAACCAGGTGGGGGCATATTAATAGAAATTATTCTCTGTTAACCCGTCTCCAAGCGATATTATTAGATGGACACTTTATCGTGGAGCATATCGCTCGAGCTTATAATAATCTATTTTTCAATTTTAATGGAACAGCCGGAATTTGGCGAAAGAAAACTTTGTTACAAGCTGGCGGTTGGGATGGTTCAACTTTGGCAGAAGACTTGGATATAAGCTTTCGGACACAACTTTTAGGATGGAAGTTTGTTTATTTACCTCATTATGTTGTCTATGCTGAATTACCCATAGATATTACTTCTTTTAAAGTTCAACAATATCGTTGGGCAAAAGGAGGTGTACAAACGGCAAAAAAGATGTTAGGAATAGTATTAAACTCAAAAATTCCTCTTAAACAAAAATTAGAATCTTTTTTTCATCTAACAGCTAACTTTTCTTTTCCTTTGATGTTGATTTTAACAATTATTACTTTTCCAGCTGCGATCATTCGTTACGGACTTAATTTAAAACATATTCTAATGGTTGATGTTCCTCTCTTTTTCTTTTCGGCTTTTTCTTTTTTCCTATTTTATTTTATTACTCAAAAAGATATAACACCTCACTGGAAAAAAGAGATAAAGTATATAATTATGGCAATGTCCTTGGGAGTAGCCTTAGCAGTTAATAATTCGGTGGCAGTTTTTGAAGCCCTTTTAAATTTGAATTCGGAGTTTGTTAGAACTCCTAAATACGGTATTGTTAAAGAAAAAAAGGAATTGAAAGAAGTTTATAGATTAAATTTTAAAAATTCCATACACTATTTAGAAACGGTTTTTACTTTTTATTTGGTTATTGGGATTATCGCAGTGTTATTTCAAAAAGTATATTTGACAATTCCTTTTCTTCTCTTTTTTCCAATTGGTTATTTTTATTTAACTCTTCTCCCAAATTTAAATAAGCTAAAGAAATTTTTTGTGAATTATCTTAGAACAAAAGTAGTTGCTATAAATGAGGTGTTTCACCGAGATTGATTTTTTTGTTAATTTTGTTAAAATATTTATATAAATCAAATGAAATTATTTAACCCCCAAAAGTAATTAGTTTTTTAAAGTTATTCTAAAAAGGAGGAATTGATGGATATTGAAGAACTGAAAAAGAAGAAAGTTTCCGAACTTCAAGAAATTGCAAAAGCATTAGGTATTCAAGATTTTAAAGAAAAGAAAAAACAAGAGTTGGTTTTTTCAATTTTAGAAACTGAAGCGAAACAGAAGGAAGGTGAAGGAGAAGAGGAGAAATTAATTCCTGTAACTGGAGTATTAGAAATCTTAGAAGAAGGTGGTTTCGGTTTTTTACGTTCCCCGGAATATAGCTACTTAAAAAGCTCTAGCGACATCTATGTTTCACCTTCTCAGATTAAAAAATTTGGCTTACAAACGGGCGATACTATTAAAGGATATGCGCGACCGCCCAAGGTTAAAAATGGTGAAAAATATTATGCTCTATTACGAATTGACGAAGTAAACTTTCAACCTCCAGAAAAAATTGCTGAAAGAATTCCTTTTGAAGAACTTACTCCTTTATACCCGACCGAAAGAATTCATTTAGAAATTCCTTCTAAAAACGATTTATCTTTAAGAGTGGTTGATTTATTTACACCCATTGGTAAAGGTCAGAGAGGACTAATTGTTTCACCTCCTCGTGCTGGTAAGACGGTGCTTTTACAAAAAATTGCTAATGCAATTGTTGAAAATCATCCCGAAATCTATTTAATAATTCTTTTAATTGATGAAAGACCTGAGGAAGTTACTGATATGGAAAGATCTGTAAAGGCTGAGGTAATCAGTTCTACTTTTGATGAAGTGCCAGAAAGACATGTGGAAGTTGCTGATATTGTTTTAGAAAAAGCAAAAAGATTAGTGGAAGCAAAAAAGGATGTTGTTATTTTATTAGATAGTTTAACTCGTTTGGCAAGAGCTCATAATTTAGTAGTGCCCCATTCAGGAAGGACTCTTTCCGGCGGTTTAGATTCTAATGCTCTACAAAAACCTAAAAAATTCTTTGGTTCGGCAAGAAATATTGAAGAAGGAGGAAGTTTAACAATTATTGCTACTGCTTTAATTGAAACCGGCTCAAGAATGGATGAGGTAATATTTGAGGAGTTTAAAGGGACAGGTAACATGGAATTAGTTTTGGATAGAAAATTGGCAGATAGAAGAATTTTCCCAGCAATTGATTTACAACGTTCTGGAACCAGAAAAGAAGAACTGCTTTTAACTGAATTTGAACTAAATCGGATTTGGATTTTAAGAAAAATGCTTGCTGAGATGACTCCGGTAGAAATGATGGAATTCATTTTAGATAAGATGAAATTGACGAAAACTAATCAAGAATTCTTAAAAGCAATGAGTGAAGGATAGGAGGAAAAATGAAGAAAGATATTCATCCTAAATATGGAGAGTGTGTAATAACTTGTGCTTGTGGAAATACAGTGATTACCCGTTCAACAAAATCAAAAATTAATGTTGAGATTTGTTCCCGTTGTCATCCTTTGTACACCGGAAAGCAAAAAATTGTTGATACTGCTGGAAGAGTAGAAAAGTATAGAAAGAAATATACTAAAAAAATAAAAGAAGAAAAAGAAGAAAATGAAAATAAATAAGAAAAAAATTGAAGAATTAAAGGAAAAAATTTATTTCTTAGAGAATTTTCTTTGAAATCCCAAAAAAAGAGAAGGAATTAATTACCCTCCAAGAGGAGCTAAATAAACCACAAGTCTTTTTAGACGCTAAAAGAATTCAGGAAATTAATCAAAGGATTAGTAGCCTTAAAAAGAACTTAGAAGAATTTTTTTCTTTAAAAAAAGAAATATTAGATTTGGAAGAAATAAGTGATCTATTTTCGGAAGATAGTAAAGAAGTTGAAGAGATTAATAAGAATATTTTGGTGGTAGAAAAACGGTTAAAGGATATAGAAATTACTTCTCTTTTTAAAGAAGAAATAGATAAAAAGGGAGCAATTTTAACTATTCATCCTGGGGCCGGCGGTGTTGAATCTTGTGATTGGGCAGAGATGCTTTTAAGAATGTATTTAAAATTTTTTGAAAAAAGAAATTTTAAATACGAAATATTAGATTTAAAACCTAATGAAGAAGCTGGGATAAAAGAGGCGGTTATTGAAATAACTTCACCTAATGCTTATGGTTTTTTAAAATCGGAGATAGGAGTTCATCGATTGGTAAGAATTTCTCCTTTTGATGCTAATCGTCGAAGGCATACCTCTTTTGCCTCCGTTTTTGTTTATCCCGAAATTGAAGATGTGGAAGTTAAAATTGATGAGAAGGATTTAAAAATTGAAACTTTTCGGGCTTCGGGCCACGGTGGTCAGCATGTTAACAAAGTAGCGACAGCAGTGAGAATTACTCACCTACCAACCGGAATTACAGTAAGTTGTCAAAATGAACGTTCTCAATTTTTAAATAAAAAAAATGCCTTAAAAATTTTGAAGATAAAGTTATATAAATATTATGAAGAAAAGAAAAAAGAAGAGTTAAAAAAATATGAAGAGAAAAAAACTGAAATTGCTTGGGGATATCAAATCCGTTCCTACATTTTATTTCCTTATCAATTAGTAAAAGACCACCGAACAAATTATGAAACCACAGATGTTGAAGCAGTTTTAAATGGTGAATTAGACGATTTCATTTTTGCCTATTTAACCCAAAAAGAAAAATCTTAAAATTCCTTATTTATAAATCGGTGACCAGGCAGGAGAAGTAGCATTCCCTAGATTAGTTATTTTTCTTTGATTAGAACCATCATAGTGCATTGTGTATATCTCCCAAGAACCTGTGCGGTCAGAAGCAAAAACGATATGAAGTCCATCAGGGGAGAAGTAAGGGTCTTCATTATTGCCTTCAAAGGTAAGCTGTTTTACAAAAGAGCCATTTATATCAGTTAAAAAAATCTGATTTTTATTATTTTTTGTTCTGCTCACATAAACAATTAGATCACCTTTAGGAGACCAATTAGGAGAGGTATTATAGTTTCCTTCGTAAGTTAATCTTGTTAAATTTGTTCCATCAATATTTACAATATATATTTGGGGCGTACCGGAACGGTCTGAGCAAAACACAATTTGTTTACCCGAAGGACTAAAAGAAGGAGAAATAGCCACAGAAGAAGCATAAGTTATTTTTTGTGGCTTTCCTCCTAAGGAGGGTAATAAACAGAGATTCATATTACCATTTTGAGTAAATGAGAAAGCAATATATTTATCGTCAGGTGAAAAAGTAGGGGTAGCTGATAGTCCCTTTTCTCCATATAAAATTTTTGTTTTTTTAATTTTTAGATCATAAAGATAAATTTTTAAAATATCATTATCGTAAGCAGAATAGACAATTTTTTCTTCCTTTTTTGACCATTCAGGAGAGAGTTTTAATTTACCATCATTGGTTAATTTTTGAAGATTATGACCATCATAATCACACACCATTATTTCTTTTCCTTTACCACTTTTGATAAGAAAGGCAATTTTTGTTTGAGAGATTCCATCATTTCCTGTTAAAATTTTAATTATTTCATCACTTATTTTATGGGCAAAATGTCTTAAATTTATTTCTGAAAAATATTCATATTCTCTTTTAGTAATTAATTTTTGAATATTTAATTCATATAATCTAATTCTCAAAAAGGGTCTTTTTTTCTTCAAAAAAATATCTCCACAGATAAGAATATCCGCTCCGGTTTTACGCCAATTTTTAAAATCTATCTTTTTTTCTTCTGCCGAATAACTCTTATTACTTTCTGGATAGCAGATTTTAAAATATAAAGAAAAATCTAAATCTTTGGTGATTATTTCTTTAATCTCTTTGGCAAAATAAAAATAGGTATTAATTAATTCTTTTTCAATATTGAAATCAGCAATAGTTATCGGGATTTTTCTTTTAACCCCTTGGGTAGTAATTCTTGCCCAAATTTCTAACTCTTTTGATTGAGAAAATAAAAAGAAAATAAGAAAAACCATTAATTAGGCTTTTTTTCTCTTATATTGGTTTTCAATAAAGATTGGTTTTTCTTTTCCTAAAATTACTTCGGGAGTAATAATACATTCGGAAATATTTTTGATACTAGGAAGGTCAAACATTATATCAAGCATTGTTTTTTCTAAAATACTTCTTAAAGCTCGAGCACCCGTATTTTTCTTTAAAGCCAATTCAGCAATTGTTTCTAAGGCCTCCGGGGTAAAGGTTAATTTTACCCCCTCCATTTCAAAAATCTTTTCGTATTGTTTAATAATCGCATTTTTGGGCTTACATAAAATATCAATTAAAGCCTTTTTATCTAAGGAATGTAAAGGAGCAATTACTGGAAATCGACCAATAAATTCAGGAATTAAACCGTATTTTATTAGATCTTCGGGTTCTACTAAACTGAGCAGTTCATCAGTGGATCTTTCTTTTCGAGAGTAAATTTCCGCTTTAAAACCAATACTTTGTTGTTTTAATCTTGCTTCAACAATTTTTTCTAATCCATGAAAAGCACCGCCAGCGATAAATAAAATATTTCTTGTATTTATTTGAATATAAGATTGTTCGGGATGTTTTCTGCCTCCTTGGGGTGGGACATTAGCAATGGTACCCTCTAAAATTTTTAAAAGTGCTTGTTGAACACCTTCACCCGAAACATCCCGGGTAATTGAAGGGGAATCGCTCTTTCTGCTAATTTTATCAATCTCGTCAATATAGACAATGCCAATTTCAGCTAAAGGGATATTGTAATCAGCAGCTTGAATTAGTCTTAATAAAATATTTTCCACATCTTCGCCCACATAACCGGCTTCGGTCAGAGGTGTGGCATCAGAAATGGAAAAAGGCACTTTTAAAAATTTTGCTAAAGTTTCAGCAATTAATGTTTTACCAACCCCAGTAGGACCAATTAAAAGAATATTGCTTTTTTCTATTTCTACATCGGTTTTATTAGCGATAATTCTTTTATAATGATTATAAACTGCTACGGAAATAATCTTCTTTGCTTGCTCTTGGCCAATAACATATTCATCTAAAAATTTTTTGATTTCTTGGGGTGTAGGAACTTGTTTTAGTGTGAAGACATCATTAGTAATTTTTTCTTGCGACTTTAATATGTTATAACAAATTCTAACACAATCTTCACAAATATAACCTTTTCTTCCAGCAATTATATTTTTCAAAACTGCCTGAGGGCGATCGCAAAAGGAACAGCGAATTTCTTTCATTATTTTCTTTTTACAATTATTTCGTCAATTATGCCGTATTCTTTTGCTTCTTCGGGTGCCATAAAAAAATTTCTGTCAGAATCCTTTTCAATTTTTTCTTTCGGTTGACCGGTATGAATAGACAAAATAGTATTAAGACGATCCTTTAAACGAGTAATTTCTTTAGCGTGGATAATAATATCAGTTGCTTGACCCGAAAGGCCATGGATTTCAGGTTGATGAATCATAATCCGAGAATTGGGCAAAGCGTATCTTTTTCCCTTCGTCCCAGCGGCTAATAATAAGGCAGCAATGCTAGCGGCTAAACCCATACAAATAGTTACTACATTTGGTTTAATATATTGCATCGTATCATAAATTGCCAAACCTGAAGAAACATAACCACCGGGAGAATTAATATAAAGATAAATATCCTTATCCGGATCTTCAGCTTCTAAAAAAAGAAGTTGGGCAATGATTAAATTGGCAACATTATCGTCAACTGGTGAACCTAAGAAGACAATTCTTTCTTTTAATAGTCGGGAATAAATATCGTAGGCCCTTTCTCCACGGGCTGTTTGTTCAATCACAATTGGCACATACATTTTCCATCCTCCCTTTAATCCTCAATTATTTTTGCCTTTTCTACTAAAAATTTTAAAACCTTCTCCTCTAAAATCATCCTTTTAAGGAGATTACTCTTTTTTAATAAAGAAATTTCATTTTCTTCAATATTTTCAAACTGATTTAAACTTTCTTCTAATTCTTCTTCATTAACTTCAATATTTTCCTTTTTGGCAATTTTTAATAAAAGACAACTTAATTTTGCTTGTTTTTCTGCTTCTTCTAAAAGTCTCTTTTTAAGCTCTTCTGTTAAATCTTCTTCTTTTTTATTTAAATTATTTAAAAAAAATTGGAATTTTTCTTTTACCAGCGATGGAGGTGGTTGAAATTCATAATTGTTGAGCAAATAATTAATCACTTCTTTTTTATTATTTTCTTCTAAAAGTTTTTCTCTTTCTTCATTAATTTCGTTTTCAATCTCTTCTTTTAAAGCCTTCAGACTTTCAAAACCAAGGGCCTTGGCAAATTCCTCATTGATTTCTGGAAGATGTTGTTCTCTTACAGAACGAATGAAAATTTTATATTGATTATTATTTATCCTTATTAAAACTTCTTTTCCTGCTTCAACACCAATTAAATTTTTATTTAATTCGGGATGGTTTTTCTCATCTCCAATTTTTATTAAAAGATTTTCTCTTTTCTCTAATAAATTATTATTTTCATCTAATAAGGAGTAATCAATTAAAAGAAAATCTCCCTCTTTTGCTGGTCTATCCAATTCGGTATAAGTAGCACATTTTTCTTGTAAGGCTCTCACCCTTTTTTCAAATTCTTCATCAAAACCAGTAATTTCAAATTTTTTAATAGGAATTTCTTTATATTCTTTTAATGGAAAATCAGGGATTATTTCCAAAAGAATAGTAAATTTTAACTCTTTCTCTGGGGTTAGTTCATATTCAGTAATTTTTACTTCTCCCACGACCTGCCAATCCTTTTCTTTTATTAAATTTTCGTAATATTCGTTGATTAATTTTTCAATAACTAATTCATCAATTCCTTTTTTTAATTTTTTATAAATAATTTCTTTTGGCGCTTTACCAATCCGAAAACCCGGGATAGCAATTTTATCTTTATAAAATTCTAATATTTCATCAATCTTTTTTTCTACAATTTCTTTTTCTACAACAATACTTGCTTCTTTTAAATATTCATTTTTGTTAATTATTGATACATTCAATTTTTAACTCCTTTTTTATGCGAGGAGGGGGAGTTGAACCCCCACCCCTTACGGGACTGGATCCTAAATCCAGCGCGTCTGCCAGTTCCGCCATCCTCGCAGTTAAAATATTATAATTTAAAATAAAATTAAAGTCAATTTTGAATACCTTTAATATTAAAAAATATCGTAACCTTTAGAGCCCTTTTTTCGTTATTATATTATATACAGAACAGAACTGTATAAAAAATGAAGGCATTAAATTTAAAGAAATGGATTGAGAAAAAGGAGGTGTTAAGGAAGTTATTTATTCTTTTGTTAAAAAATAAATAAAAAAATAAATAAGTAATTCTTTTAGATGTTTTCTTAATATCACATTAATAACACAAGAGAGGTTTATTTTCTATAGAGAAGGGGACTGTATAGTATATGGTATAGTAATTGGATTTTTATTAAAATAAGGTTTTAGTTTATATTTGTCTTATTAGCTAATAAAGATGGTTCATTTAAATATTAGATTTTCTAGACATAAACATAATTCTAATAAATAGAAAGGATTAAAGGTATTAAAAATTTCCAATCGACAATTCTCAATAAATAACCATAATGAAAATAATAAAGTTGACCGGATAAAGGCAATGAAGATAAGTAAAAAAATTACTAATTAAAAAATAAATAATTTTCGTTCCACAAAGATTTCTGAGGCTAGAGGCAGCAAAACATAAGCATCTATTCTTCTTACACTTGTCGTTAAATTACAATAATTCTCTTTTATCCAAACCATTTAATATGCCTTCTTAAGAACTTATCTTTTTGGACTTCTATAAATAAATTGGTGTTAAAATAGATTCCAGGAGATTAATAGACAGTATTATTTTGAAAAAATTTCTAACTTTAATTAATATTAGTTAAATGGAAATTTATGTTGGCACTTCTGGTTGGTATTATGATTGGAATTTAGAAGGCACTTTTGATTGGTATCTTAAATATTCTAAATTAAATGCTGTTGAATTAAATGTTTCTTTTTATCGTTTTCCTTTCCCTAATCAAGTTAAAAGTTGGGCAAACAAAGGTAAAAGTTTGAGATGGGCAATTAAAGTTTCTCAAATGATTACTCATCGTTTTAAATTAAATGAAGAGGCTTATCCTTTTTATGAAAGGTTTATAAATCTTTTCAAAATCTTAGATAATTATATTGATTTTTATCTTTTTCAATTACCGCCAAATTTTACACCCAAAAGTATTAATAAATTAGAAAAATTTATTGATTATACAAACTTAAAGGAAAGATTTGCCTTGGAGGTAAGAAATGAAAAATGGTTTAAAGAAGAGTATTATAAATGGGCAGAAAGTAAAGGAATAACCTGGGTTTCTATTGATGCTCCAAATTTTGGCGAAGTTATTGTAAAAACTAATGATTATATCTATATGAGATTTCACGGAAAAGATATTTGGTATACCTATGATTATTCTGAAAAAGAATTGAAAGAAATTGCTAAAAAAATAATTTTAGAAAAACCTAAAAAGATATATGCTTTTTTTAATAATAATCACGCAATGTTAAAAAATGCTAAATTATTTAAAAAGATATTAAAGAATTATGAAACAAATTAAAAAATATATTGATTTGTTAAAAAAGATTGTAAAAAATAGTTATTCTCCTTATTCCCAATTTCCAGTGGCTACTTTATTAATTACTAAAAACAATATCTATTCAGGTGTGAATATTGAGAATGTTTCTTTCTCATTAACTATTTGCGCAGAAAGGGTAGCAGTTTTTAAGGCAATAAGTGAAGGAGAAAAGTCTTTTCAAAAGCTAATAATTTATACACCCACAAAAGATTTTACTTATCCTTGCGGTGCTTGTTTACAAGTTTTAAAGGAATTTGAAAGAGATTTAGAGATAATTTTAATAAATAATGAAGGAAAAATAAAAAAAGAAAGATTAAAAAATTTAATAAAAAGTTTTAGCCCGCCCTCTTTAAAGAAATAATCGAGGGCGGGCTTCCTTTTTTATTACTGGGTAATAATCAGTTTGTAGTTTTCAATAGATTTTTCTCTCTTTACTTTCAAGAAATAAATCCCCTTTCTCAACTCTTTTTGATGGGCTTTTTTATCTTCTAAAGAGAATCTCTTTATAAGTTGTCCGTTGAGATTATAGATTTCGCAATTTCCCTTTCCATTTGGTAAGGAGTAAATCATTTTAATAACTTTTTCATATTTCTCTTCACAAATATTTAAATAAGGAGGATAATAGAAAATAATAGAAACCGAATCATCAACAATATGATTAGAAGGTTGACCATTATATACATATTGATGATACCAGCGATTAGCACCATAAATTCCTTGAATACCAACTGTGTTAGAATTTAAAGTTCCGGTCATACTTAAATAATTATATCTGATCACTCCGTTACGATAAAGAACAATTTGAAAAGTCTGAACTTCAGAAGGAGCATTATATCTTGGAACATTTACCCAGGCAAAGACAACAAAATTTCCTTGTGGGTCATTATATTGATAAACAGTTCCTGATGTGCTTAAATCAAGGTCATCCCACCAACCGCAAATATGATTTCTAATTGCTGTTGGAAATCCAGTATTACTAAAAGCATAGGCTGCTGAGTCTGATAAGAAGCCATTGGTAGAAACATAGATTGTGTTAAATGTTTGTCCATAATATCTAAATGGGAATGGCAATGTTCTTTGGACATATCCATCATCGGCGTTTGGATACCAACCGGTTATCGGTGTGCCAGCGGTTGGGTCAATCCAGAGAAACCTAACTGTATCCGGTTCTTGAGTCGATTCATAAATATAACCAAAACCACAAGGTTCACTTCCTACCTTCACTTCAACCCTTGTTCTCATAGTATCATTTGTTGGATCCTCATCACCGGTTAAAACAGTATACACTGTAATCTTATAAACTCTTCCTACCGAGGGAGTTATTCTGCCAAATTCAATTGCCAAAGTATCTCCTCTTGATAAAGAGATTGTGGTATCTTTTTGGATAAGTAAGGTATCACCGATTGAATCATAAACCAAACAAGTAGTTGTGAATGTTTCGGGATTTAAACCAAAATTTTTTACAACACCAATAAAAGGAGTTTCAATATTTGGTCTGATTCTTAAAGAAGGTAATATTCTTATTACTCCCACATCATGATTAAATTGTCTTAAATCAAGTCCTTCGTGGGCAGTTACATAAGTTGTGCCATTATATCCACCAGCCACATAAAGCATACCTGCTGGGTCAACAGCAATTCCATAAACATTGGAGACAGCGGTTGGTTTATTTGCCCATTGAGACCAGGTATTTGTTCTCGGATTATAAGAGCGGGTTTCAGCAGTTATACCTGCCGCAGTGTTACCACCAACTAAAAAAAGTTCATCATTATAAACCCCACAAATTGTCCGATATCTTATCGTGCCCGGGCAAGAGGGACCTGTTGTCCATGTTATTTGGGTTGGATTTTCAGGATTAATAGTGCCAATAAAAGTTATGTTTGTAGCACCAGCAGATTGATAGCCCGTAGATACTACAATTGTATCTCCGATTATTCCAGCACCCGGTGTTCCCATAGGTTGAGGCATAGGTGTGCAAGAGGACCAAGAATTAGTAAAGGGATTGTATAAATATACCGAATTAATCGGAGGAGAAGTTGCGCTCCAATTTCCACCCCCAATCACATAGATTAAAGAATCTCGCCAGACACCAATTCCAAAATCATGATTACCCACTGGCATAGGTGCTCCAGTAGTCCAGCTATTAGTTGCAGGGTCATAAATTTCCACCACATTAAGACCGGTTCCAAAAGTTTGACAACCACCAATTACATAGATTTTACCTGTTTTTCCAACATAAGCAGCCCGTCCAATAGCCCGAGCGGTCGGCATAGGTGCCCTTTCCTGCCAAGTATTTGTCCTTACATCATATTCTAAAACAATATTTTGAACTGCTCCACCCGAGACTTGAAAACCACCAAAGGAATACCATTTTTTCTCACCACCCACTACACAAAAAGCAGTCATCTGATGAGCCCGAGTAGTTGGTAAAGGAGCAAAAGTTAACCATTCATTATAATCATAAGAAGTTTCTTCTGCTTTTTTAAAAGAAGTAATAGGAGCATAATCAGGGTTTAATTGATAAGAAAATAAATATATTGGTAACCACAAGAAAACAAGAAAATAGTTTCTTTTCATTTTTACCTCCTTACTTTTTATTTTATAAACTTTTTTTATAAATTATATAAATTAAAATAAAAAAATCAATAAAAACATTTCTTCATTTAATAAACAAATAAACATCAAAAGAGAAAAACTTGCACTGTTCAATATTTCAATTACTTTTTTAGCTAATCATTATGAAATATCCAACAAATATTTGATTTTTAAAATTATTTTTATTAAAATAACTTTAAATGAGATACTTATTAATTTTATTTCAAGGAAGAAAATTTATTTTCTGGAATGTTTTTATAATAACTCTTTTTTCTTTAATTTTAGCTTTTATTTTGCCAAAAAGATATAAAGCTACTGGTCAAATTTTACCACCGCCAGATGAACCAACAATTTACAGTCTTTCAACCATTTTGCCCAGTTCTTCTCCCACTCAAAGGTTAATGTTAAGAAGTTGGAATATAAGTGATGCGTTGATAGCAATTTTGAGGAGTAGAACAATCAAGGAGTATGTGATAAATAATACTAAATTTTTAAATTTTTATAAATTTAAAAAAATAGAAGATGCTCTCAATTTTTTAAATACAATTACTAAAATTTCTCAAACCGAAGAGATGGTTATTAAAATTAGTGTGGAAGCGAAAGATAGAAATCTTGCTTGTGAGATGGTAAATGCTTATATTGCTGCTTTAGATAATTTTTTAAAAGAATCGATGATGAGTAGGGGAAAATATTTAAGGATATTTTTAGAAAATCAATTAAAGAAAGTGGAGAAAGAATTAGCCGAAGCAAGAGATTCTCTGAAAAATTTTCAAGAGAGGTATAAACTGCCCGAATTGGAAGAGGGGTTAAAATCAGTATTAGATGCCTATGCCCAATTGAAATCTCAATTAATTATAAAAGAGACCGAATTGGAAATTGCGAAAGATTTTTCATCTCCGGAGAATCCTTATTATCAAGACTTAATAGCCGAAGTTAAAAAATTTCGTGAAAAATTGGGTGAAATAGAAAAAGGAGGCGGTTTAGGTGGTTTTGGACCTGGTTTTGGAACTCCCTTTAAGAAATTACCCGCAGTAGCTAGTGAATATATTAAAAGATATCAAGAATGGAAATTGAAGAGCGAAATTTATGTTTTATTACAACAACAATACCAGCAGGCAAAACTTACCGAAGCAAAGGATACACCAACGATTACTATC
The DNA here is from genome assembly GCA_025060715.1 of Caldifarciminota bacterium. Taxonomy (GTDB): domain Bacteria; phylum Hydrothermota; class Tepidihabitantia; order Tepidihabitantales; family DTDR01; genus DTDR01. The sequence goes on along the minus strand of JANXBG010000008.1, from coordinate 15,303 downwards.
TTAGATTATGCCAAAGTGCCCGAGCGGCCCTCTTTTCCTAAGAAAAAAATTATTGTTTTGGGTGGTTTTTTCTTTTCTTTAATTTTTAGTATATTAGTTTTGTTTACTAAAGAATATATAAATTCCCATAAGGAACTAAAAGATTTTCTTTCGGAAGCATTAACTACTTTAAAAAAGGAGATTTTTTTAAAGAGAAAAAGTGAAAATCGCTAAAATCCTTTTTGCCCTTGGAACAAGGCCTGAAGCAATAAAATTAGCACCCGTTATTCAGGAGTTAAGAAAAGAAAGTAATAAAAAATTTTTTGAAAGTTATGTGTGTATAACTGCCCAGCACCGGGAGATGTTGGATGAGGTTTTAAAATTATTTAAAATTCAGGTAGATTATGATTTAGATATTATGGAACCCAATCAAACACCCCGATTAGTAACAGAGAAAATTTTAAAAAAGTTCTATCCCTATTTAAAGAAAGTAAACCCCGATTTAGTGATTGTTCAAGGCGACACAACCTCAGCTTTTGCTTGTGCTCTTCTTGCTTTTTATGAAAAGATTAAAGTGGCTCATGTTGAAGCCGGATTAAGAACAGAAGATAAATATCAACCCTACCCAGAAGAGATAAATCGCCGTTTAATTTCTCCCCTCGCAGATATTAATTTTGCTCCCACGAAAATAGCAGAGAAAAATCTCTTAAAAGAAAATATTGACAAGGAAAAAATTTTTGTTACTGGAAACACCGTAGTGGATGCTCTTTTAAAAATTAAAAAAGAGTTTAGAATAAAGAAGAATAATGTCAAAAAAGAAAAAAATATTTTAGTTACCATTCATCGGCGAGAAAATTGGGGAAAACCTTTAGAAGAAGTTTGTGAAGCGATAAAAAAGTTAGCAGAAATTTATCCTTTTCTTAAATTTTATATTCCGGTTCATTTAAATCCTAATGTTAAAGAGGTGATACATAAAAAATTGGAAAATCTTTCTCAAGTTAATCTTTTGCGTCCTTTACCTTATTTTCAACTGTTAGAATTGATGGGAAAAAGTTTTTTAATTCTTACCGATTCAGGTGGAATTTGTGAAGAGGCACCAAGTTTTAATGTGCCGGTATTAATTTTGCGAAACAAAACCGAGCGAAAAGAAGTAGTGGTCAAGGGATTAGCAAAATTGGTTGGGACTTCTTACGAAAATATAATAAAAAATGTTAGTGAATTAATAAATAATTCAAAAAAATATAATCAAATGGTAAGAAAAATAAATCCTTTCGGTGATGGTAAAGCAGCTAAAAGAATTGTTGATTTTTTAAAATTTTATTATGGGTTCACAAATAAAAAACCAAAGCCTTTTAGCAACTGAAATTAAATTTAATAGACTTTTTTTTCTTTTATTTTTAATTTTTCAAGCTCTTTTTTTAGCCCTTTCTTTTTATTATGACCTACGATATTTTTTAATCATTCTTCCAATTATTTTTTTTATCTCTTTTATTATTATAGGTAAAGATCGTTTAAAAATTTTCTTAATCTTTACTATTTTCTTTGCTTCCCTTTTAATGGGACCTACCGCTCGGAGATTAATTTATTTGAGATTAGAAGAAATCCCATTTTTTATGCTTCTTTTTTTAACTTTTTTGGCTTTTGAAAGAAAGGAGCGATATCGTTTGACAACACAAACTGATTATTGGATGTTAAGTTTTCTTTTATTAGCAGGCTTTTCTTTATTTTACGGAATTTTTTCTGGTCATTCTCTATACCACACAGTTGATGATTTTTTAGTTATTTTTTATTACGCCTTTTATTTTTTAGTATTGATTTATTTTCAAGATGAGAAATGGCAAAAAATTTTAATTATTTCAATTATTGTTATTTCAATTTTAGTTTCCTTAGAGTATATAATTCCTTTTTTACTTACTTTTTATATTAAAAGATATGCAACTGACCAACAACATCTCTTTAATTTAGCCTATCCTTTATTATTTTCTTATATAATTTTAGGCAAAGAAACAAAATATAAAATTTTAGCTCTTCTTTCTTTGATTCCTTTAACCTTAGCAGTAATAATTTCTTTTACCCGTGCTTTATGGTTAACCATTCCTCTTTCACTCTTTATAATTTTAATTATTTATCTCTTTTTTTATAAAAAATTAAGATTAAAAAAGGCGATTTTTTTAGTATTAGGAAGTATTATTTTAATAATTATAAGTGCCTATTTTTTAATAAAAAAGGAAAATTTGAAAAAAATTATAAAAATAAGAACACAAAGTATTACTGAATTGACTGAAGATATTTCTATTTTAGAAAGAATTTATGCAGCTCAACATTTATTAAAAGAGTTTAAAAAAAATCCAATTTTTGGTGTAGGCTTAGGAGCTGTTTATCCTGCTCCTATTACCAAGAGGGGTATTAAATATTTTTCTTGGATGGATTCAACCTATTTAAATCTTCTTTGGAAAATGGGAAGCATAGGTTTATTAATTTTTCTCCTAATTTACTCCTTTTTCTTTAAAAATATTATCAGGGTATTAAAAAATCCCAAAGATAATTTCCAACAATGGGTAAGTTTAGGAGTTCTTTCAGCTTTTATCTCTTTGATGATAATTGGTATTGAATCAGCGGTATTGTTAATTTATCGCTTTAATTTTGTTTGGGCTGCTTTACTTGCCATTTTTAATTTATGGAGTCACCGGACTTATAATTAGTGTAAGTTTAATTTATCCTTCTTTTTGGTTTTCCCTTTGTTTTCAACAATGTAAATCAGAGGATATTAATAATTCATACTTCCAATACTTTTTAATCTTTCTTTGACAAAAAATTCTAAAATTATCCAAATGATTTTTGATAAAAAAAATTTAGGTGTTCAGATTCAGATTTTTGATTTTACCTACTTTTTAACTATCTAGACTCTTTTTTAGAAATTAATCTCTTTTTCTTTTTTAATATTTAATTTTAAAAGCAAAATTTGTTCAAATTTTCTATTCTGATCAGAGTACATTATATTTTCATTTACCCTTAATATAATTTTAGTTGAATTAATTGATAAAATTTCTAACGGAAGACTTTAGAAAATTTTAATTTGTTTTATGTGTTATATGTTTATTATTGCTAAAATTTTGTTTTTAAAAATTATTGATAAGGAATTTTTAGGAAGATATTTGGTTGTTATCTTTTTAATAATTGGAAGATGGATATTAGAATTTGGAAAGTTTGCTTGCAGAGCTTATTTCTTTATATTAAAAGATTGTTAAAGAAAATCATAAAAAACTTATGGGTAGAATTTCTTATTGAAAATAATTTTTAATCTTCCAAAAAGGAGATTGTTTTAATAAAAGTTTCGGCTCTTTTTTCCCAGGTATGATTTTTAAAAATATATTTTTTTCTCTTTTCTTTTAAGGAAGAATTATTTTCTTTTAATGCTTTGTTGATGTTTATAATAAATTCTTCGTCATTTTGAGAAAAATATACTAATTCATTAAGATTTTCATCACTGGTACCGATAGGAGTTGAAACTACCGGTTTACCTAATGCTAAATACTCATAAATCTTTATTGGATCACTCTTATAGGCTACTTCGTCTTTTTTAAAAGGTAAAATACACACATCAAAAAAATCTATATAATAAGGTATTAATGAATAAGGACGGGGGCCTAAAAGAAATAAATTTTTATATTGAAGAAGTTTTTTAATATCCTCTTTATAAGGTCCAACAAATAGGAAAGTGGCTTTGGGAAATTTTTGTAAACACTTTTCAATTAAATCAAAGTCTATCCACCAAAATAAACTACCAACAAAGCCAATAACAGGCCTTTCAAAATAAAAGGATTGTGAAGAAAATAAAGAAGAATATTCAACTTTTTGGTTGTTTATATTACACCATTCTTCGGGGACAGCGTTAGGAAGATTTATTACTTTTGCTTGGGGATATTTCTTTTTAATTTCTTTTTCGATATTTTTGCATATAGAGAATATTATTGTTGCTTTCTTAATTAAATTTTCTTCTATCTTTTCAAAAAATATTTTAGTTTTTAGAAGAGGGAAAAAAACTTTTAGGTCATCAATTCGGTCATAAATTATTATATTATTTTTTAATTTCTTTATTACCCAAAACCAAACCGGATTTTGAGTGTAAATTATTGCTCCTTCACAAAGGTTTTTGAATTTAGAAAAAAATAATTGAGGGATAATTAATGAATTATAGAATTTGTGCAGTATTACATATCTTAAAGGTAGATAACGAGGTAAAGAATAAAATTTAATTTCTTCCTTATAATAACGATTAATCTTAAAAATTTCCAAAAATTTCTGCGGGTTATATTTTTTTTCATTAAAATATTTTAAAGGATTTGGTGAGAGACCAAAAAAGATAGGAGAAAGTCCTTTTTTCTTTAAAGCTTGTGCCAAAAACCAGGGACGACCACTAATAGTATGAAAAGGTAAAAGTTCGCATAAAAAAATAATTTTTTTCATATTAATTTATAAAAAATAATAACCAAGAAAGATATTAAAATCAAATTTTGTAACAGCCGAAAAGGTTTAATTAAAATGTTTTTAAGATAGAAAATCATAAGGAAAGCTTGGCAGAGATAAGCAATATAAAAACTTATTCCTGCTCCTAAAGCACCAAATTTGTAGGTAAAAAAGAAAGTGGAACCAACAAATAATACAAACCAAACACCATTAAAAAGGGTTGCTAACCACATTTTACCAGTTCCCAAAAGATAATATCCCAAAATATAGCCGATAGATGTTGGAATAATAGCACTAACGACAAAAATAAATGGTTTTACAGCCGATAAGTAATGATTTCCATATAATAAAGTAATTATTTTTGAAGAAAAAATAAGAAATGGTAAGAGAAGGATAAATAAAAAGATGTTTAAATAATTCATTATTTTATTTAAGAGTTCCTTTATCTTTTCCTGATTTTTTATATTTTCAGCGATCGTTGGAGTCAATGGCATTCCGATAGCGAGAGGCATAAAAAGGAGAAATTGAAAAAAGGTGTTTGCTATATTAAAATAGGCAACTTCAGAAAAATTTTTAGTTACTCCCAAGCGAGTAGTTACTAACCACATTGCTGGCATCATTACTAATCCGGATAAAAAAGTAGGAAAAGTAAGTGATAAAATATTTTTGGCAATATTTTTTTGAAAATTTAAATTTAAAGAAAAATATTTTTTAATTGTGAAGAAAAATAATAGACTACCAAAAAAATTTGCTATGGTGAAAGCCCAGATACCGCCGCTGATTTCATATTTTCTTACCAGAAAAAAAATTAAGGGAAGGCTTATGAGATTGTAAAGGATATTTATTAAAGAAATAGATTTTATTATTTTTAAACCTTGAAGGATGCCAATCCAAAAATTATTTAAAGTAAGAAATAATAATAAAAAAATAATGAAATAAAGATATTTAATTAAAAATGGTTTATTGTAAATCCTATTTGCTAAAAAAGGGCATAAGAAGAAATAAATTATAATTACTATGGCAGAAGTTAAAAAAATTAATATCTGAGCAGTATTGAATGTTTCGTTTAGTAATTCTTTATTCTCCTTTGCTTGGGCAATAAATTTGGTAATAGCGCTCGGTAAGCCAAAACTAGCAAAAAAAGTAAGAAGAATTGCTAATTGATTAATGTTAGAAAAAATTCCAAACTTTTCGCTTAAAAGAAAACGGGCAAGAAAAATTCCATTTATAGCAGTTATACTTCTAACAATTATCAAAGAAAGAAAATATTGAAAACTTTGAAAAAAAATTTTTCTTAACTCTTCCCATCTTTCAATTTTCAACATAAAATTTTTAAAGATTATATTAAACAATAATTACTTTTCAATAATTAAAATTTTAGTATAATTATAAAATGGAGAAAGAAAAAATTATTGAAGAATTAAAAATTAAGCCAGAAGTAGTTTTTTTATCTTTAATAAATTTTATTAAGAACTGTTGTGAGAATTTTAGAAAAGATGGGATAATTTTAGGATTGAGTGGTGGGATAGATTCTTCATTGACTACTTTTTTGTGTAAAGAAGCTATAGGGGAAAAGAGGGTATTAGCATTAATTTTGCCCGAAATTGGTAGTAATCAAGAGAATTTAAAGGATGCTATCCAATTTGCCCAAAGATTAAATATAAAATATAAAGTAATAGAGATAACGAAATATTTAAAAAATTTTGGTATTTATGACTTATTTTTTTTGAATAATTTAATAATTCCTCAAAAAATAAAACCCTTAGTTATTAAAAAATTATCTCAATTATATCAAAAAAAAACTCAACAAACACCCTTTCTTTCTATTTTAGAGGAAAATAAAAAATTAAATAAGTTTATAAGAAAAATTAAAACCTATTATCGTTTCAAACATCGTTTAAGAATGATACTTTTATATCTCTTTGCAGATTTAGAAAACCGGTTAGTAGTTGGTACTACCAATAAAACTGAGTATCTTATTGGATTTTTTGTAAAATATGGTTGTGATGATGCTTGTGACGTAATGCCTTTATTATCGTTATATAAAACTCAGGTAAGAGAGCTATATAAATATTTAGGTTTGCCTAAAAAAATCCTTGAAAAAAAACCTTCTCCCGATCTCTTACCAGGAATTTTTGATGAAGAGGTTATTGGATTAAACTATGAAGAGTTAGATTTAATTTTATATTGCTTAGAAAAAGGATTATCAGTTTTGCAGATCGCCAATATTTTAAAAATTGATAAAGAAAAAATAGAGTATGTTTCTTTATTGATAAAAAAATCCGATTATTATCGTTGTAAGTCAGTAAGTTATGGAAATTATAATTAATGGTCGTTTTTTAACCCAAAAAATTACTGGTGTCCAAAGATATGCCCTTCAATTAATAAAGGAAATTGATTTTTTAATAGAAAAAGGAGAGATTGATAAGAAAAAATTTCAATTTAAAATTTTTGCACCAAGAAATATAATTCACAATTTAGAATTAAAACATATTCCTATCAGAAAAATTGGCATTTTAAAAGGGCATCTTTGGGAACAGTTAGAATTTCCTTTTTATTTAAAAAATAAAATCCTTATCTGTTTAGGTAATACTGCTCCTTTAATTTCTTTATTTCTAAATAAGAAAATTATTGTTACTATCCATGATTTAGGTTTTAAATATTTTCCTGAAAATTATCGTTTTCTTTTTAGAACCTTTTATTCAATATTAATTCCAATAATTCTAAAGTATGCTTGGGCGATAATTACTGTCTCGGAAAGCGAAAAAAAATTAATTTTAAATAGATACCCCTTTGTTAAGAATAAAATTTTTGCTATCCCTCAAGGTGGTTTTATTGAAAATCCAATAACAGCTATTGAAATAAAAGAAAGAGATTATCTCCTTTATGTTGGCTCATTGGCTAAAAAGAAAAATTTAATCAATTTTCTTTTGGCTTTTGAGTTGATTGTTAATAAAAATATTCCTTTAAATGCGATAGTAATTGCACCGGAAGGAAAGATTTTTGAGAAGGTAGATATTAAAATAAAACCCGAAGTTAAAAAAAGGGTTAAATTTATTAATAAAATTGATGATCAGGAGTTGATAAGTTATTATAAAAATGCTTTTTGTTTTGTTTTTCCTTCTTTTCATGAAGGAGCTGGAATACCACCAATTGAAGCGATGAGTTGTGGTTGTCCAGTTTTATGTTCCGATATTTCGGTATTAAAAGAAAGATGTAACAACGCAGCAATATATTTTAATCCTTATCTTCCTGAAGATATTGCTCAAAAAATCCTTTTACTTTTTGAAAATCCTGAATTAAAGGAGAAATTAATAAAAAAGGGATATGAAAGAGCGAAGATTTTCAAATGGGAAAATACTGCAAGGAAAACAGTTAAATTGTTAGAAAAATTGATCTTTAAAGTATGAAAGTAGCAATAGTTCATGATTGGCTTACTGGAATGCGGGGTGGTGAGAAAGTTTTGGAGGTGTTTTGCGAAATTTTTCCTGACGCTGTTCTTTATACCTTAGTTTACAATAAAGAAAAAATTTCACCAATTATCAATCAGATGAAAATTAAAACTTCTATTCTTCAGAAATTTCCTAATATTGAAAAAAATTACCGCTATTATTTGCCAATAATGCCGACTTTAATTGAGCATTTTAATCTAAAAGATTTTGATCTAATTCTCTCTTCCAGCCATTGTGTTGCTAAAGGGGTTAAGAAGTTTAAAAATCAGATTCATATCTGTTTCTGTCATACCCCAATGAGATATGTTTGGGATATGTTTGATGAGTATTTTAAAAAAGCGAGGTTAATAACAAAAATTGGTGCGAAGATTTTTCGTCCTTATTTAAAAAGATGGGATAAAAAAAGTTCCCAAAATGTTGATTTCTTTATTGCCAATTCAAAAAATATTGCAAGGAAAATAAAAAAATATTACGGTAAAGAGGCTAAGGTAATTCATTCGCCGGTAGACACTAATTTTTATCAATTTTTAAACCTTAAGAGAGAAGATTTCTTTTTAATTGTTTCTGCCTTAGTGCCTTATAAAAAATTGGATTTAGCAATAGAGGCCTTTAATGAGTTAAATTTACCTTTAAAGATTATTGGCACTGGTCCAGAAGAAAAGAAACTAAAAAAATTTGCCAAAAATAATATTGAGTTTTTAGGTTGGCAACCAGACGAAAAACTTTTGGAATATTATAATAAATGTAAAGCATTAATCTTTCCCCAAGAAGAGGATTTTGGTATTGTTCCCTTAGAAGCCCAAGCTTGTGGAACACCAGTAATTGCTTATAAAAAAGGAGGGGCTTTAGAAACAATTATTGAAAAAGAGACCGGTATATTTTTCTACCCCCAAACAAAAGAGGCATTGATAAAGGCGGTTAAAAATTTTGATAACTTTTCTTTTTCACCACAAAAATGTCGAGAAAATGCTTTAAAATTCTCCCGGGAAAGGTTTTATCAAGAGATAAAAAATTTTATCAATCAGTGTCTGAGTTTATCCTCTCGCCTTGGATATTAAAGAAAGTAATTCAATTGGTAAAGGGAAAATGATTGTTGAATTTTTTTCTGCAGCAATTTCAGTTAAAGTTCCTAAATAACGAAGTTGTAAGGCCGCTGGTGTTTGGGAGAGAATTTCTGCTGCTTCTTTCAATTTTGCCGCCGCTTGCAATTCTCCATCAGCATGGATAATTTTTGCTCTTCTTTCTCTTTCTGCTTCAGCTTGACGAGCAATTGCCCTTTTCATCTCTTCTGGAATATCAACATGTTTGATTTCTACCATCACTACTTTTATCCCCCAAGGATCAGTTTGTTGGTCAATAATCTTTTGTAACCTTTGGTTAATCATATCTCTCTTTGTTAATAAATCATCCAACTCGTACTCACCAAGCACACTTCTTAAAGTCGTTTGGGAAATCTGGGAAGTGGCATAGAGATAATTTTCTACTTCAATTATTGCCTTTTTGGGATCAAAGACTTTAAAATAGGCAACAGCATTAACTTTTACTGAAATATTATCTCGAGTGATTACATCTTGGGGTGGCACATCTAAAGTAACAATTCTTAAACTCACTTTTACCATTCGGTCAATGAAGGGAATTAACAAAATAAGCCCTGGCCCTTTCACTTTGTGAAATCTTCCTAGACGAAAAACTACGCCTCTTTCGTATTCAGCTAAAATTCGGATTGCTGTTGATAATAAGATAATGATAATTATTACTAAAATAAGGTAACCCATTTTTCCCTCCTTAATTTTCTAAAATCTCTTTTATTTCTAAAAGTTCTTTATAAAGGGTGTTTAAAAATCTTAAAGATAATTTTATTTTTCTTTCTTTTCTTTTTTCTCTTATCTTTTTTGATAAATTATTTTGAATACTTTTTTGAGAATAGCCTTCTTTAAAGAGTTTTTTAATCATTTTTATTTTTTCCATCCCTTTTTCATCAAAAAAGATTTTTTTCTTTATTCTTTTGCCCACCTTGAAAACTTTTGCCCATTTTCTTAACTTATTTTCATCAATTTTTAATCTATTACTTACTTCTTTTAAGGAATATAATTTCTTCTCTTTCATTTTAACTCCTTTTTATTGCCAAAACTCTTCTTTTAAACTTCTTTTTAATAATTTTTCAATAACTTCTTCAATATCTTTTTTCAGAAATAAAATCTGGTAAATACCTTCACAAATTGGCATTTCTACATTATATTTTTCTTTTAATTGGTAAATACTCTTTGCGGTATAATAGCCTTCAATCACACCTTTTTTTTCTTTTAAAATTTCTTCTAATTTTTTACCTTTGCCTAAGGCAAAGCCTAATTGATAGTTTCTGGAATATTTAGAAAAGCAGGTAACGATTAAATCACCCACGCCTGAAAGTCCAGCAAAAGTTAAGGGTAAAGCTCCTAATTTTATTCCCAAACGCATAATCTCCGCCAAACCTCGGGAAATTAAAGCTGCTTTAGTATTTATTCCAAAATTTTTACCATCTAAAATTCCGGCAGCAATCGCAATAACATTTTTTATTGCGCCACCAATTTCACAACCAATGATATCTTCTTGATAATATACCCTTAAATTGTCAAAAGAAAGAAGTTTTTGTAATTTTTCGCCGATTTCTCTATTTTTACAGGCAATAACTAAGGTGGTAGGAATTTTTAAAGAAACTTCCTCAGGAATTCCTGGTCCACATAAAACCGCAATAGGGTTATAAGGAAAATATTCATAAATTATCTCTGACATCCTTTTTAGGCTTTTTTCTTCAATCCCTTTAATACATGAAACAAAAGTAGTTGTTTCCTTAATCTTTAATCTCTTTAAATCTTCTAAAACCTCCCTTAAAGAATAAGATGGAAGGGTAAGAAAAATGAAGGAACATTTTTCTATTTCTTTTAAATCTTTTAGAATTTTAATATTTTCTCTTTCAAATTTTAATCTTTTTTTATACTTTTCATAAACAAAAATCTCTTTTTCTTTTTTTGCCAAATGGTTTATTAACACCTTTCCCCATCTACCAGCACCAATAAACCCAATTTTCATTTTACTCTCAATCTAAATTTTGGCTCTTCTTTTCTTATTACCCTTTTAATATTAGGAATATGTTTTAAAATAATTAAAATGCTAATGATAATAAAAAAGATTAGGATTAAAGGGTTTTGGTTTTTTATTAAAATAAAAGATAAAGGAAGGGATAAGGCAAAAGAAATTGATGCTAAGGACATATAGGAGAAAATAATTAAAACGATTAAAAAGATAATTAATGAAAAAATAAGATTTTTGGGTGCCAAAGCCAATAATACACCAATTGTTGTTGCTACCCCTTTGCCACCTTTAAAACGGAGATAGGGAGTAAAAAGATGTCCTAAAATCGCACCGATACCAACAAAAACCGGCAATAAAAAAAGTTCCTTTGAAAAATAGGTAATAAAAAAACCTTTGCTAATGTCTAATATCAAAACCGGTATTCCATATAAATAACCTAAGGTCCGATAGACATTCGTAAAGCCAATATTTTTGCTTCCATAATTTCTAATATCAATCTTTTTGAAAATCTTGGGAATTAAATAACCAAAGGGAATACCACCGAATAAAAAACCAATAAAAAGAGAAAAAAAGATAATCGCCAAGATTTTTATTTCGCTATTTATCAAAAAATATGCCCTCATTTCAAAATAATTAGTTTTTTAAATTGGCTATTTTCTTTTATAAAATACATCCCTTTATTTCTTACTGCTATTTTTTGGCCCAAAGGGTTATAGGCAATTTTTAGATTTAAATTATTTTTATTTTTATTATAGATTATATTTTTTGTAATCGGTAAGAAAGAAACACTGATAGGATTACTTAGGGAAGCAATAGTAGCAATTGCTGCCTTGGTTATCTCATAGACTAAATTTAGGTCATTAAAACCAGCACCGATTGTATCACCAGCAGTATGATAATAGGGATTAAAGACATTCAAATTTTCCCTTATATGGATAGCAAGATAACCAAAGCGGTTAAAAGAGGCATGGTCAGAGCGGGGACGGTCAATAATCGCTCTAATACATTTTAGATTGGTATAGGTGTCAGCACAAGCAATAAAATAATCTACCAAAGGCTGACAATTGGGATTATTTGGTTTGCCAATAACTGAAGCCGAGTCCCTTTGGGGTATTGAGTAGCCAATCATATCAATATTAACTGCTGAAATTATACTATCTCTATTGATATATTTTGCTAAACTACAATAATAATAACTTCCTAAGAGTCCTTGCTCTTCGCCAGAAAAGAAGATAAACCTAATTGTCTTTTCAAAATTATATTTACTCAAAATCCGACAAACTTCTAAAACACTTGCTGTGCCACTACCATTATCATCAGCACCGGGAGCAAAAAGATAGGGATTATCAGATATGGCATCATAATGGCAACAAATAACAATATATACACTATCTAATTGATTTGCTCCTCTTTTGATACCAATCACATTAGGTGCGTAGCCTGATTGAAAATGTTGAAAATAGACAGAATCAAGGCGATATTCAAGCAGTTTATTATATAAAAAATTGGCACAAGCAAAGGCACTTTCACTTAAAGAATAACGGGTTTTAAAATTCTGTAATCTTAAAAGATTATAAAAAATTGATTCGGGCAAGCAAGAATTCACCATTTCCCAAATCAAAGGATTAAAATTAAAGAGAAAGAAAAAAAGCATCATCTTAATTTTAAAAGAGAAAAACAAAAAATCAAATAGTTGAGAGAAAAATATTTATTGACAATAGAAAAATTATTTTTCAAAAACCACTTTACCTTTATTATCAAAAAGAGTTAAAATGCCTTTCCCTTGAAAAGCGCCTATCTCAGCAATTGGTCTCCCTTCTTTATTAAAAATCATCAATCCACCACCAGCACTTCCTGCCCACATACTAATTACTACCTTCCCTTCATCATTATAAAGTAATAAAACACCGCCCTTTTCACTTTGTTTAATTTCCAATAAAACTTTACCTTCTTCATTAACAAATTGGAGACCTTCTTTTTCAATCTGTATCTTTTGCATCTTTTCTCTCCTTTTAACTTAAATTATTATAAAAAATAATTTTTAATCAACAATAAAAAAAGTAGATATGTTAAGAGAGTATTACTAAACTTTTTTAGGATTTTAAATAGAAAGATTAAAAAAATTAAAGTTTTGATATAAAAATTTTAAAATTAGATTTTGCGTTGATTAAAAATTTTTTGTTATTTCGCCATTTTAGATAAGTTGGTTTTGTTTTGAATTTAGTAAAATATCTACTTTTTTTACTTTTAGGTTTTAAATATTTATAAAGCTTTGAAAATTGGAAGTTTTAAAAATTAATCAAATTCAACTTTTTAGAAATTTGCTAAGGGTTGTTAAAAGTTTTATTAAAAAGATTTCTAAATTATTAATGCTAAAGAATTTATTAAATTTGTTTAACGTTTGATCTGTCGCCAAATGTTGTTATTTCTCGCAATCTCTCTATTTACTATCACTTAGTTTTTCCTAATATTATTTGGAGATTTTAATTAAAAAATAAAAAAGGGAAGAGGGGGGTATGATAGGGGGTATGGTTTTAGGGGCTAACAAAGATTAACTTTCTTATTTATATTTTTATTCAGCAGTTATTAATAATTTTTATAGTGTTTTTCTAGCTTAATAAAATAGGGTATCTTTATTTTAATAAAATAGAGTTTAAGGGTTTAATAGGAGTTAAACTATGGGAGTGGATGGGGAATTTAGTTGATAAATGCCAGTGAGAATAAAGATTTGGATTAATGGATATTTAATTTTAGAAGCGGTAAAAACCATCAAAAATATGATGCTGTAGGGATATGGAATATTTAGAGTAATTTTAGAAAAGAAGAGGCAGAAATGAGTAGTGAAAGTAATGTGAGAAGGATAAAGTTGTTTTAGGAAATTAATTATTTTTTAATGGAGAGATTAAATTAAAGATTAATTATTGACATAATTTAAAAAAAATGTTATAATTATAATATAATAATAAAAAATTAAGGAGGGAGAAATGAGGGGAAAGACGTTTTTAATTTTATCATTAATACTAACATCTCTCTTGGGAGAATCTTTAAACGTTCGGCGTGTTGGCTATTATAATACACCAGGCTTGGCTTACGGTGTTTACGTCTCGGGCTCTTATTGTTATGTTGCCGATGGAAACGCAGGTTTAAGGATAATAAATGTATCCAATCCTCATAACCCTTATGAAGTTGGCTACTATAATGCACCGGGTGTAGTCGTTGGTGTTTATGTTTCAGGTGTTTTGGCCTATATTGCTAATTATGCTCATGGTGTAAGAGTAATAAATGTATCCAATCCGAGTAATCCTTTTCAAGTTGGCCATTATGATACACCGGGTTTAGCTTTAGGGGTTTATGTTTCAGGTCCTTATGCGTATGTTGCTGATTATAATACGGGTTTAAGGATATTAAACATAACCAATCCGAGGAATCCTTATCAGGTGGGCTATTATATTACACCCAGTTTCGCTATGGGTGTTTATGTTTCAGGTCCTTATGCGTATGTTGCAGCTGGGAGTGCAGGCTTAAGGATAATAAACATATCTAATCCGAGCAATCCTTATGAAGTGGGCTATTATGATACACCCGGTTTCGCTATTGGTGTTTATGTTTCAGGTTTTTATGCGTATGTTGCTGATAGTGGCGCAGGTTTAAGGATAATAGACATATCCAATCCAAGTAATCCTTATCAAGTTGGTTATTACGATACTCCAGGTATAGCTAGAGGTGTTTATGTTTCAGGTTCTTATGCGTATGTTGCTGATTATAATACTGGTTTAAGGATAATAAATATATTCAATCCGAGAAATCCTTATGAGGTCGGCTATTATGATACTCCAGGCTATGCGTATGGTGTTTATGTTGTAGGTTCTTATGCTTTTGTTGCTGATGAGGGAGCTGGTTTGCAGATTTTACAATTTTATATTGATGTTGGGGTTACAGGGATAATAAGTCCGCCGGTTGGTGGTGTGGTGTTGAGGAGTGATACTTTGAAGCCTGTTTCTGGTAAGGTTAAGAATTTTGGCAATTTTCCTGCTACTTTTAAGAGTTTCTTTAGGATTTATCGTGGTGATAATTTGATTTATTTTGATTCTCTTACTAAGACGGTGGCGGGGCATGCTGAGTCTGTTGTTAATTTTACTTCTTATGCTTGGGCTCAGGATACAGGAGAGTTTAAGGTGGTGATGAGGACAGTTCTTGATGGAGATATGAATACAGGGAATGATTCGATAGCGGGTGTTTTTAATGTTATTTTATTAGATGTTGGGGTTACAGGGATAATAAGTCCGCCGGTTGGTGGTGTGGTGTTGAGGAGTGATACTTTGAAGCCTGTTTC
>JANXBG010000086.1 GCA_025060715.1 Caldifarciminota bacterium | reverse complement strand
TCCTATATTGTATTTAACAAAAAGATTATAATTTTTATCTTCATAATAACCTGACAAAATCTCATCATTTAAAGGAGGAAGTATAGGCAATCCATCTTCAAATCTTAAACTGATATACTCATTGTTTTTTAAATTTTCATATTCTTTTTTATGCAACTTGTAAAATTTATCCCAACCAATATCTTCAATTAAAAACCTTAATCTATTGTGATGTCTATTTTTCCTATCACCATATTTGTTGTAAATATTAATAATTGATTTGACAACATATCCTATATCTTTAAGCTCAACATTTTCTTCTAAAACTTTACCTACTGAACTTTTAGCTCCCATTCCTCCACCACAAATGACTTTAAAGTTATTATTTCCCAAAGAAACAACACCTATGTCATTTACTCCTACAAATCCACAATCTTTACTACAACCACTAAATGCGATTTTTATTTTCCTTGGAAGATTAATTGTCTCTTCCAATGATAAAAAATACTCCGTCAATGCCCATG
>JANXBG010000085.1 GCA_025060715.1 Caldifarciminota bacterium | reverse complement strand
TGGCGCTCTAACCAACTGAGCTAACCGCCCTTTCGATGAATATATGGTAGCACTCTCTCCGAGGGATGTCAAGCGACATGAGCGCGAGGGGGTCTGGCATGCTAGCGCGAAGGGACACGGATTCACACGGGTGCGACGGATCCGCACAGATCCGCTCTACAATCGAATGCATGGATTCGCGTGAGTCTGCGCGCTTTTTGCGTGACGCTCACCGGAGCGTTCAACCTCCCGCCAACTACACGATAGAAGATGAATCGATTGACATTGACGCGCTTTTCCTGACCATGCTATACTTCTGAGAAAAGATGCTCATCCAGAGGAGTGGAGGGACCGGCCCGATGAAGCTCCGCCAACCCGTAGCCGCCGGATCGAGCACGTCGAATGAACTGGTCATCGGTCCGCGACTATAGGGTGGCAAGTCCGGCAGCGCAGGCTGGAAGATGAGTGGTGATAAAGCTTCCGGGGACCTCGCGCATGTAGCGTGGGGTTTTTTATTAGAAGCGCCTG
>JANXBG010000084.1 GCA_025060715.1 Caldifarciminota bacterium | reverse complement strand
TTAAAATCTAATTTTTTATTAGTATTTTTATTTTCTGTTAGTCCTGCTGGTAAATATTCTAAAATACAAACACCGGCACTATAACAAGCAGCATAAATATATTTCTCGTCACAAAATAACCTTCTAATATCATAAGGAGTAGAATAATAACCAATTTCTCTTGGGTTAATTGGATTAGAAATATCAAACACTTGAAGCCAAAATCGTCCACCAACATAAGCAATATTGCCTTTAATCTCTACATCCTTGGGAAATGTCCGAATAGGAATTGAAATAATTTGATAAGGATCATTCGGATTAGCAATGCTCCAAATATTTAATGAATCGTAACTATGAACAAAATAAGCAAAAGTATCTTTTATGGCTAAACCTCCGCCTCTTGGTTGAGTAAAGGTAGTTATTCTTATTGGATTTGATGGATTAGAAATGTCAATAATCGTCCAACCTGAACCATAAACATAAGCATAGTTTTCATGAAGTACAACTTCTAAACTTGTTTCTAACGAATTACACCTTCCTACTAAATAGGGATGGCGAGGATTGGC
>JANXBG010000083.1 GCA_025060715.1 Caldifarciminota bacterium | reverse complement strand
AATATGGTGCCCGGCCAATTGACTATGCACCAGCAGAAAATCTAAATACTCAAGAATATGTGGAAAAAATGGCAAATTATGATAAAGAGTTAGAAAATCTTACTACGCCAATTTGGGAAAATATCTATCTAAACCACCGAGTTAAAAAATAATAATCTTTTTTGCCCCTTTTAAATTATTATCCTTTAAGAAATAAATACCTTTAGGAATTTTATTTAAATCTTCAAATTTTAATAGATTGCCTTTTTTATCATAAATTTTTGAAGATATAAAATAATTTTTGAAATTTTTAATGTTTTCTTTTCTTAAAAAAATTGTGGGAAGTTTTAATTTAGAAGGGATTTGAGAATATTCTGTAATACCTGTTTGGCGAGATATTAATTTAAAATAGATATCCCAACTTCTTAAATTTCTGTTATCTTGCCAGGTATAGGCTACATAGCGAGAATTTGCGGCACAACTTTGCCATGCCCATTGATGAACATAAGGATAAGGGTCGGTATAGATACAATAATTTCTACCAATTCTTCTACCACTAATGTGAAATTTCTG
>JANXBG010000082.1 GCA_025060715.1 Caldifarciminota bacterium | reverse complement strand
TATTTATGGTAAAAAGAATGGAGTTTATATAATCAATGTTGAGAAAACCTTAGAAAGGTTAAAGATTGCTTATGAGGTGGTAAGAAAGGTAGCAGAAAGGGGAGAAGATGTTTTATTTATTGGAAGAAAGCAACAAGCAAAACCAATAATTGAAGAAGAAGCAAATAGATGTAAAGCCCTTTATGTAAGTGAAAGATGGGTAGGTGGGCTTTTGACTAACTTTTCGGTAATAAGTTCTCGGATTACTCGTTATTTGGAATTAGAAAAAATGTTTCAGGAAAAGGATTTCAAAAATTTGGGAAATAAAGAGATAAGAAGATTAGAAAGGGAATTTATTAAATTAGAAAAGGTTTACAAAGGATTGAGAGAAATGGAAAGGCTGCCAGGTATTATTTATGTTGTTGATGTGCGAATGGAAAGAACACCAATTTTAGAGGCAAAAAGGGTTGGTATTCCAATAGTTGCTTTGGTGGATACTGATGGCGACCCAACCTTAGTAGATTATCCAATACCAGGAAATGACGATGCGATGCGGTCTATAAAATTGATCACCTCTAAAA
>JANXBG010000081.1 GCA_025060715.1 Caldifarciminota bacterium | reverse complement strand
TAAGCCAAACTTAGAAGATTTAATAAACCAAGTTGACAAAGGAGTTTATGTTCTTGAAGTTATGGGCATGCATACAGCAAATCCTGTAAGCGGAGACTTTTCAGTAGGAATCTCAGGTATTTATATAGAAAAAGGAGAGCTAAAATATCCTGTTAAGGAAGCAGTATACTCTGGAAATGTAATAGAACTTTTTAAAAACATCAAAGCATTGGCTAATGATTTACAGTTCTTTGGAAATATTGGTTCACCAACCCTTCTTGTGGAGGGTGCAGATATATCTGGTTAAAGGAGGACTGCAGTGGATTATTTTTTAACTGAAGAACAAAAAATGATAAAAGACTTAGCAAGGCAGATTGCAGAAAAACACATTCTTCCTGTCCGAGCAGAACTTGATGAAACAGGAGAGTTTCCGTGGGAGATTATGAAAACTCTTGCTCAGGCAGATATGTTCAGAGTTTTTATTCCAAGCGAATATGGAGGACTTGGAACTGGAACTCTTGAACTCTGTCTTGTGATAGAAGAACTATCAAGAGTATGTCTTGGAGTATCAACCACCTATGCTGCAAATGCATTGGGAACATATCCTATTCTTCTTTTTGGAACAGAAGAACAAAAAAGAAAATACCTGCCAGATATAGCTGATGGAAAACGACTTGTTGCTT
>JANXBG010000080.1 GCA_025060715.1 Caldifarciminota bacterium | reverse complement strand
TTATCGGATTTATAGTGATAATTGGTTTTTTGATATAAACAATGATAACAAAGCAGATATTCCTTATGGTCGTTTTCCAGCAAGAAATATAAGAGAGTGTTCATTAATGGTAAAAAAGACATTAAGTTATGAAAAATGTTTAACCTATTCAATAGATACTTTGTGGTTAAGAAAGGCTTGTGGAATTGTGAATGAAGGTAATGATTCAGATGATACTATCTATTGGAATGATATCAGACTTTTTGCCCGACATTGGGGTAGTGATTTATATTATTACGATTCTTTATCAAGATTAAGGGGAAATACTTCTACCGATGTTATTAACAAAGTAAATGAAGGAAGAGGTTTTGTTCTCTATCGGGGAAGTGGTGTTGGCAATTGGTATACACCATTTGCTGTCAACCCATATCAAACAAATAATAATTTAAAATTACCAATTATTTTATCAATGACCTGCCAGACAATGAGTTTAAATTCTGCTTTAAATGAGACTACTTATGTTGGTCAGAGATGGTTATGGGCAGGGACTTATAGTAATCCGAAAGGAGCAGTTGCCTTTTTTGGCAATACCCATACTGATGTGGATGTTGCCAGAGTAAGAAGTTGCGGTTTAAGGGCATTTATTAAGGAATTATTTATTAATCAGAATAATATCTTAGGAAAATGTTGTTTGAAGGCAAAAGACACAATGTATCTCTTAAATTTTCCTGATGGCGTTGGCTTTAATCTTTTTGGTGACCC
>JANXBG010000007.1 GCA_025060715.1 Caldifarciminota bacterium | reverse complement strand
ATTACTGTCTATTTTATGTTTAGATTGACATTTTTAAATTTATAATTATAATAATTTTTTAAATATAAAGAAGGAGATAATATGCCGGTTCCAAAAAGAAGACATTCTAAATCAAGAGGAAGAAAAAGAAGAACCCATTGGAAGTTAAAGGTTCCTCAATGGGTGGAGTGTCCTCATTGTCATCAATTAAAATTGCCTCACACTGTTTGTCCTCATTGTGGTTTTTATAAAGGAAGAGAAATGATGGTGGTTAGTAAAAAAGAGAAAGAATGATAAAAATTGCAGTTGATGGTTTAGGAAGTGATGAAGCACCAAAGCCAGAAATTTTAGGTGTAGAAAAGGCATTAGAGGAAAATCCTGAATTAAATATTATCCTTATTGGAAAAAAAGAGTTATTTCCCATCTCTTTATTAAAAGAAAAATTTTCAGAAAGGATTGAATTTTTAGAATGTGAGAGCACTACTCTCTCCTTTGATTCACCGGTTGAATTATTGAAAAGAAAGCTGAACAATTCTATAGTTAGTGCTGTTTCCTTAATGAAGGAGAATAAAGTTTCCGCAGTAGTAAGTGCGGGTGATACCGGTGCCTTGTTAGTAATTGCTTTAAAATTTTTAGGAACTTTAGAAGGAATTTTAAGACCGGCGATTGGTATTCTTTTGCCAACCCAAATGGGTTTTTCTCTTTTGATTGATGCTGGGGCCAATCCAACAGTAAAGCCAATTAACCTTTGGCAATTTGGTATCTTAGGCTCTTTGACCTATGAATTATTATTCAAAAAGGCAAATCCCACTATCGGTTTATTAAATATTGGGAAAGAAGAAAATAAAGGAACTGAGTTGTATCAGCAGAGTTATAATTTATTAAAAAATTCTCCTCTCAATTTTATTGGTAATATTGAAGGATGTGATATATTTAAAGGAGTTGTCGATGTTATCGTTTGTGATGGTTTTGTTGGTAATATCCTTTTGAAATTTGGTGAAGGAATTGTAGAAACCTTAAATCAGGCATTAAAAAATTATCTTTCTTCTGAAACCAAATACCGAATGAGAAGATGGTTTTCTAAACCGGTCTTAGAAGAGTTTATAGAAAAACTCAATTATGAAGAACAAGGTGGCGGAATTTTGTTAGGAATTAATGGCACAATAGTTGTCGCCCATGGTAGAAGTAATGAAAGGGCAATTAAAAATGCTATCCAAACGGCTGCCTTTTTTGCCCAAAGCAATTTAGTCTCTTTTTTAAAAGAAAATTTACCTTTTTATCTTAATATAAAAAATGGAAATTAAAAATTTTTCACTTTTTATCCTTTTAATTTTTTTCTCTTGCCATATCAACGAAGTTGGTAGAGAGGGAGTAAAAGAACGGGTTGGTAGCGATACTTTAATTTTTCTTAACCCCATTACTTCTGATATATTCGGTAAGTCTTATCCCTGCGGTGGCGGCCAAGGATTATTTTTAGGAAAAAATGATTTTTATGAATGTCGCATTTTATTAAATTTTTCTTTAGATACCTCTTTTAAAAATAGTGAAGAGATAAAACTAATTCTTTATCCTAAATATTATTCTTCAATAACCTTTAAAGTTTATCCGATAATTTTAGAATGGAATGAAAATGAAGTTACCTGGAGATTAGCAAGTTCTTTTGTCCGTTGGATTAATTACGGTGGTGATTATTATGAACTTTTATTGGGAGAGGGAGAAACTAAAGAAGATTCAACAGTGATAGAATTAAATCCTCATAATTTTGATACCCTTTTTAAAATTAATTACGGAGTTATTTTAATTCCCCAAAACAAAACTGAAAAATTTATTTCATTTTATAGTCGTACAGAAATTAAACCACCAAAACTCTATTTAAGAAAAAATAATAGAGATACTATTTTTAATCTTACAGCCAATGCTTATATTGTTGATACTCTCTTTAAAGTTCCTGAAAATTATTTTGTTATCGGTAGCGGCTATCCCTTTTTTAGTTATCTAAAATTTGATTTAAATAATCTCTCCAAAGAAACCAATATTATAAATGCTGATTTATTTCTGTATCCCGAAACTGAAAGTTCTTATTTTCCTTTAGATTCTAACGAAATTGTAATTTTAAAACTAACGAGTGATTATTTAATAAATAGAGAAAAAGCCTCCTATGAAATCTATAAAAGAACATTAATTTTAAGAAGAGATACAATAATAAAAATTGATATTAAGAGTTTAATCAATTTTTGGAAAGAAAAACCGGACTCCAATTTTGGATTATTTCTCTCTCTCTATCCCTTTAATTCCTATCCCCGCTTTCTACTTATTAAAAAAGAAGATAAAAAAATGCCAAGAATTGAAATCTTCTATTTCTTAAAACCAAAAGAAAGATTATGAGTGTAGTTGTTTTTTTTCTTTTAAATTATTCCTTTTTTAACCCATTTTTTTTTGGACAAGAAAAGGATAAATTTTTATTAAAAAAAGAGAATATATTATTTGCCCCAAAAACTAAAGTATTTTTCTCTTTTAATAATTACTTTATTTTAGGAAAAGAAAATAAAGAAAAAAGAGCAGTTTTTAATTTTCAACCCGAGGAACTATATCTCTTTATTCCCTTTTTAAAAAGTTATCAAATTGGTTTGAAAATGGATGAATATTTAAATCAAGGTTATGATATTTATTATCAATCGGAAAATTTTAAAAAGAAAGATTATTTTTGGCACGTAAGTTCAAAAGGAGGAATTTATAATTTAGGTTTACTTTTTTTAAAATCCTTTAATAGCTTCCTTTTATTTGGCGAAGGAAATTTTAATTTAGGAAATAATTTAGAAATCTTTGCCGTTGAGAAAGATAAAAATATTCTTGCCTGCGAAACTATTTCTTATGATTATATTGGTAGAAATTTTAAAGCTGGGTTTATTAGAAAATTAGAAAAATTTTCTTTTGGGTTTCAATTAGGATTTTTTAAAAAGATTAAAGAAAAAAAGAGATTGAAAAAATATTCTTTAAAACCCGATTTTTCTCTTTTTTTAACTCTTTATTTAAAAAATAATTCTCAATTAAATTTTAATTATTTTTACCAAAAAGATAGTTTACTTTTTCCTTTAAAAAATACCTTCTCTTTTGCTTTTGATTTTCTTTTTTTAAATCGGATAAACAAAATAAACTTTGGTTTCTCTTTAAATAAAATAAAAAAGATAAATTTTGGGCTGCTTTCCGAAATTATTATTAAAAATTATGGAAGTTTCTATCCGGAATTAATAATCTCTTATCACAAAAAAGAGAATTTAGAAGAATTTATTTTTGCTTTTAAATTTAATATTCTTTTTGAGGAATTTTGGAAAAAAAGAATAAGAAGATGGGGTAGCTAAAAAGATTGAGAGAACTTTGTTAATCATTAAACCTGATGGCGTAAAAAGAAAATTAATTGGTAAAATAATTTCGCGGATAGAAGAAAAGGGTTTTGATATTTTGGCTATTAAATCTTTAAAATTGACAATAAAAGAAGCAAAAGAGTTTTATAAAATCCATAAAGGAAAAGATTTTTATCCTTCTCTTTGTAGATTTATGGCAAGCGGACCAATTGTTGTTATTCTTTTAGCGGGTAAAGATTCTCAAAGGCGACTGCGAGAATTAGTAGGAGATACTGACCCAAAAAAAGCTAAAAAAGGAACAATTCGTGGAGATTTTGGCACTTCTATTCAAAAAAATGTAGTTCATGCTGCTAATCCCAAAGAGGATGTAGAGAGGGAAATAAAATTTTTCTTTTAAATGGCAAAAATATTTATAATAATTTCTCTTTTATTTTTTAATTGTGCCTATTTTAATCTTTTTTATAACGCCAACAAATATTTCCAAGAAGGTTTAAAAACAAAAAATATTAGTGAGGCCCAGGTAAAGTTTAATAAGGCAAAAGAAAAAAGTAATTTACTTTTAGTGAAATATCCAAATTCTAAATGGGAAGGTGATGCCCTCTTTATTATTGCTGTTAGTAATTATTATCTTAAAGAGTATAAAAAAGCTTTAGAACAGTTTGAACTTTTCTTATCCTATTTTCCTAATCATAAAAAGAGAGAAGATGCTTTATATTACCAAGCTCTTACTTATTTGGAATTAAAAGAATATCATAAGGCAATAGAAATTTTAAGAAAACTTTCTAAAAAATATCTCCCCTTAACAAAATACCAAATTGCTTTAATTTATTATCTTCAAAAGGAGTATCAGATATTTTTAGATTCAATGCTCACTTTTGTTAATACCTTTAAAAAACATCCATTAAGAAAAGAAGGATTGTTAAAGATTGCTGAAGTTAAAAAAGAGACGAATAAATTATCCGAAGCAAAAATTTTTTATAATGAGTTATTTAAAATAGAAAAGGATGAGAAAGAAAAGATTAAGATTTTAATAAAAATAGTTGACTGTTTAGATACTGAAAACAAAGATACTTTAAAAACTTATCTTAGAAAATTAGAAAAGTATTTAGATAAGTATTCTGATTTAAGGGACCTTCTTTATTTAAATATTGGGAAAATTTATTTATGGCTTAAAGATGATAATAATGCCTTTTTAAATCTCAAAAAAGTTAAAGGTACTGAAGCCCAAAGGGCCTATTATCTTATCGGGGAAAGATGGGAAGAAAAAGGAGTATTTGATAGTGCTTTAATTTATTATGATTCTTCTTATCTTAAAGGCCCAACTACTGAATTGAGTTCAATTGTAAAATGGAAAAAAAATCTAATAAAGAAATTATTAAATCCAACAAAAGAAGATACCTTAGAACCAGCTTTTTACCATTTTAAATTGGCTGAAGTTTATCTTCTTTCCTTAAAGGATTATTCTTCAGCTTTAAAAGAATATGAAAAAATTTATAAGAATTATCCTAATAGTAGATATGCCTTAAAGGCAAAATTTGCTTCAGCTTATATTTATTATAAAGAGATCGATAAAGAGAAAGGTAAAAATCTTTTTGAAGAGATTATTAAAGAAGCCCCTGATAGTGAATATGCTAAAAAGGCAAAAGAGATTTTAAAATTATGAATAAAATCTTTTGGGAAAAAGTAAAGATTAAAGAGAAAATAAATTTTTCAAAAGAGATTATTGGCTTTTGGTTAATAACGGAAAATATTGGCAAAAATAGTAAGATGGGCCAATTTATCCATATAAAAATCAATGAAAATAGTAATCTACTTTTACGACGACCCTTCTCTATTGCCGATGTAAAAGATAGTGAAATCTTTTTTATCTTCCGGATTGTTGGTAAAGGAACTTTTTTGTTAAGTAAGCTAAATAAAAATGATGAGATAGATATTTTAGGACCTTTGGGAAAAGCGATTGAAATACCCGAAGAGAAGGATATTTTAATCTTTGGTGGTGGCTTAGGAATTGCTCCTCTTTATCTCCTTTCTAAAACTTTAATAGAAAATAAAAAAAATTTATTTGTTATTTTAGGAGCAAAAAATTATGAAGAGTTAATATTAAAAGAAAAATTTGAAAATCTAAATTTAAATAAATTAATCTTTTGTACCGAAGATGGGAGTTATGGAATAAAAGGTAAAGTAACTGATGGAATTCCTCAATTAATTGAAAAGAGAGAATTTAAAATTGCTTATGTTAGTGGTCCTCTTGAGATGTTAAGAAAAATAAAATTAATGTTAGAAAAAAGAATAAAAATTTATGGATTTTTAGAAGAAAGAATGGGTTGTGGCGTTGGTTTATGTGCTTGTTGTGCTGTACCAAAAATTGATGGAACTTATATCCATTTATGTGAAGAAGGTCCTTGTCTATTATTGGAAGAGATTTTATTATGAACCTTTCACAAAAAATTAAAAATATTAATTTCCAAAATCCTATATTATTAGCCAGTGGTACTTATGGATTTGGTTTAAAATTTAAAGAAATAATAAATTTGACCGGTGGAATTATTACAAAAACAATCACTTTTACTCCAATAACGGGTAATCCGCCACCAAGAATTTATGAATTTGAGGGAGGAATTATTAATTCTATCGGCTTAGAAAATCCAGGAGCAATATACTTTAAAAACAAAATCTTACCAAATCTTAAAAATTTAGATACTAATCTTATTTTAAGTGTTGGCGGAACTTCCATTGAAGAAATAGTAAAGGTAATAAAAATTCTTGATGATGAAATAATTTCTGCTTATGAATTAAACCTTTCCTGTCCAAATGTGAAAGAAGGAGGAATTAGTTTGGGACAAAATCCCAAAGTAGTTGAAGAAATTTGTAAAGAAACAAAAAAAATAACTAAAAAACCAATAATTGCTAAAATACCAACAGTATTTTGTAATCCAATAGAAATTAGTAAAGCAGCAGAAAGAGGTGGTGCTGATTTTATTACTATTACTAATACTATTCCAGGATTGGTTATTGATATTGAAAGACAAAAACCTTTTTTAGGCGGAATTAGTGGCGGAATTTCTGGCACTTTTTTGAAATATTATTCTCTCTATCTTATTGCAAAAATTAAAAAAGTTGTTAAAATACCAATAATTGGTTGTGGTGGAATTAGAGATTATAAGGATGTTTTAGAATATTTATTTTGTGGAGCAATGCTTGTTGAGATTGGCACTTTAAATTTATTAAATCCTTTTTTAGTAGCAAAGATTATTGAAGATTTAAAAAAATGGGGAAAAGAGAAAGAGATAAAAAGTATAAAAGAGATAATAAAAGGAATAAATATTGAGATATGACAAAAATAATAGTTGCCTTGGATGTAGATTCCCATCAAAAAGCAAGAAAACTTGTTAATCGTTTAAAAGGTTGGGCCGATATGTTTAAAGTTGGCCTTTTTCTTTTTTCTCGGGCTGGTCCTAATATTTTAAAAACAATAAAAAAATATAATGAAAAGGTTTTTTTAGACCTAAAATTTTTTGATATCCCTTCAATTGTGGAAAAGGCTTGTGAAAGTTGTTTAAAGTGGCAGGTTGATATGTTTAATTTACATATCCTTGGTGGTTATGAGATGTTAAAAAGGGCAAGTGATTTTGTTTTCAATTATTGTGAGAAAAAGAAAATAAAGGAGAGGCCAAAGATTATTGGTGTTACTTTATTAACCAGTTTTAGAGAAGATAGTTTAATGGAGACATTAAATATAGAAAAAGAAAAATTTCAAGATATGGTTGTAAAATTGTCATTAATTGCTAAAAAAGCAAATTTAGATGGCGTGGTCGCTTCGCCAAGAGACATAAAAAGAATCAAAGAAGAGTGTGGTAAAGATTTTTTAGTTATCTCACCGGGAATTAGAATCCCGGAAATAGAAATAGCAAAAGATGACCAAGAAAGGACAATGACACCAAAAGAGGCAGCAGAAGCCGGCGCTGATTATATTGTTATTGGTCGCCCAATATTAAAAGCGGAAGACCCAATAGAATTAATATTAAAAATCAAAGAAGAAATTAAAGAAATAAATGAAAAAAGAGAAAATTGAAAAACTTTTATTAAAATATCAGGTTTTAAAAGAAGGCCATTTTTTATTATCTTCAGGTTTACATTCCCAATACTACTTTGAAAAGTTTAGGATAATTGAAAACCCTGTTT
This sequence comes from Caldifarciminota bacterium, assembly GCA_025060715.1. Classification (GTDB taxonomy): domain Bacteria; phylum Hydrothermota; class Tepidihabitantia; order Tepidihabitantales; family DTDR01; genus DTDR01. Next base: position 51,007 of record JANXBG010000007.1, on the reverse strand, counting down.
TACTTACTAAATTTTGTTCTTTAATCAAAAAGAATTTCAAAGATAAAAAGATTGACATCGTTTGTGGACCGACAACTGGTGGAGCAATTATTGCCTATGAACTTGCTCGGCAATTTAAGAAAAAATTAGTAATTGCTGAAAAAGAGAATGAGAAAAGGGTAATAAAAAGAGGGTTTGTTATTAAAAAAACTGACCGAGTATTAATTGTTGATGATGTTTTAACTACCGGTGCTTCAATAAGGGAAACAATAAATGCCTTAAAACCTTTTGGTTGTAAAATAGCCGGCATCGCAGTTTTAATTGACCGCAGTGTTAAGAAGATAGAAGACTTTGAATATTACTCTATTTACAAAAAAGAAATCCCTGTTTTTGAAAAAGGAAATTGTCCTCTTTGTAAAAAATATATCCCCTTAGAAAAATTAGGTGGTTCATAATTAATATCATATTATCCCATTGTTTATACCCCTAAAATTAAGAAGACTATCAACAAGACACTCTTAAAGACAAATAATAATACACTAAATAAAATAAACAACAAAACATTTTAAAAGATTAAAGTTAATATACTTATGAAAGCAAAAAATAAAGCAATTACGAAAATAAATAATAAGATACCTGTTAAGACAAAGATAGGACCGTACTGGGTATTGTTCCCTATTTTTATTTTAAATTTTAAATAAATATTTGAAATATAAAGACTTATAAGGAAATTCGGTTTAAAAATTTCTGTCCTTAGAGGACACTTAAAATAAGTTTTTTATCTTTATAATTAGGCGATGTTAAGAAAGTTTATGGGGAACTTGTTGAGGAGATGGCGGATAGAAAAGGGATATAGTTTAAGAGATTGCCCAATATTGTAAGAAAAGTGAAAGTTATTTAGCAAAATTAGAGAAAAAATATAGATGAAAAAGAAGGGGTGAAGAAAGGGAATTAAATAAAGTTCTTTTGGGAAAGTATTGTAGGGAATGAAGTAAAATTGAGGGACTGGTAAGAAAATATTTATATGATACAAAAGATAGACAAGAAGACAATAAAAGAAGATTTAAAAAAGAAAATGAGGAAAAAAATAAATAAAGATTTTTTTAGCGTTAGTTATTCTTTCTTTTTCCAATTTTTAAAAAGATAGAATAATAGAATAATAGGCTGTCCAACTTTCTAATAAATTTCAAAATTTAATTTCTTTAAATTAAAATAAATATTACACAATAATACTCGAATACAATTTTTCCTATTCTTTTATCATCCTCATTGATAATAAGTAATGGAAATGAATATTGTCTTATTCTTGCTGTTTTCTTAGCTTTTTATACGATTTTTATCAATGGCCGGCATTTAGAAATCATTTAGAAATTTGTTGACATTATTTATTTTTTTGTTAATATTTATTTATGATTTTTATTTTATCTTTAATAATTTTTAACCAAACTTATCTTATTGATAACCCATCGCCAATTTTTTTAGGGCATGGTGAGTATTTGATTGGGTTTCGGCTTCAAGGAAATAATGGAATAATGGCAAATTTTGGAATTGGATTATTTGACAGGTTAAATATGGGTATCTCTTATTCTGGTGAGAGTATTTTAGGAAGTGGTAAACCAACTTTTCCCGAAAAAAGAGGTCCCGAATTTCAATTTCGTTTAAAATTGGTTGGTGAAGAAACTTTTGTTTTTCCTGATATAATTTTGGGTTTTGATTCCCAAGGATTTGGCAGTTATGATACTAATAAAAAAGGCTATTCAGTTCCAGAAAAAATGTTTTATTTATTATTAGGTAAAACAATTGACATTACCAATACTAATTTTTCGGGTGGGGTATATTATCAGGATAAGGTTAATTTCTTTATATCAATAACCCAATTATTACCAAATGATTTTAATGTGATATTTGAATATTCATCGTCCTTTTACGAAAAGGAAAGAGATATTAAAAATTATGGTTTTTTAAACGCTGGCATTGCTTGGAATTTTACTGAACAGGTTCGGTTCCTTTTTGCATTGAGAGAAATTATTAAAAACCATAATTATAATAATTGCCATTTAAATCGAATTGCTTATATAACTTTTCAATCTGGTTTTTAATTTAATAAATTTTATATTATGAGTTTTTATATTATTATTCGTTCTAATTTTAGTGCTGCTCACAGACTTAAAGAGTTAATGAATGATGAGGAAATTCATGGTCATAATTATTTAGTAGAAGTCTTTATTAAAGAAGAGAAAGTTGATAAGAAGGGTTATCAATTTGATTTTCGAGAAGTTGAAAAATTTTTAAAAAGCATTTTGCCTGAACACAAATTTTTAAATGAGTTTTTTGATTTTGCGCCAACTTGTGAGAATATTGCTAAATATCTTTTTTATAAGATCAAAGAGAAGTATCCAATTGTAAAAATTAGATTGTGGGAAAATGAAAAATACGCCTGTGAGTATGAAGAAAAAAATTCTTGACTTTTCAAAAATTTTTATTAAAATTATTAACTAATTTTTTATTATGAAAGATTTTGAAGAACTTAAAGGAGAAAAAGTAAGAATTAAGTTAAAAAGTTATGACCATCGGATATTGGACCAATCGGCAAAGCAGATTGTGGAGGTTATTAAACAATTGGGTGGTAAGGTGGCTGGACCTATTCCTTTGCCAACAAAACGTTCACTTTTTACTGTTTTACGCTCTACTTTTATTGATAAGAAATCAAGGGAGCAATTTGAATTACGAATTCATAAAAGGTTAATTGAAATTGATAATGCAACACCAGATATGATTAATGCCTTAATTCGTTTAGAAGTGCCGGCAGGGGTTGATGTGGAAATTAAAATAACTTAATTATGATGGGACTATTGGGTAAAAAATTAAGGATGACGCAGTTATTTGATGAGAAAGGTAGGGTTATTCCTTGTACAATTGTAAAACTGGGCCCTTGTTATGTTGTGCAAAAAAAGACAAAAGAAAAAGATAAATACTGTGCTATTCAATTGGGATTTGAAAAAGCAAAAAAAGGTAATAAACCGATGACAGGGCATTTTAAGAAGGCAAATTTACCAGTTTTGAGGTATTTAAAAGAGTTTAAAGTAGATAATATTGATGAATTTGAATTAGGGATGGAGTTGAAAATTCGGGATGTTTTCAAAGAGGGTGATTTGGTAGATGTCACAGGTTGGACAAAAGGAAGAGGTTTTGCTGGAGGTATGAAAAGATGGGGATGGAAGGGTGGTCCTGCTTCTCATGGTTCTCAATCCCATCGTCGCATAGGTTCTTTAGGAAGTGGAACGGATCCAGGAAGACCTTGGAAAGGAAGAACTTTGCCAGGTCGTTATGGTGGCGAAAGGGTAACTATCAAAAATTTACGTATTGTAAAAATTGATGATGAAAATCATTTGGCTTATATCTCTGGTGCTATTCCTGGTTATTCTAATAGTTTAGTAATTGTGAAAAAAGCAAAAAGTGCTGTTAAATAATTATGAAAGCACAGCTTTTATCAATTAATGGCGAATTAAAAGGTGAAATTGAGATACCCGAAGAGATTTTTGCCTGTGAAATAAATGAGGGACTAATTTGGGAAGTAGTTACCAATTATTTGAATAATCAAAGACAGGGAACTGCTTCTACTAAAACTCGTGGTGAAGTAAGAGGTGGTGGAAGAAAACCTTGGCCTCAGAAGCATACCGGAAGGGCAAGACACGGTTCTATTCGTTCACCCATCTGGCGAAAAGGAGGAGTGGTATTTGGTCCGAAGCCAAGAGATTATTATTACTCTTTACCAAGAAAAAAGAAAAGACTTGCTTTACTTTCTGCTCTTTCTGCCCGCTATCAAGATAAAGCAATACTTTTCTTAGAAAACTTTAATTTAGAACAGCCAAAAACAAAGTTAATGTATAATATTTTAAAGAATTTAAAAATGGATAGTGAAAAGGTTCTGTTAGTAATAAAAGAAATGGAGAGGAATATTAAATTGGCTTCCAGAAATATTCCTAATTTAACATTAATGCCAGCAAATAGTTTAAATGCCTATGAGGTTTTAGTAAATGATAAAATTATTTTTACAGAAAGTGGATTAGAAAGTTTAAAAGAATTATGTTTGACCCAAGAAAAATAATAATTGAACCGGTCCTAAGTGAAAAGGCTTTGAGATTGAGAGAGTATAATCAATATGTTTTCAAGGTAGCGAAAGAAGCTAATAAAATTGATATTAAAAGAGCAGTAGAAGAATTGTTTAAAGTAAAAGTAGAAAAGGTAAGAACAATAAATATGCGAGGAAAACCAAGAAGGTTAGGAATATTTTCCGGAAGAACATCTTCTTGGAAAAAAGCAATTGTTACCTTAAAAGAAGGTGAAAAAATAGAAGGTTTAGAGAGGTAATTATGGGAATTAGAACTTATATTAAAAAATATCCTCCCATTACACCAGCAAGGAGATTTTATAGTGTTATTAAATTAGAAGGTGTTCCAAAAAGGGAACCTTATAAGCCATTATTGGTAATTAAAAAGAGTAAAGCTGGAAGGAATAATTTAGGTAGGATTACGGCAAAATATCGAGGCGGGGGAGAGAAAAGATATTATCGAATTATTGATTTTAAAAGAGATAAATATGACATACCAGCAAAGGTCGTCTCTATTGAATATGATCCTAATAGAACAGCTTGGATCGCTTTGGTTTGCTATCAAGATGGCGAATATCGATATATTATCGCGCCGGATGGTTTACAAATTGGTGACGTTATTATTTCTACAAAAGATAAAGAAATTCCTATAAAGATTGGAAATGCAATGCCTTTAAGACTTATTCCAGTTGGTATTGAGATTCATAATTTACAACTCTATCCTAATTATCCATCTTATATCGCCCGAGCAGCCGGGACTTATTGTCAAATTTTGGCAAAAGAAGAGAAATATGCAATTGTTAAATTACCTTCCGGAGAGATAAGAAAATTCCATTTAGACTGTATGGCAACAATTGGTAAAGTTTCTAAACCTGAACATAAAGATGTGACTATTGGTAAGGCCGGTAGAAAGAGACATATGGGAAGAAGACCAAGAACAAGAGCAGTAGCAATGAATCCAATTGACCATCCATTGGGAGGTGGCGAAGGACGTTCTCACGGTGGAAGACATCCTTGTTCAGAAACCGGTTTATTAGCAAAAGGTAAAAAGACCCGAAAGAAAAGAAAAGTATCTGATAAGTTTATCGTCCAAAGAAGAAAGTAATTATGGGAAGGAGTTCTAAAAAAGGACCTTATATTGACCAAAAATTATATAAAAGAATAATGGAAATGAATGAAAAAGGAATAAAAAAGGTAATAAAAACTTATGCTCGGGCATCAGTGATTCCACCAGAATTTGTTGGTCATACTATTGCTGTTCATAATGGGATAAAATTTATTCCGGTCTATATTACGGAAAGAATGGTAGGACATCGTTTAGGTGAATTTGCTCCGACCCGGACATTTAGAGCCCATGCAGGACAGAGAAAAGAAAAAGGTAAAGAAAAAGAAAAATAGAAATAATTATGGAAGCTAGAGCGATTAGTAAGTATCAAAGGATTTCGGTTAAAAAAGCAAATCGGATATTGGAGTTAATTCGTGGCAGAAATGCTAAAGAAGCATTAAATATTTTATATTTTTTACCAAAACCCCGACATAAAGTGCCAATATTAAAGGCTTTAAAATCAGCAATTGCCAATGCTATATATAAATCAGGAAAAGCAAGATTGAAAGAAGAAGATTTGTATGTAAAAGAAGCCCGGGTTACTCCCGGTCCAATGTTAAAAAGATGGCAAGCTGGACCTATGGGAAGGGCGATGATGATTAGAAGAAGAACATCTCATATCTATATTACTGTAGCAACAAAAGAGGAAAAGGAGGAATAATGGGACAAAAGACCCATCCTTACGGTTTTCGTTTAGGAATTACCAAAACTTGGAAGTCCCATTGGTTTGATGAAAGAAATTATCGACAATATCTTTTAGAGGATTTAAAGATAAAAGATTTTATTAGAAAAAATTATGAAGATGCTTTAATTTCTGATATTGAAATTTTAAGATTTCCTGAAAGGATTAATATTTTTATCTACACTGCCCGACCACCTTTTATTATCGGCCGAGGTGGAAGAGGTAAAGATAAGTTGATTAATGAGATTTTAAAATTAATTAATCGGAAAGTGGATGTAGACATTGATTGTGAAGCGATAAGGGTTCCGGAGTTGGATGCTAAAATCGTTGCTTTTCAATTGGCACGAGAATTAGAAAAAAGAGTGGCTCACAGAAGGGCAATGAAAAGACATATCAGTCAGGCAATGAGATTTGGCGCCAAAGGGATAAAAATAAGGATTTCAGGAAGAATTGGTGGTGCTGAGATCGCCCGTTCAGAATGGCTTCAAGAAGGTAGAGTTCCTTTACAGACAATAAAAGCAGATATTGATTATGGAACCGATACTGCTTTTACCGTATACGGAACTATTGGAGTAAAAGTTTGGATTTATAAAGGAGATATTGAAATGCCACAAGGAGGTTAAATATGTTAATGCCTAAAAGAGTAAAATATCGGAAACATCACCGAGGAAGAAGAAAAGGAAAGGCTACAAGTGGTAATAAATTAGATTTTGGTGAATATGGCCTACAAGTATTAGAACCGGCTTGGATTACTGCAGCTCAATTGGAAGCAGCCCGAGTGGCAATTAGTAAATCTCTTAAAAAGAGCGGAAAATTATGGGTAAGGATATTTCCTGACAAACCGGTGACAAAAAAACCAGCAGAAACAAGAATGGGAAAAGGAAAAGGTGATGTGGCCTTTTGGGTAGCAGTGGTAAAACCGGGTAGGGTAATTTTTGAAATAGAGGGAGTAAGTGAGGAAGAGGCAAAAAGGGCTTTCAGTTTGGCGAGTGCAAAATTGCCTTGCAAGACAAGAGTATTAAAAAGAGAGGAGATTGTATATGAAACCATTTGAACTGCGTGAGCTTTCTGACGAAGAGCTTTTAAGAAAATATTTTGAATTGAGTGATGAGTATTTTAAATTGAGAATAAGAAAGGTAACAGAAACTCTTCCTAATCCTTTACGATTGAGAACTATAAGAAGGGAAATTGCACGAGTTTTAACAATTTTAAGAGAGAGAGGGTATACAAAAGAGAAAGTTTTATTATGGGGTAGAAAAAATGCGCGGACGTAGAAAAACAGTAATTGCAGTAGTTAAAAGTAATAAAATGGACAAAACAGTAGTCTGTGAGGTTGAAAGATTAGTAATGCATCCAAAATATAAAAAATATATTAGGAAAAAAACTAAATTATATGCTCACGATCCTAATAATGAATGCCAAATTGGTGATAAGGTTTTATTAATGGAAACAAGGCCTTTATCAAAATTAAAACGTTGGCGGGTGGTGAAAAAATTATGATTCAAGATTTTACAAGATTAGTTGTTGCTGATAATACCGGTGCCAAAGAAGCAATGTTAATAAAGGTTTTAGGTGGTTCAAGAAGAAGATACGGATATGTTGGTGATATCGTGGTGGTTACTATAAAAGATGCTTTACCTCAAGCGCCTATTAAAAAAGGTGATAAGGCAAGAGCAGTGATTGTGCGAACAAAGAAAGAATATCGTCGGCCTGATGGTTCTTATATCCGTTTTGATGATAATGCTTGTGTTTTGATTGATGAAAAAGGAGAACCAAAAGGTACAAGAGTATTTGGACCGGTTGCCCGGGAATTGAGAGATAAAATGTTTACCAAAATAATTTCCTTAGCAGCCGAGGTGGTATGAGACTCAAAACCTATCTCAAAAAAAATGATATTGTGGAGGTAATTTCTGGCGAAGAGAAAGGCAAAAGAGGGAAAATTATCAAAATGCTTTATGAAAGAGAAAAAAATCGGATAAGAGCAATTGTGGAAGGAGTGAATTTACATAAAAAACACCAAAGACCAAGGGGAGTAGACCAGCCAGGCGGAATTATTGATATTCCTTTACCATTACCAGTATGTAAGTTAGCTTTGATATGCCCTAAATGCGGGCAAAAGACAAAGGTAAGAAGAGAAAAAATAGAAAACCGTAGAGTAAGAATTTGTAAAAAATGCAATGAAATCATCGACTGAAAAAAGTAAATATATTCCTAGGTTATTAGAAGAATACCGAAAAAGGATTATTCCTATTTTAATGAAGAAATTTGGTTATAAAAACCCAATGCAGGTTCCAAAATTAGAGAAGATTGTAATAAATGTGGCTGCGGGAGAAGCAATTTCTGACCCAAAGATTTTGGATATTATTAGTGAAGATTTAAGTTTAATAACAGGTCAAAAACCGATGATTGTGCGGGCAAAAAGATCGGTTTCAGCATTTAAATTGAGAAAAGGTATGCCAATCGCTTGTAAAGTTACTTTAAGAGGCTATCGGATGTATGAGTTTTTAGATAGATTTCTTAACTTTGCCGCACCCAGAATAAGAGATTTTCGAGGTTTTAACCCTTCTTCCTTTGATACCCGAGGAAATTATAATTTAGGAATTGATGAACAGGTTATTTTCCCCGAAATTGATGCCAGTAAAGTGAAAAAAATTTTTGGAATGGATATCGCAATTGTTACTACAGCAAAAAGGGATGATGAGGCAAAGGCATTATTAGAAGAATTTGGAATGGTTTTTAAAAAGGGGTAATATGGCAAGGAAATGTCAAATTGAAAAAAGTAAAAGAGAGCCAAAATATAAAACAAGAATAAAATTTCGCTGCCAAAGGTGTTTTCGTTCAAGAGGTTATTTAAGAAAATTTGGTCTTTGCCGAATCTGTTTTCGGGAACTGGCTTTAAGAGGTGAAATTCCAGGAGTAAGAAAGGCAAGTTGGTAAATTAAGGAGGGAAAAAGATGATTACTGATCCAATAAGTGATATGCTTACAAGAATAAGAAATGCTTTAATGGTGCGTCACAGAGAAGTGAAAATTCCTTATTCTAAAATGAAATTAGAAATTGCCCGCATTCTTTTAGAAGAAGGATATATTACCAATTTTCAAATTATTGGTGAAGGCGTAAAAAAAGAAATAAATATTATTTTAAAATATACTGAAGACAATAAACCTGTAATTTATGGTTTAAAGAGAATTTCCAAACCCGGTAGAAGAGTATATGTTGGGGTAAAAGAGATTCCAAAGGTAAAAGGTGGTTTAGGAATTGCTATTCTTTCAACTCCAAAAGGAATTCTCACCGACCGAGAGGCAAGAAAAGAAAATGTTGGCGGTGAACTTCTCTTGGAGGTTTGGTGATTTTTTTAATCTCCCAGCAAATTTTTCTTCAATCTTTTATTAGAAGATTGGGGATTGGTTTTTTAGGATTTATTTATCTTATTTTAGGTTTTCTATTATTCTCAATAATCTTCTGGTCTGTTTATCTCTGGTTAGTAAAAGGAAAAGAGAAGAAAGAATAGAGTGTTAAATGAGTTATTTTAAAAGTATCAATTTCTTTAAAATTACTTCTTTTTCTTTTTTAAGACGAATAAAATACATTCCTGCTGATAAATCAGATAAATTTAAATTTATCGAATATTCACCCTTTTTCATCTTCCCTAATTTAATTATCCTTTCTATTTTTCCTAAATTATTTATAATCTCTAATTGAATATCTTCCTCTTTGGGAAGTGAAAAGTTTAAAGATAATTTTCTTTTTTCTATTTTAAAATTTTCTAATTTTAATCTCTTTTTACTTGTTTGATTTTCTTCAATATCAATTCCATAATATTCAAATACATAAAATCCTCCATGGTCTAAACAAGCAAGAATATATCTTCCCATTACTCTTAGGGTATGAACGAATCCTGGTATTTTATAATAGCCAAGTTGTCGGATATTATAAACATCAGAAATATCTAAAACCCTTATACCAAAATAACCATCAGCAAGATATGCTAAATTTCCTATTACTAAAATATCAGAAGGGCCATACTCTTCGTAATAAGTTAAAAGTCTTGGATTATTTGGATTAGAAACATTAAAGATAAATAAGGCAGCATCATCACAGACAAAAGCGATCGTATCTTTTATAAAAATTTCATTGGTTGCGCCCCCAGCAATAAAATTGGGAACAAAATGATATACTTGATACGGTGAATAAGGGTTAGCAATATTAAAAATTCTAAAACCACCATAATTTTCACCCGCATCCCATGGGCCATCGCCAACATAAGCAAAACTATCTTTTACAAATACTCCATAAGCATCAGCATCTTCATTTTCTACATAGCCTAATAAGATTGGTGAAGCCGGATTAGTTATTTTCCAAACACTAAATCCAATTGTCCATTCATTTAGACAAGAATGTGCCATATAAAGAAAGGTATCTTTTATAAATAATGCCCGGGCATAAGAATAGTGAATAGAATTAATTAAACTTATTGAATAAGGGTTAGCAATGTTAATTATTAACAAGCTATCCTTCAAACTAGAAGTATAAAGAAAGGTATCTTTAATAGCAATGTCATAGCACCAACTTGCCCATCAACATAAATGAGTAGTTTCCCGCGGATTAGATAGATTAGAAAAATCAATCACACTAATTCCATTAAAACAAGAAAGAAAGGCAAAATTATTAAAGGTTTCCATTCCTAATATCCAGCCGGGAGTATAAAGGTAGTGGCATAAAATTACCGGCTGATGAGGGTTTTTTATATTTATTATTCCTAAACCTGGATAAGAAGAAACATATATTAAACTATCTAATATTATTATATCCGTAGGAAAAATACTACAATTACTTATTAATGAAGGAGAGCGTGGGTTAGCAATATTAATAATATCTAAACCAAAAGAAAAGCGAACCTTTCCCGTATAGCCAAAATAGGCAAAACTATCCCTTATATAAAGTCCACCAACATCCTCACTAATTCGTCGCCACTCACCAATTTGATAGATATTTCTCGGATTAGAAACACTGAAGATTTTTAATCGACATGAATCCCATCCCTTTTTTATGCTAATATAAGCAAAAGTATCTTTTATCCAAATGTTTGAAATAATTTCTTCCATAGACATACTCCGTCTGCCAATTTCTCTTGGTTGTGAAGGATTTGAAATATCATAAATTAAAAGACCAATCCCAGTTATTCCAAGATAGGCGTAATTTTGAAGAACAAAAATGTGTTGACGAGACCATATATAACCACCATAAATAGGAGTAGCGCTTATTCTAATAGGATTTCTTGGATTAGAAACATTATAAATAAAAAAGGTATCCGTAGCAATAATATAAGCATTATTTTCTTGAATATAAATATCTTGCGTGTTAGATAATTCTACATAGCCTATTCTTTGTGGTTGAATAGGATTTGTGATATCTAAAATTGAAAAACCTTCGTCCAAATGGGCTACATAAAGAAGGTTATCTTTTCTTTCTATTTCTGAAATAAGCCTTCCTTCAATAAAAGGTATTTCACCTATCTTTATTGGATTTTGTGGATTTGTAGTATTATAAATCCAAATACCATGGCCAACAGCAAGATAAACTATGCTATGAGAAATAGGATATACTTGCCGAGGAAAATCATAGGGCCAAGCGCCGATTAATCTAATGTTTAAGGAATCTCTTAAAGATGAAAAAACTAATAAAGGCAAAAAATTAAATATAATAAAATACTTTTTCATCATATAAATTATTATTAATTATTATTTTAGCCAGAGTTAAAATAACCCCGGCTTCCTTTTTATCATTAGCGAACATACTTATCAGGGTTGTATCTCGCTTTACTATACGCAGCGAGAACATCAAGCTCAAAACCAGCTGTGTTCGGTTCATAACCCATATGACCACTTGCTACCCTTACTGTCCGAGAATATGGAGAGTTAGACCAATACCATTCGATGTGGTCTCCGTCTCTAAGTTCTACAACCTGCTCATCCATATAACAATGAAACTCCATAATATACTCCGCAAGAGTATCATCAGGAATTTGGGGATTTCTTAAAGGATATAAATAGTAATATGGGTTTCTTCTAAAACCACTGTGAAGGTTATTAAATTGTAATATATTACAGATAATGTTATACCAAAGGTCAAGAAAATGAGGTCTCAGACCAGTTTTCTTTGTCCAAGCCGCAACCCTAATATAATAGGGATATCCATTTCCTCCTTTATCAACATATAATTTCTTTTTCCAATACCTTTTAGTTTCTTCTTCAACTTCTTCGGCTTCGGCCGATGAGGAGTAAGAAGGAATAATTTTTTCCATAGGCATATTTTTATCTACATTCCACTCGTTAAAGAGAATATACTCCTGAGTAAAGGTAAAAGAAATTACAATAAAAATAGCTAAAAGTATTTTTTTCATACAATAAATTATAACATGAAAAAAAAAGTCAATAAGAAAAGAAGGGAAATTTTTATTTACTTTTTCAAATTTTGTCAATATTAAAAATTGTGCTAACCAAAGTAGGGGTATGTTCGTTATATATAATATTATAGGCGCTATTAAATAGGGGGCAGTATGGTAGATAGTATAGGTTTTATTTATTTTAATTCTCTGATAATAACAATGGGTGTCATTTCGTCACCCTGACCGGCAGGATTATCTTTTAGTATTTTTTCTACCAATGTTTTATTCAATCTATCTGAAGAGGCGATAACCCAACTACCACCGATATCATTAACATCGACAATAGCTACGGGTAAAGAGAAATAGGAACTTATTTTTTTTACCATTTCTTCGGGATTTTTTGGTCCCATTATTACGCATTCGTAATATTCTTTTATTCCTGAGGTATAGGGAGCATCAATCATTGCTGCCTGCTTACCGGCAATCCGATAAAAATCGCCCCTTCTACCGAAAAGTTTAGTTATCCCACCAATGATTGCCGCTATTAAAATTCTTATTTTTCCACATTCTCTTATCGCACATTCCATACTATAAGGATTTCTTAAACCAATCCCATAAGGAACCTTTCTAACAAATCGCCATAATAATTTTGCTAAAAAAGATACTTTTATCTCCTTTATTGGTATTGCCCTTCCTTGGCTACAAGCAACCGCACTTTCACTAATCGTGATGATATCATTCTCTTTTAAAATCCCTTTGGTCTTCTCTTTAATAATCTCTATTAAATTATCACCCTTTTTGATTAATCCTGTTTTTATTGGTATCCTCAAATATCTTTTGCCACCAATTTCAATTACAGGTTTTTTTTCTTTCATTATATTCCTCTTTATAATATTTAAAAATTTGAAAATTTCAAGGAAATTTTTATAATTAATTTAATGGAAATTATTGACTTGGGAATAAGAAATTTTTTTGAGACCTATCAATTACAAAAATTTTATTTAGAAAAAAGAAGGAATAATGAGATAGAAGATTTATTAATTTTGGTGGAACATCCACCAGTGATTACTATTGGTAGAAACGGAAAAATAGAAAATCTTTTAATTGGTCAGGAAAAATTGAAGGAATTGAATATAGAATTTTATCAGATTGAAAGGGGAGGAGATATAACTATACATAATCTCGGTCAGTTGGTTGGTTATTTAATCTTTTATTTAAAAAACGGTTTTTGGAATATGAAGAGTTTTATTAATAAAGTTGAAGATTTAATTATTCAAGTTCTAAAATCTTTTAATATTAAAGGTGAAAAAAAAGAGAAATTTATTGGTGTTTTTGTGGAGGATAGAAAAATCTGTTCTATTGGAATGGCAATTAATAAAAATATCACTTTTCACGGATTTGCTTTAAATGTTAATAATGATTTGAGCTATTTCCAATTGATCAATCCCTGCGGAATTAAAGATTTAAAAATGACTTCCATTAAAGAAGAGTTAAAAAAAGATGTTTCAATAGAAGATGTAAAAAAAGAATTGATAGAGGTTTTTAAAAATGGCTTCTAATCATCAAAGAGAGGATTTAATATTTTTGATAAATAATTATTTTGAGATTCATCAGATAGATGATAAAAGTTTTGTTGGCAAATTAAGGGAACCTTGGGAGATAAATTTAAGGAATTTAAAAATGGCATTAGAATCTTATGGTTTTATTCCTTTCTTTTCTAAAAAGAAAAATCTTCATATATTAACTCTGGCAGGAAAAATTTATAAAGAAGAGAAAAAAGAAAGTTATTGGGTAAATTTGATTTTATTCCTTTTAACCCTTTTAACTACTTTATTAGTTGGTTCTTTTCATCAAGGAGGCAATCCTTTTTTAAGGATTAGTGATATATTTTTGGGAATTCCTTTCTCTTTTTCTTTGCTGGCAATTTTAGGTTCTCATGAATTGGGACATTATTTTATAGCAAAGAAAGAAAAAGTTTCTGTAACTTTACCCTATTTTTTACCAGTTCCTCATCCTTTAATTGGCACAATGGGAGCTTTTATAAAAATGCGTTCCGTTGTTCCTTCTAAAAAATCTTTAATTCGAGTAGGAATTGCTGGTCCTTTAACCGGCTTTCTAGTTGCTTTGCCAATTACCTATTTTGGTTTAAAACTTTCCAAAATAGCAAGATTAGAAGAAATAAGATATGGTTTATCTTTAGGAAATTCTCTTATTTTTTCCACATTAACAAAAATTGTTTTTAAAGATCTTCCCCAAGGTGTTGATATTGTTTTGCATCCGATGGCATTTGCTGGTTGGTTGGGATTTTTTGTAACCGCCTTAAATCTTATTCCCTTAGGACAATTAGATGGTGGTCATATCGCCTATGCTATCTTTGGTCGTTTTAAGATATTTATAATTGCTGTTTTAGGGGTTCTTATTTATTTAAGCAAATATTGGATGGGTTGGTTATTTTGGGTAATTATTGTTTCTCTATTAAGTTTAAAACATCCACCCGTTCAAGATGAGATTACTCCTTTAACTAAGAAGGATATATTTTTAGCAATACTTGCTTTTGTAATTTTATTATTAACTTTTCCACCAAAACCATTTGGAGGTATTTAATATGGAAAGAAAAATTTGTGCTCTTTTTCCCGGACAAGGTTCCCAATATGTGGGAATGGGAAAAGATTTATATGAAGAATTTTCAATAGCAAAAAGAATTTATGATGAAGCCTGCGAAATTTTAAACTTTGATATTAAAAAAATCTCCTTTGAAGGAAGTGAAGAAGAATTGAAAAGAACCTCTATTACTCAACCCGCAGTTCTAATTCATTCAATAGCCTCTTTAGAAATTTTTAAAAGTTTAAAAGATGAAAAATTTGATTTAGTAATGGGCCATAGTTTAGGAGAGTATACCGCCCTTTATGCCAGTGGAGTTTTTGACTTTCCAACGGTTTTAAAATTAGTAAAAAAGAGGGGAGAGCTAATGGAAAAGGCAGGAAAAGAAAGAGCAGGCACAATGGCAGCAGTTATTGGTTTATCCGAAGAGAAAATAAAAGAAGTTTGTAAAAAAGTTTCTGGTATCTGTGTGCCAGCAAATTTTAATAGCCCTTCCCAAATAGTAATTGCTGGTGAAGTTTCGGCAGTAAAAGAGGCATATGAAATATTAACAAAAGAAAAGGTGAAAGTTGTAATGCTACCGGTTTCTGGTGCTTTTCATTCACCATTGATGGAGCCTGCTTATTTGGAATTTAAAGAGTATCTTACTCAATTCAATTTTAATAAACCTAAGATTCCCATTGTGATGAATGCCAATGGTGAAGTTTGTGAAAATATTGAAATAATTAAAAAGAATTTAGAAATTCAAATGATTTCACCGGTATTATGGAAGAAAAGTGTTGAAACAGCAATAAATTATGGTTGCCAAATTTTTTATGAAATTGGTCCGGGAAAAATTTTAAGTGGGCTTGTAAAAAAGACCGAAGAAAGGGCAATTATATATAATTTTTCTAAAAAAGAAGATTTCTTATCTAATTGATTTATCTTTATTTTTTTATCATTTTTCTCATTCTTTTTTCTACCCTTTCACCAACAGTTGGTTTAATTGATTCTGGTGAGATTATTTTTAGTATTCACTACTTAAATATTTTACATCCCACCGGTTATCCTTTATTTACTTTACTAGGCAAAGTATTTTTTCTTTTACCTTTTTCTGAGCCAGCTTTTAAAGGAAACCTTTTTTCTTTTTTAGTCGGTTTTGGAGCAATTATTCTTCTATATTTTTTGATTAAAGAAATTACCAAAGATAAAATTGTCTCTTTAATTTATCTTACCCTTTTTTCTTTTAGTAATCTTTTTTGGTCAATCGTTAACGAAATAGAAGTCTATTCTTTAACTGCTTTTTTTCTTATTCTATTAATATATCTATTTTTAAAGAGAGAGAAAAATAATTTTCTTTTTATTGCATATATTTTAGGTATAGCTTTAACCCATCATTTAATGTTGCTTTCAATAATTTTGCCCATTTTCTTCTATTTTATTTTAAAAAGAAAAAAACTCTTACCTTTTATCTTTTTATTTTTGCTGGGTATATCTCTTTATTTTTATCTTTTAATTAGGGCTAATTCCGAACCATTATTTAATTGGGGAAACCCGAAGGATATTTTAAGACTTTTTTGGCATATTAGTGGTCGGCAATATCGTGTTTGGTCTTTTTCTTTACCTTTTAACGAAGTGATAAAAAATTTTCTTAGCGAAATAAGTTTTTTAATTAAAGAAATGCTTTATCTTTATTTCTTTTTAGCAATTTTGGGAATTTATCTTCTTTTAAAGAAAAATTTGGAATTAGCAATAATTTTAATTTTGACAATTAGTATCGGCATTTTAAATTCAATAAATTATAGTATTCCTGATATTCAACCCTATTATTTACCTGCCTTTATTCCTTTAATCATATTCTCTTCTTATGGATTTTTAAATATCAAAATTTTCTCTAAAAAAATTATAAAATTAGCATTTTTTTTTATCACTTTTTTAATATTACTCATCTTTAATTATCAAAAAAATAATAAAAGAGATTTTTATTTAGCCTATGATTTTGTCTACAATATTTTGAAATCTTTACCCGAGAATTCATTAATATTAACTGATTGGTGGGATTTTTATTCACCCTCATTATATTTTCGTTATTTAAAAAATTTTCGTAAAGATTTGATTATCATTGATAAGGAACTTTTAAGAAGAACCTTTTATTTAGATTATTTAAGAAAAGTTTATCCGGATTTGACAAACAGAGTAAAAAAAGAATTAGAAGAATATGAAAAATATCTTTACCAGTTTGAATATAATAGATTGAAAGATAATTTTGGAATTCAGAGGGCTTATATAAATTTACTTTATAGTTTTATTGAAAATAAAAAAGAGAGGGCTTATCTTATCTATTTAAATTTAAATGATTACGATTTAAAAAGTGTACTTTTAAATAAAAAACTTGTTCCCTATTTTTTAGCTTTACAAATTAAAGATACTTTAGAGTATGAATATTATGAGTTTAAAAATTTCCGTTATCGAAAGCCAAATAAGATTTTGGATGAGCGAGAAAATTTAATTTTGGATTATTATATAAAAATGATAAATGCTAATATTTATTTTTTAGAAAAAATTGGTGAAAAAGAAAAAATAAAAGAGATAAGAGAAATATTGAAAAAATTTTAGCTGGGGGACAGGGATTCGAACCCCGACCATCTGATCCAGAGTCAGATGTCCTGCCAGTTAGACGATCCCCCAGTTTATAAAATTTTACATAAAAAAATAAATTTTTCAACAACAGCCAACTTTTATACGGATAAATTTAACCTAACACTCTTAATCAATTTAATTGACATAAAATTTTTTTCTTGGCATAATTATTATAGTAAAATTTTTGGAGGGTTAGCCTAATCTGGTAAGGCAGCGGACTTGAAATCCGCCGTCGCGAAAAGCGACATGGGGGTTCAAATCCCTCACCCTCCGTCTTGGAGAGGTGGCCGAGATTGGTCTAAGGCATCCGCTTGCTAAGCGGAAGTCCATCCCTAAAAGGATGGACCGTGGGTTCGAATCCCACCCTCTCCGTAGGTTTAAAAATGCCCCTGTAGCTCAGTTGGAAAGAGCGACAGTTTCCTAAACTGTAGGCCGTGAGTTCGAATCTCACCAGGGGCAGAGTAAAAAATAGTATGAAAATAAAAGAAGATATATTACAAAATATTTTAACTAAAATTATTAGCTATTATTATAAAAACAAAAGAAATTTTTTCATTATTCTTGGTTCAATTATCGCTGGGATTGTTATAATCATTATTTCCTTGACTGGTAAACCCAAAATCCATCCTGAAGCCCAAATCCGTTTTACTCAAGCCTTAGGTTTATATTCTATTAATAACCTTTCCCAAGCTGAAACCCAATTTTTGGAATTAACCCGATTATTTGGTAATACCCCCTTAGGAATAAAAGCCCATTTTTATTTAGGAAAGATTTATTACCAAACCCAAAGATATATTGAAGCCAAAAGAGCTTTTGAAAAATTTTATGCCAAAAATAAGAAAAATCCTGTTTTATCACCAGGAGCTTTAATGGGCATTGCTGCCTGTTATGAAGAAATGAACGAATTCAAAAAAGCAGCAAATACCTATGAAGAAGTTTATAAAAAATATCCAAAATCTTTATTTGCTCCTAAAGCATTACAATCAGCAGGTAGGTGTTATATTCAAATAAATAATTATAAAAAGGCAATTGAATTTTTAGAATTAGCATTAAAAAAATATCCCGAATATAAAGAGAATAGTGAAACAAAAGCTCTATTATTTTACGCAAAAGGTTCAATAGGAAAAAATAAATAAAAACCGTTTAGAAGCAATTAGCTTTATCGGAAAATAAAAGAACTTTTTAAATAAAACAAAAAATTATTGATTTTAATAAAAAATTTGCTATATTTTTGTATGTTAAAAATTACCAAAGAAAATTTTGAGAAGGAGATTTTAAATTGTGAAATTCCGGTATTGATCGATTTTTGGGCAGAATGGTGTCCACCCTGTAAAATGATGATGCCGATTATTGAAGAACTAGCAAAGGAATACGAAAAAAAAGTTAAAGTTGGAAAGGTTAATGTTGATGAAGAGAATGAACTGGCAGAAAAATATATGATAATGAGTATTCCCACATTCCTTTTTATGAAAAAAGGCAAAGTAATTGACAAAGTTATTGGTGCGGTTCCCAAATCAATTTTAGTAGAAAAGTTAAATAAACTTTTGGAGGAAGAATGAAGTATTTTGAGATTTTTAAATTTTTTTTAATAATTACTTTTTTATTTTATTGCGGTGGAAAAAGATTTCAAGACCCTTTAAGTTTTCAATTAGAAAATCTTGCTGGCGAAAAGGTTTCTTTAAAAAATTACCAAGGAAAAATAATTCTTATTGACTTTTGGGCCACTTGGTGTCCACCTTGTCGGGCAGCAATTCCCCATTTAGTAAATTTATACGAAAAATTTGAAAACAGAAATTTCGTTGTTTTAGGTATTGGTTTAGACGAAAAAGAGCTGTTAATTAAAATGAAAGAGGAGATGAATATCAAATATCCAATCTTAATTGGCAATAACGAAATTGCTAAATTCTATCAAGTTCAAGCGATACCCACTTTGGTTCTTTTGGATAAAAACGGAAAAATTTATTATAGAGAAGTTGGCTTTTCTGAAGAAGGAATAAAAAAATTAGAATTAAAAATTTTAGAATTACTAGAATAAAATGGAAAGAGTATTTTTAAAATGGGTGGAAGGATTAAAATTCTTATTAACTGACACTGAAAACCATCAAGTTTTGCTTGACACTAGTAAAGAAAGTGGAGGAGAGGGAAAAGGATTTAAACCCATTCATCTCTTTATGGCTTCTATTGCTTGTTGTATGGCAATGGATATTGTTTTAATATTAAAGAAAAAGAGAGAGGATTTAAAAGATTTTAGTGTAGAGATCACTGGTGAAAGAGCAAATGAACATCCTAAAAGATTTGTTAAGATTGATATTAAATTTAAAGTGAATGAGGAGGTAAATAAAAAATCCTTAGAGGAAGCTTTTTTACTTTCCAAAGAAAAATATTGTTCGGTTCTTCATTCAGTATTAAATAAACCAGAGATTAATTTTTATTTTGAATGAGAAATAATTTTTTAGAAGGATTAACCTTTGATGATATCCTTTTAGTTCCTCAAAAATCTGAAGTTTTGCCAAAGGATGTTGATGTTTCTACTAAGTTTTCCAAAAAAATTTCTTTACATATTCCCTTGGTAAGTGCAGCCATGGATACCACTACTGAAGCGGAAATGGCAATCGCTTTAGCGATTGCTGGCGGTATTGGAGTGATTCACAAAAATCTATCTATTGAGGAGCAAAGAAAAGAAGTTATAAAAGTAAAAAGGGCAGAAAGTGTAAAAATTTATAATCCTGTAACAATCACTCCCGATCAGTTGATTAAAGAAGCCAAAGAGTTAATGGAAAAACATTCCATTTCTGGAATTCCGGTAGTAGATGGGGATGGAAAATTAAAGGGTATTATTACTAAAAGAGATATCATCTTCGAAAATAATCTAAATCAACCAGTAAGTAAATTAATGACTAAAGATAATTTAGTTACCGCTGATGAAAATATCACTCTGGATGAGGCAATAAAGATTTTAAGAAAGAAAAAGGTAGAAAAATTACTTTTAGTAGATAAAAATAATAGATTAAAAGGTTTAATTACTGTTAAGGATATTTTAAAGAAAATGGAACATCCTCAGGCAACAGTTGATGAGTACGGTAGATTAAGAACTGCTGCTGCAATTGGTGTTGATAAAACTTCTTTAGACCGAGCTTATGCATTAGTGGAAGCGGGCGTAGATGCTTTAGTTATTGATACTGCCCATGCCCATTCCTATTTAGTGTTAAAATTGACAAAAGAATTAAGAAAAAAATTCCCTGACATTCAATTAGTGGTGGGTAATGTGGCTACTGCTGAAGCTTGTCAAGATTTAGTAAAATTAGGTGTTGATGCAGTAAAGGTAGGAATTGGTCCTGGCTCAATTTGTACTACTCGCATAGTAGCCGGTGTCGGTGTTCCACAAATTACTGCCATTATAGAAGCAAGTAAGGTTTTAAGAAAATATAAGATACCTTTAATTGCTGATGGAGGAATTAGATATTCGGGTGACATTGTAAAAGCTTTGGCTTGTGGCGCCGATACAGTAATGATTGGTAACCTTTTTGCTGGCACTGATGAAAGTCCTGGTGAAGAGATATTATTAGAAGGAAGAAGATATAAGATTTATCGAGCAATGGGTTCTTTAAGTGCAATGAAGGCTGGTTCAAAAGATAGATATTTTCAAGAGGAGGCCAAAAAATTTGTTCCGGAAGGAATTGAAGGGTTGGTTCCTTATAGAGGAAAAGTTTCTGATGTTATTTTTCAATTAATAGGTGGTTTAAAAGCAGGTATGGGTTATGTAGGAGCAAAAAATTTAATGGAATTAAGAAAAAAAGCAAAATTTGTAAAAATAACTCATTCGGGCTTAAAAGAAAGCCATCCCCACGATATAATTATAACAAAAGAAGCTCCCAATTACGAAAAACCAAAATTCTTATAATTATGAAGTAATCATAAAGACATAGGAGGAGGGGGGTATATATCCATAAACCTTTATAAATATAAATCAAAGGCTTATATAGTTATAAGGATAACCTACACGAATATTCTGAATACTAATTTTAATTTAGTTTACATAATATATATTATCAGAACTTAAAAAATTTTTGATAATTTTTAAATTTTTATGATTTTTTCACTTAAAGGCTTGATAAATGGGATTTCCCAGTAATTTCCTCGCCAAGCATTTATGAAACCAACAAAAACTAAATAGAGATATAATAAACCAACAATTATTCCTATTATATTTTTTATTATCCAAGCAATGATTTTAAAGATTAAGCCAATAATAAAAATTTGTCCTAAAAGATTAGAGAAAATAAAATGGAATATCCAGATTGAAAATGTAATAATTAGTAAAAAAATAAAAAGAGTTAAACCCTGCTTCGCATGATGGCAAGCAAATTCATCATCTTTAGTAAAAATTAACGGAATAAGCCCAAAAAAAGGGAAATAACTTAAAGCCGCTAGTATTAAACTTTCTTTTTGATTTCTTTCCATTTATATATATAAAAATACTAAAATTTTGATAAAAATCAATAAATATCTATTGATAAAAATATCTATTGATAAAATGTTATTAATTTTTATAATTTATATAATTTATGAAATACATTTTTCTCTTCCTTTTAAGCCTAATATTAAACTTAATAACTTTTCGTTGCGGTTATACCACCAGGATACCCTCTCAAATTGTTTATAAAAAAATTGCTCTTTCCTTCATAGAAAATAAAACTTTAAAACCAATGTTAGAAATAATTCTAACTGAAGAGTTAGAAAATTATTTTAAAAACCAGCCTCAAATAAAATTAGTAAATTTGGAAGAAGCAGAATTGATTATCTCCGGAGTAATTGATAATTACGAAAAAAAACCAGCTGTTTATGATGCTTTTCAAAATATTAGCGAATGGCAAATAATAATATCTTGTCAAGTAAAAGGAAAAGAAAGGGATACCGAAAGGATTATTTTTAATAATTCTATAAGTAAGTCTTTAAATTATCCAATAGAAGAAGCGGAAGAAAAGGTAATCAGAGAAATTATGAAAAAAATTGCTTCCGAAATTTATCAGCAGCTTTCTTCTCAATGGTAATTGAATTAAAAATTGATAAAATTATTTTTGGTGGTTTTGGATTGGGTAATTATCAAAAAATGAAAGTTTTTGTCCCTTATTCTTTACCGGAAGAAAAATTGTTAGTGAAAGTTAAAGAAAAAAAGAAGCATTATTGGTTGGGAGAAATTTCTCAAATATTAGAATCTTCTCCTTTTAGAACAGAACCTAAATGTCCAATATTTAAAATATGTGGCGGCTGTGATTTCCAACATGCTGAGTACATTTATCAATTAATTTTAAAAAAACTCTTGGTTAGCGATTGTTTACAACATTTAAGCAATATTTTTTTCCCTCCCAAAAATCCTTTGCCCGTAAATCCCTGGCATTATCGTAATAAAGTCCAAATGATGTTTAATAGAAATAATAATAGAATTTATATTGGTTATTATCAAAAAAATACTCATAAGGTTGTGGAAGTTTCTGATTGTTTTATTAACCCTGTTATTTTTAATGAAATAAAAAACTATCTTAATCAATTTCTTAATAACAATAATTTAGAAATTTATGATGAAAACAAAAAAACTGGAAATTTAAGATTTTTAGTATTAAGGCAAGCAAATAAATTAAAAGAAATTTTATTAATTATCGTGGGAAGATTTTACGAAAAAAAGATTGATAAATTTTACGATATCTTACCAACAGAGATAAAGGAGAGAATAGTGGGTTTTCTTTTTAATATAAATCCTTTCCCTAAAAACCGGGTTCTCACTAATAATTTTTTATCGATTTTTGGTCGGAATTACTATTTTGAGGAATTATTTAATAAAAAATTTCGGATATCAGTAAACTCTTTTTTCCAAAATCATTATGAGGCTACTCAACTTTTGATTAAGAGAATTATTGAATTAATTGAACCTCAAGAAACAGATCGAATATTAGATTTATATTCAGGTGTTGGAGTTTTCAGTATTGTTTTATCTCCCTATGTAAAAGAAATAACTGGTATTGAAAGCGAAAAAAGCGCTTATAATGATGCAATTTTTAATAAATTAATAAACAATTGTTTTAATGTAAGTTTTCAATTAGGAAAATGTGAAGAAGTTTTAGATAGTTTTGATAATATTGATAAGATAATTTTAGACCCTCCACGAAAAGGAATTGATGAAAAAGTAATTTTTCATTTAAAAAGAATTAAACCAAAAATTATTTTATATATCTCTTGTAATCCAGCAACCTTTTCACGAGATTTAAAAAGAATTTTAGAAATCGGTTACGAAATTGAAACAATTGAACTTTTTGACATGTTTCCCCAAACTTATCATATTGAGGTGTTAGGAAAGTTGGTAAAGAAATAAAATGGAATACCTAATTAAAGGAAAAATATATGTGGATAATAATTTTCAAGAAGGTTTTCTTTTGGTTAAAAATAAAAAGTTTGTTGAAATATTCTTAGGAAAAGAGAGGCCTAATTATCCAATAATTGATTATAAAAATTGTTATCTTTTACCAGGTTTTATTGATTCTCATATTCATCTTTTAGAATTAGGACTTTTAAATATTTTTCCAGACCTCTCCTCTATCTCTTCTCTTAATGACCTTTTTGATGTAATTGCAGAGACAAAAAGAAATCTTTCTTTTTTTCCTTTTTTAATATTTTTTAATTTTGATTTAGAAAAAATAAAAGAAAAAAGATATCCTAAAAGAAAAGAATTAGATAAAATTGTTGATAAAAAAACTTTAATAATTTCTCAAAGAGATGGTCACACAACGATTTTAAATACTTATGGTCTAATAAAAATTTTTGAGAAAAATGTTGTTTCCGGAATGGAATTAGATGCTTATAAAGAACCAACTGGAGTATTACGAGGAGAAGCCAATGAATTGGTCCATAAATATTACAAAAAAAATTTACCAAGAGATATAAAAATTCTTGCTTTTCAAGAAGCAGAAAAAGTAGCAATGAAAAATGGTATAACTACTTTATGCGCAATGGTGGGGGAAGAAGAGGATAATTCTTATGAGATTCTTTTAGAAAGTTTAAATAGTTTTAAAATTGATATCATAATCTTTCCTCAGATAAAAGATATTAATAAAGTCAAAAATTTAGGATTAAAAAGAATAGGTGGGTGTATTCTCATTGATGGTTCCTTATCTTCTTATACTGCTGCTCTTTCTCAACCTTACGAAGACAATCCTAATACTAGAGGAATTCTCTATTTTTCTGACGAAGAACTGTATAATTTTTTAAAAAAGGCTAACGATGAAAATTTACAAACTGCCCTTCATGCTATTGGCGATAGAGCAATTGAACAAGTAGTGAATACTTATGAAAAATTTTTAAAAGATAATTCTTTGCGCCATAGAATTGAACATTGTGAAGTTTTAAATAATCAATTAATAAAAAAAATAAAAAAATTAAATTTAATTATTTCTTGTCAACCAGCTTTTGAATATTACTGGGGAGGAGAAAATAAATTGTATGAAAAAAGATTAGGTAAAAGAATAAAATTTACTAATCCCTATCGTAGTTTACTTAATGAAAATATTATTTTAGTTGGTGGCTCGGATGCCCCTATCACACCACCTAATCCATTATTAGGAATCTATTCAGCACTCAATCATCCTAATGAAAAGGAAAGAATTAATTTAAAAGAAGCAGTCAATTTATTTACCAAAAATGCTGCTTACGGAATATTCTTAGAAAATAAAATAGGTGAGATTAAAAAAGACTATGAAGCAGATTTAGTAGTCTTAGAAAGTTTACCAATAGATAATTATGATATAAAAATAAAAGCAGTAATTAAAAAAGGTGAGATTATTTGGCAAGGTGATTAAAAAGAAGATAAAATTCCTTTAGTTCAATTTCCTCTGGCCTTTTAGTTAGATCGATTGATAATCCTTTTAATAATTCTAATTTTTCTTTACCAAAATTATTGACAATAATATTTAATAATTTTTTTCTTCTCTGAGAAAAAATAATTCTTAAAAATTTAAAGAAACTTTCATACTCTACTTTATAAAGAGGTTCTTCTTTAGGAATAATTAACATTACCATTGTGGAAACCTTTGGCGGCGGAAAAAAATATTTTCGGTCAATCACAAAAAGACTTTTTTTAATAAAAAAATTATCTGTTAAAATTGTGATAGGTGAATAATTTTTATTTTTTATTTTTGCTAATAACCTTAAAGCAAACTCTTTTTGAAAAGAAAGAATTGCCTTTTGAAAATTCTTGTGATATTTTAATAACCAAAAAATTAAAGGGGTAGAAATATTAAAAGGAATATTACCCACAATTATTAAATTTTTTTTATCACTAATATCATATTGTAAAATATCTTGGCAAATTAATTGTAAATTTTCCACTCCTCTAAATTTTTCTATTAATAAATCAACTAATCTTTTATCAATTTCTACTCCATAAACAAATTTTGCTTTTTTTATTAAATACTCTGTTAAAATTCCGTCACCGACACCGATTTCCAATACAATTTCTTCACCTTTTAACTCTAAGAAGTCAACTATTCGTTCAGCAATCTTTTTATTTTTCAAAAAAACTTGGGAAAGAGATTTTTTTAATTTAACTTTTTTAATTAATTGTGAAAAGTCTTTTAACATTTTCTTCAATTCTTCTTTCTAATTCCTTAATTTCCATTTCTAAAACTTCACTTACTTTTTGATAGATATATTTTATGTAAGAAGGCTCATTTCTCATTCCTCTTTTAGGGACGGGAGTAAGATAAGGAGCGTCAGTTTCTAATAATAATCTATCTAAGGGTGTCTTCTTTAAAAGCCTTTCCAATCTTTCACTACCAAAAGTTATCACACCCGAATAGGAAATGTATAATCCCAAATCAATTGCTGATTTTAAAATTTCTTCATTACCCGAAAAACAATGTAAAACACCTTTAAAATAATTAATTTCTTTTAATATTTTTAAACCCTCTCTATGACTTTCTCGTAAATGGATATTCATTGGCAAATTGAATTCTTTAGCAATTTTTACAAGTTCTTTAAAAACCTTAATCTGATTTTCCCTCTGAGAATAGTTTTTATAAAAATCTAAACCAATTTCACCAATTCCACAAATTTTTTCTTCCTTTAATAAATTATAAATTTTTTTTATATCCTCTTCTTTTATCCGGTCTGCTTCATGGGGATGAATACCTACATTACCATAAAGAATTTTATCCTTTTTTATTATTTCAATTAATTTTTTACTATCTTCTATATCAATTCCAACTAAAATAATTAAGTTCACATTCTCTATTTTTGCTCGTTCAATCACCAAGGGTAGATCTTGTTTATAATCCTCTTCAGTTAAATGAGCATGAATATCACAAAACATTTATCTTACAATACTTCCCGGTGGCACATCTTTATCCGTAGTCAAAATAGCAATTGCCCGTTCTTCCCCAACCGCCAAAAGCATACCGTTAGACTCAATACCCTTAATTTTTGCTGGTTGGAGATTACAAATAACAATAACATTTTTACCAATCAAATCTTTAGGTTCATAAGTATTGCCTATGCCAGCAACTATTTGTCGCAACTCTTTACCAATATCTATTTCTAAAACCAACAGTTTATCACTTCCTTTTACCCTTTCACAATTTAAAACTCTTCCGACCCTTAGATCAAGTTTTTTAAAATCCTCAATGGTTATCTCCATTTTTCCTCCTTTTAATTTTTTTAACTGTAGCTCAATCTTTTCTTCAGGAATTTTGTTAAACAATATTTCTACTTCTTTTAAAATTGGTTTGCTTAATAAAAATTCTTTTTCTAAAACGTCATCCCATTCAAATTTTTTTAAATTCAAAAAATTTCTAATTTTTTCACAAGTAAAAGGCAAGTAGGGGCGAAATAGAACTTCAATACTTTTAATCAAAATTAAGCAGTTAGTAATTGTTTTCTCACATTTTTTAAAATTGCTTTTTAATGTCTGCCAAGGAGCTTCATGATCAAAATATTGATTGCCAAAAGAAGGTAATTTCATCAATTCTTTTATACCATTTTTGATTTCAAAATTTTCAATCAAATTTTCTACTTTTGTTTTTATTTCTTTAATGGTTTCTAAAACTTTATTATCTAATTCCAAATCTTCGGGGATTTTTCCTTTTAAACTTCTTTTAATAAACAATAAAACTCGATTAACAAAATTGCCTAAAATATCAGCCAATTCGTTATTCACTTTTGTTTGAAAATCTTTCCAAGTAAAATCAATATCATTGGTTTCGGGTAGATTTACCGCCAGGGTATAACGAAGCATATCAGGAGGAAATTCTTTTAAATAATCAATAAGCCAAACTGCCCAGTTTTCTGAAGTAGATAATTTTCTACCCTCTAAATTGAGAAATTCATTAGCGGGAATATTATAAGGAAGAATATAATCTCCATGAGCGATAAGCATTGCCGGCCAGATTAACGCGTGGAAGATAATATTATCTTTACCGATAAAATGGATTAATCTTGTATCAGAATTTAGCCAATACTCTTTCCACAAATCTCCTTTATTATTTTTTTCTGCCCATTCCACTGTGGATGAAATATAACCAATCGGCGCATCAAACCAAACATAAAGAACTTTATCTTTAGCTTCTTCCAAAGGAATTCTTACTCCCCACGGTAAATCTCTACTAATTGCTCGATCTTCCAACCCTTGATTTAATAAACCGAGAGAAAATTTTTTTACATTATCTTTCCAAAAATCTTTAGTAGAAAGCCACTCTCTTAATTTTTCTTGTAATCTACTTAAAGCAAAAAAATAGTGAAAAGTTTTCTTTTCAATTGGTGAGCTATTGCAAATTTTACATTTAGGCGAAATTAATTGAAAAGGTTCAAGCCAACGGCCACAGAGTTCACATTGGTCACCTCGAGCTTTTTGGTTATGACAAAAAGGACAAATTCCATAAATATATCTATCGGCTAAAAATAGTTGACAACTTTCGCAATAAAATTGACTCATTTCTTTTTTGTAGATATATCCATCTTGGTAAATCTTCAAAAAGAAATCCTGAGAGATTTTATGATGAAGAGGTAGAGAGGTTCTTGAGAAGTTATCAAAGATAATACCAAAATCTTCAAAAGCTTTTTTAATTCTTTCATAATAATAATCAATTACTTCTTTTGGCGAACATTTCTTTTCTAAGGCAGCAATAATAATGGGCACACCGTGCTCATCAGTGCCACAAATATGAATACAATCCCTTTTTCTTGATTTTTGATAACGGACATAGATATCAGCAGGTAAATAACAACCGGCTAAATGGCCTAAATGGATATCACCATTGGCATAGGGTAAAGCACTAGTTACTAAAATTTTCATAAAAAATTATAAAATATAAGAAAAAAAAGTCAAAAATCTTTTAATATTTATTTTTAAATCGGTATATTGTTCCATACAGTGTAATATGGTCCCATTCACCTTCTAATATTGGTTTTCCTTCGTAATAAAATTCTATTCCATCAATCCATTCTCCTTGATAATCTTCTTGTAAAAAAGATTTGGTTAAAGTTAAGGTAGTAATATAGCCACCGGTAGAACCTTGAAAATATTTTGTTCGCCAAGAAGGTAAAAAATTCTTGGAATCGGAAAAAGCCGTTTCTTGTAAATCAATAATCGCAATCTTTTTGTTATTCTTCTCTTCAATCCTTAAAACATTAATTGGTAAGCCATTAAATTTAAATTTAGATAATTGGTCAGCAATTATTTTTAATTTTTTTATTAAAGAAAGATTTTTTGGTATAGGAACATAAAAATTTATTTTCTCTTTTCCTCTTTGGGCATCAACACCATAGATGGGGAAATATTCTATTTTAAATTTTTCTCTCTTTATCTTCTGTGAAAGATAAACCAAACTTAAAATTATTATACCAATAAATATTAAGATTATAATTACCCAGCTATTTTTCATCTTTAAGGAAGTTTTCTAATTCGGGCAATAAAAAAACCTTCGCATTCATTATAATGAGGATAAATTCTTACACATCTTTTTAACTCTTCATTTTTAAACCCTTCCCATTCGGTTATTCCTTCACAGGTTTTTATTCCCGGTATATTTATCTCTTCTAAAAGGGCATTATCATATCTCCTTAAAAGAAAATCAATCACTCCTTCGTTTTCTTCGGGAGCAAAGGTGCAGGTAGAATAAACTAAAATACCATCTTTTTTAAGACTTTTAAAAGCAGAGATAATTAAATTCTTTTGGATTTTTGCCATTTTATTAATATATAACTCATTCCAATGGTTTAATACTTCATAATTTTTGCTGATTGTTCCTTCGCTACTACAAGGAGCGTCTAAAAGAACTTTGTCAAAATATTCAGGAAAAAGATTGCCAAATCTTTCGCCGTGAAGATTAGTAATCACTACATTCAAACAACCCATGCGATCAATATTACCGGTTAATGCTTTTAATCTATCTATATTTATATCATTAGCCACTATTAATCCGGTGTTCTCCATTATCGCTGAAATTAAAGTTGTTTTTGAACCAGGAGCTGCGGTTAAATCCAAAACTTTTTCATATTTTTTTGGTTCTAAAACAATCGGTGGAATCATTGAAGCAATATCTTGAACATAGATATAACCTAAAAAATGTTCCAAAGTATTACCAATAGAAAATTCATCTCTTTCACTTTTTAATCTAAAAGCATAAGGATAAAAAGTGATTGATTCATAGTCATATTTTTTAAGAATCTCTTCCATCATTCTTTTATTGACTTTTAAAGAATTTATTCTTATAGAAAGTTTTCTCTTTTTCTCTAAGGATTTTAAAAAAAGTGTAAACTCAGGAATGATTTTTTCATATCGTAAAATAAACTTTTCAGGAAGTTTCAAATTGTTGACAATCTTTTAAGGCAAGAGATTTTTTCTTCTCTCCCGATCTTACTTTCTTTTATTGCTTTTTCTAAAAGGCTGATTGTTAATTCGTAATCTTTTTTAACAATTGGATAGGGATGACCATCTTTACCGCCATGGGCATAAGAAAAAATCCTTACGTCTCGGAAACTAATATTTTCTTTATATACTAAATGAGAAATTAAAGTTAATGCTCTTATTGTCTTCTCCCCTACTCCCTCAAGGTTGATTAAAGATAAAAAATCTTTTGGTTTTTCTTCATAAATTTTTTTTAATTTCTTATGTAATCTTTCTAAAGATAGGTCTTCAATTCTCACTGGATGTTCTTTTGGTAATTTCAAACTGAAAATATAATATAAATCTTTCAAATTCTTTTCCGGCTTACGTTGAGCAATTTCTGATATCGTTTTTCTTATATTTTCATTTTCATAAGCAACTAAATTTAGCACTTTTTTATGCGATTTTAGAGATACTACTGCTTTATGAGGCTCACACACATAGTCTTTTAACTCCTTTGAATACCAATGGTATCTTCTTGCCAAAGAAGTATCAGTATTCATTCCCTGTTGGATAACCACCCATTCACCATCTTTAGTAGCAAAAATTGTGTGGTGATATAAAAAGTATCCATCTTGTAAAGCAACAGAATCAATTTTAGCGGTGGTTTTGGAGGCAAAGATTAAAGAACTAACATCTATTCCCAATTTATAACCAATTTCATCTAATTCCTGTGGAGTATTTAAACCTGCTTTCCCTTTGCCACCAGCAATAATTATCTCTTTTAAAGAAAGTTCTCTTATTGCCTGTTTTAATGCAGCACAGAGTGTGGTAGTTAATCCTGAAGAGTGCCAATCAAAACCCAAAACAGAGCCTAAAGCTTGAAACCAAAAGGGGTCAGAAAGCTTTTCTAAAAGAAAAGAAGGGCTTTTTTCCATTAAGAAAAGTTCAATAATCTTTGCTCCCAATTTTACCATTAAAGAAAAAAGCCATCTTGGTGTCTCACCGTAATGTAAAGGAAGTTCACAAATTCTTGGCATTAATTTATTTTAATTTGAATTTAATAAAAAGTCAAAATATAATTTATTTATGAAATTAAAGGGTGTGTTATTATATTCTGGAGGATTAGATTCTACTTTAGCTGGTCTTATTTGTGAAAAATTAGGGATAGAAATTTATCCTTACCATTTAAAAACACCTTTTTGTAAATGCCCAAAAACAAGCGGAAATAAAATCACTTTCTTAAAAAATATAAAATTAGAAGTAGCAGGAATTGATTACATAAAAGAAGTTGTTTTTTCACCAAAATATGGTTATGGTCGAGGAATGAATCCTTGTATTGATTGTCGGATATATCTTTTCAAAAAGGCAAAAAAATATTTAGCCGAAATAAAAGGAGATTTATTAATTACTGGTGAGGTTTTATCCCAAAGACCAAAAAGCCAACATTTTCACCAATTAATGATAATTGAAAAGGAAGCAGAGGTAAAAGGGATTGTTTTGCGGCCCTTATCAGCCAAGTTATTACCGCCAACAATTTTTGAAGAAAAGGGATTGATTGACAGAGAAAAATTATACGCCATAAAAGGAAGAGAAAGAAAAGAACAGATAAGATTATTACAAGAATTTGGGATTTTTGAGATTCCACCAACCTCTTGTGGCTGTCTTTTAGTGGATGAGAATTTTTCTAAGAGATTAAAAGATTTTAAAGATAATTTAAAAGGTGATTTTGATTTAATTGATATTGAAATTCTAAAAATTGGTCGCCATTTTCGGGTTGATGGCAAGAAATATGTAATTGGTCGAAATAAAGAAGAGAACGAAAGGTTAATAAAATTGGGTGAGATTAAAAACTATCTATTAATTATTCCCCAAAATTTTAATGCACCTGTGTTACTTTCACCGGATAAGGAAATTGAAGAAAAAATGTTTAATTTGCTCTCCGCCTATTCCAAAGATAAGAAAAAAAATTTTTTAGTTATTATAAAAAAAGGAAAAGAGATAATAAAAGAAGAAAACATTATAATAGCTAGCACTCCCCAAAAGGAAGATTTTCAAGTTTATAAGATATGACCTTTAAAAATTGGCTCGCTGATATTAATAGAAATATTAAATCGTTTATTCTCTGTTTCAAAAGGATAAATATAGGCATCACTACCAATATCAATTGTATCACTTTCTCTAAAATTTACTTACTAGGTAGAAAAACTTCATCCTACTTCTATACTCCCATATTAGATAAATTACCAATATATCCTCTTTATCCTCGCTGAAATACGCAAAAAAATAGGTTGACAACAAAGGAAAGATTTGGGCGATCTATATCAAAAACCTCTTTTTTATTCACACTTTTTGTAAAATTGTAAAAATTTAAAAAATTAATATTTTAAAAATTGAATAAAAATAAAAATTTATTTATAATTTATTTAATGATGTTAGTTAAGGAGGAAAAATGAGAAAAGTAAATCTTGCAGTCTTTTTATCTTTTCTTTTTATCTTTTCTTTTTTAAAAAGTGAAGAAGTAAAAATGGAAGCAAAAGTATATTTTAAAACTGCTTGTGAACTTTTTACTAAATTGGGAGATTTTTTTTCGGAATTGGATATTGCCACGGCTGGTGAAGAAGAAGAGGAATGTTTTATTGTTATTATCACTAATCAAAAACAGATTGAAAAGATAAGAGAAAAAGGTTTTAAAGTAGAAATAACTTATTATAATATTAAAGATAAATTTAGAGAGATTACTAAAATAGATCCCGATAATTTGGAACTTCTGAGAGATTTTGGTTATTTTTTTACTTATTGGGAAATGGTTGACACAATTCAAAGATTGGCAAATAATTTTCCTAATTTAGTAAGAGTTTATGATATTGGGCGAAGCCATCAAAATCGTCCTTTATGGTGTGTAAAAATTTCTGATTATCCTGATTCTAATGAGAATGAGCCGGCTGTCTTTTTTAATGCGGCAACCCATGCCCGTGAACCGATGGGAGTTTCCGTACTTATTTATTATATTACCTATCTTTTGACCAATTATGACCCAACAAATCCTTTTAATTTAATCACTTGGCTTATTAATAACCGGGAAATCTATTTTATACCAGTTATGAATCCGGATGGTTATGTTTATAATTCTGATTCTGGCGGTGCTTCTGCCAATTGGCGAAAAAATAGGAGAATTATCCAATCTCCTTATGTTGGTGTTGATTTAAATAGAAATTATGGTTATAAATGGGCATATGATAATATTGGCTCTTCACCTAATCCTAGTAGCGAAGCCTATCGCGGTCCAGAAAGGTTTTCTGAACCTGAAACAAGGGTAGTAAGAGATTTTATGCTTTCTAAAAAGATAAGAGCTCAAATTGATTATCATACTTATGGAAGATATAATATGTATCCTTGGGGTTATGATACCTTTACACCACCAGATGTTAGAACTTTAAGAGAAGTTGTTGATAGTTTTAGATTATATAATAATTACTCCACTTCCCGCACCGGACAAATTGCTAAGGTTTTATATACGGCTAATGGCAATTCAGCAGATTGGGAATATGCTGATACTTTATGGGAAGGTGTGAGAAAGTTTATCACCTACGCCTTTGTGATCGAAGCCTCAACCAATGACTTTTGGTATGGCTGGAATGATAGCAGTTTTATACGACAAGAATGTCAAAGAAATTTGGGAGTAAATATCTATCTCACGAAAGTTAGTGGTGCCTTTTTGGAATTAAAAAATGTAAAAATTTATGATTTTTATGGTAATCGGGATAGTGTTTTAAATCCTAATGAATCTGCTTATATTTATTTAAAGATTAGAAATCGGGCAATCCATCCAATTGATTCTGTTTATAACCTTTTTATTAAACCAATCACGGAAAATCCTTATTTAACTATTATTGATACTTTATTCAATTTTCCAAATATTATGAGGAATGATAGTCAAATAGGCTTTTTTAAAGTTTATCTTCAAGCAGATGCTCCTTCAGAAAGCATACCAATAAATTTGATTTGCAATTATTTTGATGATGGTTATCCTTTAAACCAATCATTAAGATTTAAGATTTATGTCCAATCCTCTCAAGTGGTGAAAGAAAAAGAAGCAAGAAATATAAAAAATATAAAAAAGTACGATATAAAAGCTTCCCTTTATTTACCAACGGGTCAAAGATATAAAGGCGAATTAAAAAAAGGAATTTACTTCTTCTTAAAAGGAAATAAAGGGTATAAAATTTTAATTATAAAATAGAAAAAAATAATAAGAACCGAAAGATAAATAAACCAATCTCCGAACTGCCGATAGATGGTATTTTTTAAAGGTATTTTTACATTACCAAAAATTATTTCCTCTTCAAATAACTTTGATTTATTCTTTACTCTACCAAAAGGGTCGCAAATAAGGCTAATTCCATTATTAGCACATCTTATTAAAGGAACACCGTTTTCCACTGCCCGAGCGATAGCTAATTCACAATGTTGATAAGGGCCAAAAGTCTTACCAAACCAACCGTCATTAGTAATATTCACAATCATTTGAGCACCTCTCTTAACAAACTCTCTTATTAAATCAGGAAAGATAACTTCAAAACAGATAGCACAAGAGAAAAAGATTTTATCGGTGTTAAAGACAGTATACTCTTTACCTTTGGAATAATTTCCCATATCTTGGGTTTCAATTAATCTAAAAATTTTTATCTTATCATAATAAGGAATTCTTTCTGAAAAAGGGACAAGATGTAGTTTCCGATATTCATTAACAATGCCTTTTTTTGGGGCAAATAGGACTGCTCCATTATAATACTTAAATCCATCTTTATCCTCCTCATAACGAGGAGTGCCAATAAAGAGATAGCAGTTATAAGTATCAGCAACCATCTTCAAAAATTCTTTATAAGGAGTGTCAACAGTAATATCAATTAAAGAAGCAGTTTCCGGATAGATTATCAAATAAGGCCTTTCCTTAGAAGCCTTTTTAGTCATAGATATCAACTGGTTTAATAGCCTAATCTGTTCTTCTTTTGTTCCCTTTTCTTCGGGTGAAACATTCGGTTGTAAAAGAGCAACTTTAAAATAATCGGGTAATTCTTTTAAACGAAAAAAATAATGAAGAGTGGTTAAAAATATTACACCAATTATTAATAAAATAAAAGGTTTTTTATTATTAGAGAATATTATTTTATAAATCAAAAGGTTGATAAAAATAACCAAAAAAGAAACTCCATAAATTCCAAAAAGGGAAGCAGTATTTAAAAAAATTAAGTTAGTGGTTTGGGTATAACCAATTAATCCCCAAGGAAAACCAATTTCTCCTTTTGTTCTAATAAACTCTAAAATTGGCAAAATAAAAGGAGCAAGGTAAAAAGAAGTTATCTTGGTTAAATAAGAAAATAAACCAAAATAGAAAGCAAAATAAAAAAAGAGAATTATAATTCCAATAAATAGGAGAATTTTTGTTTTTAAAGCAATTTGGGGTTTTAAAAAATATAGCCACCAAAGATGACCAAAAGAAAATAAAAAGCCATAAATAAAACCATAAATAAAAGTTTTTTTAGGACTTAGCCTTTCAATATAATAAAATAATGGTAAGAAAGAAAAATAAGCAAGAAAAAATAAACTTATTGGTGCATAAGAGAAATTAAGAATTAAAGGAGATAAAAAAAAGAGTAATTTAATAAAGAATTTTGACCCTTTTTCCTTCAATTTTTAATCTACCTTCGGCAAATAATCTAATTGCCATTGGATAAGCAATATGTTCTTCTTTTAAAACCCTTTCAGCCAAAGTCTCGGGAGTATCTTCATCTTCTACGGGTACTATCCTTTGAAGAATAATTGGTCCACCATCAACTTCTTCAGTAACAAAATGGACAGTGCAACCAGAAAATTTTGCACCACTTTCAATTACCGCTTTATGAACTTTTTCTCCGTATAAACCTTTAAATGCTGGCAATAAAGCGGGATGGATATTCATAATACGATTGCGATAATATTCTATAAAATAAGGAGTTAAAATTCTCATAAATCCTGCTAAACAGATTAAATCCGGTTTAAACTCTTCCAATTTTTTAATCAATTCTTTTTCAAACTCGATTCGCTCTTTATTTTTGTGCGAGATTACAAAATTAGGAATATTATGCTTTTTTGCTCTTTCTAAAGCATAAACATTTTCAATATTACTAATTACACAAACAACCTTTCCGGGAATAAAATTATTCTCACAGGCATCAATAATTGCCTGTAAATTTGTTCCCCTTCCAGAAACTAAAACAGCAATCTTAATCATCAAACTAAATTTTTCTTAATCTCTGCTATCAATTTTGGTGTATCAGAAAAATTAACTAAACCAGTTTCTAGTCTTAAAGAATGATTAACAATAGATATTCCTACTCCGGCACTAATTATCTCAATATTTTTAATATTTTTTTCTTTTAATAAAGGAATTATTTCCGAATTTAAAAGTTCATAAAGATTTTTATATCCTTTTGGATTCAACTTACTTAAAGCACCCCGAATAAAAATATTTAACTTCTTTGCTAAATTAGGAACTGCGTCACGATAATAATTCACAATTGCCAATTTATTTGCCGGTTCAGAAATAAAATAAGCTATCTTTTTATATTCATCAACAATCAAATAGATATCCTGATTAAGAAAAGATGTTTTAAAATTAGGTTTTAAAGGAATTTTATTTACCAAAGCATTTGAACAAAATGGCCCAACAATCTCTTCTTTTTGTAAAATCTTCTGTGACTGTTTATCTGCCCGAACTTCCTCTATTCCGTAATTTTTAAAGGCCTGCCATAAACCAATTATCTCCCGAAAAACAGGAATATTTTTTAAAATTGCGCCACAACCAACTTTTTCGCTTAAATATTCCGAAGAAATAACTAAAAATCTCTCTTCTTCTCTTTTAACCATTTTTTATTTCTAAAAAATTATAAAATTTTTCTTTATTCTCCTCTTTGAGGTAATAATTTATATTTCCTAAGATTACCTTATTTTCCAAAACCCATTCAATAAAATTTTTATGAGAAACAAATCGGTAATAAAATTTTTCTGGTTGAGGTTTTTGAGAAAAAGTATCAAGAACAATTGCTGTTAAAATATAAGGAGCTGTAGCAAGGGTAATTTGATAACCAGCAGGATAAATATCCTTTTCGGGAATTATTTCAATATTCTTAATATTTTCTTCAGAAAAGAGTTGATAAGGGTCAATTTGGGGTGAAAAACCCATTTTATAAACTAAAATTCCCATCCCAGCATTTTCTAAAAGACTATCTTTTTGTCCTCCTTTCATCACCATTCTTACTAAAAAATTTTTTACTTTAAACTTTTTTATCAACTCCTTAAAAACTTCTTTAACCAAAATTTTTCCAAATCCTTTTCTTTGATATTCTTTAAAAACGTAAACATCATAAAGAATCCCTTTATCACCATCTATTTCTCCGAAACCCTCACCAATTAGTCTTTCGTTTAAAAACAAGGAAATTTTTACTCCCTTTTTTAACTCTAAAATTTTTAACTCATAATCATTCATTTTCCTAAATTAGGATTTAATCTTATTGCCTTTTCTAAATATTTTGCTGCTTCTTCCTTCTTTCCCAAATCCCGATACAAAAGCCCTAAATTATATAAACCCATATAATTATTAGGTTCTAAAGCAATCAATTTTTTGTAATATTGAATTGCTTTTTCTTTCTTATTCCATTCGGTATAAAGCCTTCCTAATTGGAAATAGACCATTGGTATTCTTTTGTTTAATTTCAATGCCTTTTGATAATTTTTTTCAGCTAAGGAAAAATCTCTTTTTTGAAAATAAGCATTGCCCAAATTAAAATAGGCTTCAAAATAATTAGGTTTTAACTCCAAAGCTTTTTGGAAACTTTCAATCGCTTCTGCTATTTTATTGAGATTTAAAAAAATATACCCTTGATTACAATATACTTGAGATAGAACATTTTCTTTTTCTTCTTCAAAAAAGTCAAAACTCAAAATTTTTTCATATAATTTTAAAGCCTCTTCATATTCCTGTTTTTTTGCTAAAATATTACCAAGTAAAAGATAACCTTCATAGGAATTGGGATTAACTCTACAAAAAATTTCTGCAATCTTTTTAGCATTCACTAAATCTTCTTTTCCTAAATAAAGCAAAGAAAGATTTTTTAAAGTTAAAAAATATTCCTTTCCTAATAATTTTTTGCTTTCTAAAATTTTTCTCAAAAATTCCAAATTTCTAATTGCTAAATTGTAATTATTTATTTTGCTGGAATAAAAATTAACATAATAACTAAAAAATTGAAGAAAGGAAATTGTTAAACCAAAATCAACCGGAACATAAGAAAGGGGTGAAGAATACGCAACTTCCCAATAAAGCAATTTATTATCCACTTTTATTGCTAAAAGAAAATCCTTTTCTCTTTTAACAAAATTTAAAAAATAGTTAAACATTTTTAAAATATAAATTTCAATAATTAAAAGATATAAGAAAGGTATTTTTTTTCGCATTTGGTAATAAATAATCGCTTCTTTCAAATTAATAAAATCATCGATCAATTGAGGTCGTAATTCTAATAGAATATCCCTTAGTGCCATAAGAAAATTAAGCCGATACTCTTTTCCTTTGTTCAGTTTAGAAAATTTCTCATTAAATTTTTCTTTTACTAAAAAATAAATCTTGCTGAACTCTGAACTAATTTCTAAAACCTCTTGAGAATTTTTAGAAGAAATAATTATTAAAGGATAAATAAAACTGGAAGCACTGCCAATTACTTTTTCAATTGCGATGATTTTTTCATCGAAACATTCAGGTTGATTTAAAAATTCCTGATAAGAAAAAAAAGAAAGATTTAAAATTTCTTCTATTTTTTCTTTTTCATCTTCAGAAAAAAATTTTTCACCCAGTGCTATTCTTTTCAATCTCTCCTTTTCCTGTTCATTCAATAGAATAATTCCGTTTTTCTCTTTATTAAGTAAATCAATTGCTTCTTTTTTCTTTTTTTCTATTTCTTTTTCTAAAAATAAAACATAATTTTCCATATAAAGTTAATTATAAAATAAAATCTTTCAAAAATCAAATAAATAAAACCAATAAATCTTGAAAAATTAGGATTATTAAGTAAAATAATAGTTAAAAAAATGCGCCCGTAGCTCAATTGGAGAGAGCGACGGACTACGAATCCGTAGGCTGGAGGTTCGAGTCCTCTCGGGCGCATAGATTTTATGAAATTTTTAGACATTTCTTTTATGGAAGAAGCAATAAAAGAAGCAGAGCTTGCTTTAAAAGAAAATGAGGTACCAATAGGTGCGGTAATAGTTCATAAAAATAAAATTATTGGTAGAGGACATAATCAGGTAGAAAAACTAAAAGATCCCACTGCCCATGCAGAAATAATTGCACTCTCTTCTGCCAGTAATTATTTAAAAGATTGGCGATTAAAAGGAGCTACTATTTATATCACTTGTGAACCTTGTTTGATGTGTATGGGAGCAATATTATTAGCAAGAATAAAAAGAATTGTATACGGAACTAAAGAAGAAAAGTTTGGCTTTTTTTCAAATTACCCTGAATTTTATAATTCTATTAAGGGAAAAGTTGAGGTAATTAGTGGAATAAAAGAGGAAGAAACAAAATTTTTGTTAAAAAAGTTTTTTGAAAAGAAGAGAAAATGAAAATAAGATTAAATAGGAGAGGTGGCCGAGTGGACGAAGGCGCGCGACTCGAAATCGCGAACCCACTTAAAAGTGGGTCGGGGGTTCGAATCCCTCCCTCTCCGCTTTTTATCATTTTTTTTATCTTTAATTTAATTTTCGGTCAAACTCTTACATTAAAAAGAAAAGAGAATTTTAGAGAAACAAATTTTTATTCCAAAATAATAAAAAGATTTTCCTTGTATAAATCAAGAAGAAATAAAAATATATATTCATTACCCAAAAAACTTGCTTTAAATAAAAGAAATATTGATACGATAAGAGTATTAGCAATTAGAGTAGAATTTAAAGAAGATAACGATACTTTAACTACTGGAAATGGAAAAATGGATTTAAAAGGATTTTTAACCGAAGAAGATGGACTTTATTATGACCCTCCCCATACTAAGAAATATTTTGAAAATCTTTTATTAGGACTAAGAAATTATTTTTGGCATAATTCCTTAGGAAAGCTTCATATTGAATTTAAAGTAATGCCAGAGGGAGTTTTAGATGCCTATCAATTACCATACGAAATGAAATATTATGGTGATACTATGTGGAAATGGCCCAATTACGATTTTCGGGGAGTAGAAATGGGATTGTGTCGATTAATGGAAGATGCTTTTACTATTGCTGACCAAGATACTAATATTAATTTTAGTGATTATGACTATTTTATAATTTTTCATGCTGGCTCTTGTGCCCAAACTGATATAAAAGAAAATTCGCCTTTTGATTTATGGGCAGCCACAATTAACAGTGAAGCCTTAGAATATTATTTAGGAAAACCCTATATTGAAGTTGACAATGGTAAAAAAAGAATTGATATTGCCTGTATTTTGCCCGAAATGACAAGGCAGGATACTTTATATGAAGGAGGGATTAATTATTACGGAATGATGGGGATGCTGGGGCTTCTTGCCCATGAGTTTGTTCATCCTCTCGGTGGTTATGATTTATATGACGTTACCGGGCATTCTATGGGAGTTGGTGGCTGGAGTTTAATGGGATATGGCGGTTGGCTTGGTAGTCATGATTGCCCACCAGGAACAATTCCTTCTTCTCTTGATCCTTTTCATAAAATTTTATTTGGTTTTGTAGAACCCAAAGTTGTTAATTTATCAACTAATAATTTGGCTTGTTTTACAATGTGTATGGACTCTTTATTATTT
Organism: Caldifarciminota bacterium; assembly: GCA_025060715.1. Classification (GTDB taxonomy): domain Bacteria; phylum Hydrothermota; class Tepidihabitantia; order Tepidihabitantales; family DTDR01; genus DTDR01. Next base: position 9,801 of record JANXBG010000007.1, on the reverse strand, counting down.
TCTGAAAGAGAAACTTTAACTTTTATTTATAAAATTCCTATTTCTGAAGATGAATATTTTTTGATTGAAAATCGTCAAACAGATATACGTAAAAAAGATACGATTGTTGTTAAAAGAGAAAATGGGGTTGTTATTGGTGTTGAAGACGGTGAATATGATTTTTTCCTGGCTGGAAGCGGAATTTTAATCTGGCATATTGATGAAAAAATAATTAGGGAATACGGACCCTATAATGCCATAAATATCAATCCTTCTCATAAAGGGGTTGATTTAGTAGAAGCTGACGGAATTCAGGATTTTGATAAATTTATTTATCAAGATTATTATGAGATGGTCGGTTCTAAATATGACCCTTTTTTTAAAGGCGGTTTTTTAGATAGCCTAACCGAAAATACTTCTCCTAGTAGCGATGGTTATTATGGGAAAACTTATTACCAATTTTATATCCATTCTGAACCAGAAACAATTATGTATTTTTCTTTTAAAAACAAATTGTTAAAGAAGGAATTGATAAGAAATTTTTCCGAACCTTTATTATCTCCTTTAGGAAAGGACTTAAATTGTGATGGAATAAAAGAAGTAATTGTTCCTTGCTCAACGGGAATAATTTATGCTTACGAACCCAATGGAGAACCTTATTTGGGATATGAAATTCTTTGTCAATTACCTTTAGAGATAACCTCAGATTTATCTATAGGTGATATTACGGGTGATAGTATGTTAGAAATTGTGGTTATTTCCTACGAACGAATAGTTGTTATTGATGCTTTTGGTAATGTCCTCTTTGATCTGTTTTTAAATGGTGAAATAAAAAGCGAAGTATTGCTATATGATATCGATAATAATAACAAAAAAGAAATCATTGTTGGAACAGAAAAAGGATATTTATATATAATTAATGGGGAAGGAAGAATAAAAGAGAATTTTCCAATAAAACTTATCGGAAAAATAAAATTAACACCGGCTATTTGTGATTCTTACATTGTTATTCTTACTGATAATAATCAATTGCATTTGGTATCTTTTGAAGGAAGAATGAAAAATGGTTTTCCAATTTCTCTCTCCTATTCTCCTTTTTCTTCTCCTTCTTCTCCAATAGTTTTTGATTTTGATAATGATAAAAATAAAGAGATTCTTTTATTAGTTCCCATTAACTTAAATTATAAATTATTTATTATCTCTCCGGAAGGAGATATTAAGTATTCTTCCAAAGAAATTATGGAATATCCTGCTTTTTCTTATATAGCAATTGGTGATGTGAACAACGATAAAAATTATGATATTATAACTTTCAGCAAAAATAAAATTTTTGCTTTTAATTATAATCTTACCTTAATCGAAAACTTTCCAATTATTTTTGATTCTATTTATCTTAAAGAAATAATTTTAAACGGCTATCTTTTTTATGAAGAAATACCCTTTTATTTTTATACTTCGCCAATTATCGGTGATTTTGATGGTAACGAAATTTGCGATATCTTTGCTGGTCTTCCGAATTTTGGTGTTTCTATAAATAATCAGCAAAGATTATTTACTACCGGAGGAATAAAAACTGTTCCTTTTATTACCGATTTAGATAATGATTCCTTGATTGAATTAATTTTAACTACTGAGGATAGATATTTATATGTATATAATACTTTTGGAAAAGAGAAAGATATATTTTGGCAGACAAAATTATCAACAACCGAAAGGGATGGAAGAATTTTAAAAAAATTAGAAAAAGAGGCAATTTCTAATAAATCTCTTATCAATTATTTTTATGTTTATCCTAATCCGATTACAATCAATGACCAAAGAGGATATTTACGATTTAAAACCACAAAAGAAGCGATTGAAGCAAAAATTGAAATTTATGATTTCTCCTTTAAGAAATTATTAGAAAGAAAAATAAAGAACATAAAAGTGATTGATAATGAATATGAGATTGATATTAAAAAGTTTAAAAGCGGTGTTTATCTTTTAAAATTAGAAATTAGTTTTTCTGATACAAAAGAAGTAAGATACTATAAATTTGGCATTGTGAAATGAGACTTTTGTTAATTTTATTAATTTTATACTTGAAAGGAGAGATAAGGGATTCAATTATTAGAAATGATTTTTTGATAAACGATGATAATATAGGTGGCGCAACTCAGGAACTACCAAAAGGTATCTCCTGGGGAGGAAGAATAGCAATTACCTTTAGTGATTTCCGAGATGGCAACTCCTCTCCCTACTTTTTAATTCTTAATTTGAATGGTCAAAGATTAATGGAAGAAGAAAGGGTAAGTGATGATGGAGGTTTAAGATGGAAAGGTGAACCAGCAGTTGCGTTTTTTGATAACCGAATTGCGGTTGCTTGGGAAGATAGAAGAAATTGTAATTCTGATATTTATTATCAAATTTATGATTCTTTAGGAAACAGGCTTTTCAATAATCGGAAAGCAAATGATGACAATACTTCCCAAGACCAAAGAGGGGTATCAATAGCCTTCCTACCAAATAGAAAATTTGTAATCGTTTGGGAAGATTGGCGAAATGATTATGGAGATATTTATCTACAAATTTTTGACGAAAATGGTAATAAAATAGGTAATAATTTACGAGTTAATGATGATCCTATCGGATTTGCTTGGCAATATTCAGCAAGCATTGGGGTAAAAAGTAATGGTCAATTTATAATCCTTTGGGAGGATGGGAGAAATGGTAATTGGGATATATACTGTCAGATTTTTGATTTTTATGGAAATCGTATTGGCAATAATTTTAAAATTAATGACGATAATACTTCTGCCTGGCAATTTTCTCCAAGAATTTACGTAAACAAAAATAATTATTGGTTAGTAGTCTGGGAAGATGAAAGGAATGGCAATTGGGATATCTACGCCCAAATTTTTGATTCCTTAAACCGAAGAATAGGTAATAATTTTCTTATCAACGATGATAATACATTAGCAAATCAAAATTCACCGAGCTGTTCCGCTGACACTTTAGGAAATTTCATTATCGCTTTTAGTTGTGAAAGAAGAGGCAATTGGGATATTTATAAACAACGATTAACCCAAGAAGGAATAAGAATTGGAAATAATGAATTAGTTAATGATGACTTGTCTAATTTGTCTCAAAATTCTCCTTGGGTTGTTTCCCTTTCTAACAATTCTCATCTAATTTTATGGCAAGATAAAAGAGAAGGAAACGATGATATTTATGCCCAGTTTTATGATGAAAATAATATAAAAATTGGTAACAATTTTAAAATCAATAATGATTATGCTTCTTCTCATCAAAGATGTCCCTTTATTTCTGCTAATCAACAATTCTTTGGAATCTGTTGGGAAGATGAGCGGAAAGAAGAGTGTCATATTTATGCAACTTTTTTTGACACCTTAGGAAATTTTTTAATTCCCAATAAAAAAATAAGTGAAGTTAGTTATAATTTTTTTCCATCCTTCGGATTAAACTGCTATAATAAAGCTCTTGTTGCTTGGTTATCCTTGAGAAAAGGAAACACGGATATTTATGGTCAAATAATAACCCCTTTTGGAAATTTAATTGGTAGGAATTTTAAAATAAATGATGATACTAATAACAATTTTCAAGATTGGCCTATTGTGGCAAGTTCTTCCACAGGGAAATTTTTAGTGATTTGGACTGATCACAGGGAAGAAAATGGCGCAATATATGGACAATTTTTTGATTCCTTAGGAAATAAAATTGGTAATAATTTTAAAATAAGTGATAATAATGAAGGGGACGCATTATATGGATTTATAACTTTTGCTGATACTTTGCCAATATTTACTTGGATGGATAATCGTTTAGGTGAATATAATATTTATTTAAAAATTGGCAATAATCCTAGTATTTTAGTAAATGATATAACAAATAATTTTCAAGGTTATCCTACTTGTGCTTTTAAGGATTCAATAATTGTAGTTAGTTGGGAAGATGAAAGAAACGGTAATACTGATATTTATTGTCAAATTTTTAAAATTAATGGTGAGAGGATTGGTAGAAATATATTGGTAAATGATGATCATACCGTATATGATCAATATTCTCCATCAATAAGTTTTACTGCTGATGGTGAGTTTGTAATTACTTTTTGTGATTTTAGAAAAGGATATGGTGATGTGGATGTTTATGCTCAAAGGTTTGATTATTTTGGTAATAAGATTAGTAATAATCGGTTGGTTCATGAGCCTGATTGGTTTTTTGGAAATAACCAATGGATTTTATCTCAAAGTATTTCTTCAATAAATAATTTTCTCTGTTTCTCTTGGATTGATAATAGAAGACATAAAGGATGGGATGTTTATGCTAAGATTGTGAAGAAAAATTATCTTTTTTTAGAAGATATTAAAAAAACAAAAATTATTTCTAAATTAGATTTTAAAGAGGAAGAAATTTTTTCTGTAATTGGAAAGATTTATAAAAAGAATTTAAGGACAGGGATTTATTTTGTAAAAAAAGATAAAAATTTCAAAAAAATTATTTATTTAAAAGGAGCGATAAAATGATTCTTCTTTTACTTTCTTATCTTTTTGGTTTAAAACCTCAATTTTATGCCTTATCTTCATTGGTTATTCCTGGTACTGGTGAATTACTTTTAAAAGAGAAAAAGGGTGAATATTTTATCTATTCAGATATTATTTTTCTTTCCTTTTATCAAACCTTTAATTTCTTATCAAAAAAGGAAAATGAGAACGCCAAAATTTTTGCCTGCCAGTATGCAAAAGCAAATCCTTTACAAAATGAAAAATATTTCAACCTTTTAGAAACTTATTCTTCCAGTGAAGAATATAACAAAGATGTTTTAAGAGAAGCCCGCGATAAATTTCCTGAGGACCCAGAAAAACAGAAAGAATATTTAAAAAAGAATGGTTATTTTGATAAAGATAGTTGGCACTGGGAAAATGATTCTTTAAGAATGGATTATTTTAAAAAAAGAAGGGAAGCAAGAAATAAAAAAATGGTTTCTTCTTTCTTTCTTTCAGGTTCAATTCTATTAAGATTAGGTTCTTTTTTGAACTGTTTATTTCTTAGTAAGAGTAAAAAAATTTCCTTTGAATTTAATCCTTCCGGTTTTAAGGTAAGTTATAATTTTTGATATGGAGATTTTAAAAACTGATGTTTTAATTGTTGGCAGCGGAATAGCTGGTTTATGGTATGCTTACAGGATGGCTGATTTTGGTAATGTTTTATTAATTACTAAAAAAGAGAGTAGTGAAAGTAATACAAATTATGCTCAAGGTGGAATTGCTGCCGCTTTAGGAGAGGACGATTCACCGGCTATCCATTATGAAGATACGATAAAAGCTGGTGAAGGTTTAGCAAAAGAAAATATCGTTAAAATTGTGTGCGAAGAAGGCCCAAGGCTTGTTTATGAATTATACCATTTAGGTGTAGAATTTTTAACTTATCATAATTCTTTGGGTAAATTAAGATTTGAATTAGGAAAAGAAGGAGGCCATTCTCGGAGAAGGATTGTTCATGTGAAAGATTATACCGGTTACGCAATTGAAAAAACTTTAATTAAAAAAGTTAAAGAAAAAAATGTTAAAATAATAGAAAATTGTTTTCTTACTAATCTTCTTGTAGAAGAGAATACCTGCTTTGGTGCCTATGCTTTGTCCCAAAAAGAGAAGAAATTTATAAAAATAATATCAAATCTCACCCTTTTAGCAACCGGTGGTTTGGGTCAGGTTTATCTACACACTACTAATCCACCAATCGCTACCGGTGACGGGATTGCTATCGCTTTTGAAAAGGGAGCAAAAATTGCCAATATGGAATTTATCCAATTTCATCCTACTTCTCTTTTTGGAAAGAAAATCAATAATCGTGCCTTTCTAATTTCTGAAGCCGTAAGAGGAGAGGGAGGAATTTTAAAAACAATTGATGGTAAAACTTTTATGGAAAAATATCATCCCCTTGGCTGCTTAGCTCCCAGAGATGTTGTCGCTTTAGCAATTGATAGGGAATTGAAAAAGAGAAAAGAAGAATATGTTCTATTAGATCTAACCCATCTAAATCCTGAAAAAGTGAAAACCCGTTTCCCTCACATATACGAAACCTGTTTAAATTTTGGAATTGATATTACTAAACAACCAATTCCTGTAGTTCCAGCTGCGCATTATATTTGCGGAGGAATTTTAATAAATGAATATGGGGAGACTGCCATAAAAAATCTTCTAGCCGCTGGTGAAACGGCCTGTTCTGGAATGCATGGTGCTAATCGTCTAGCCTCCAATTCATTATTAGAATCTCTAGTATTTGCCGAAAGGGCCTATTTAAAATCAAAAGAATTATTAAAAGAAAAAAGAATACCAAAAAACCTTAATTTAAAAGTTGAAAAACTCTGTGAAGAGGATAAGAAAATTGAAGAATTAGTTAAAAGGTTAAAAAAATTGATGTGGGATAAAGTTGGAATCGTTCGCAATGATAAAGATTTAACCTCAGCTGTAGAAGAGTTGCATGAATTAAAAGAAGAGATCTATAAAATTTTAGAGAAAGGTGTTAATATCTCTTCTTTGGAAGCGAAAAATATGATTCTCTGTGGTTTATTAATTGCTTATTCTGCAAGTCTAAGAAAAGAATCGCGCGGTCTTCATTTTAATATTAACCATCCAGAAAAAGATGATATAAACTTTAAGAAAGATACAATTTTAACAAAAGATGATATCTTTAAATAATCTAATTGAAAGTTTTCATTCTTATCTTCTTTTAGAAAGAAAATTGAGCAAAAGCTCTTCTGAATTTTATTTAAAGGATACAACCGAATTTTTAAATTGGTTAAAAAAAGATTTTACAGATATTTCTGAAGAAGATATAAAAGGCTTTATTCATTATCTTATAATAAAAAAAAGAAGCTCTTCCACAGTGGCCCGAAAAATTTCTTCTTTGAAATCCTTTTTTTATTTTTTAAATAAAGAGGGAATAATCTCAAAAAATCCTTTAGAAGAGATTGAACTTCCAAAAGTAAAAAGAAGGTTACCTACTGTGTTAACTATCTCAGAAGTAGAAAAATTACTAAATGCCACAGAGTATAAAAAAGATAAAGAAAGTATCAGAACAAAAGCAATGTTTGAATTGCTTTATGCCACTGGTATTAGAATTTCCGAACTTTTAAATTTAAAGGTGAATGATTTAAATTTAGAAGAAGGGTTTATAAGAGTTATGGGTAAAAGAAATAAAGAAAGAATTGTTCCAATTGGTGAGCCAGCAATTTTAGCAATAAAGGAATATCTTAATATTGTGCGACCTACTCTTTTAAATAAAAAAGAAATATCAACACCTTATCTATTTTTAAACCAGAGAGGTAAAAAACTTACTAGAATGGGTTTTTGGAAAATTCTAAAAAAATATGTAAAATTAGCAGGTATAGAAAAAAAAGTTACTCCCCATACTTTTCGTCATACTTTTGCTACCCATCTTTTAGAAGGTGGAGCGAACCTCAGGATTGTTCAAGAATTATTAGGCCATTCCAATATTTCTACAACCCAAATCTATACTAAATTAAATAAAGAGTATTTAAAACAAATTTATAATACCTTTCATCCCCGAAGATAAAATGGAAAAAATATGTCCTTATTTTAATAAATGTGGCGGATGCGATTTCCAAGATTTATCTTATGAAGAGCAGTTGAATAAGAAAATTGATTTGATTAAAAAATATCTCAATACGGATATTAAAGAAGTATTTCCTTCTCAACCTTTTCACTATCGTAACCGAATGGATTTTGCCTTTTTTAAAAATGGCATCGGTTTAAGAGAAAAGGGAAAATGGTATAAATTTGTTGATATTGAATATTGTTTAATTGCCAAAGAAAAAATAAATACTCTTTTAAAAGAAATAAGAGATTTTTTTAAAGAGGTAGATTCCTTTGATATCAGAAAACATATTGGTACTTTTCGCTATGCAGTAATCCGCAGTGCCTTAACCTCTACTATTTCTATTGTTATTAATCAAGAAAGTCCCAAAAAAGAAGAAGCAATAAAATCTATTGCTAACTTTGCTTTTATAACTTCGGCTGATAATCTTATAATCTGTGAGGTACCGCCAAATACTGATGTCAGTGTTTCGGAAAATTACCAGGTTATTAAAGGAATTGATTTGTTATATACAATAGTAAATAAAAAAGAATTTTATTTCCATTCTCAAGGATTTTTCCAAGTGAATGATGAGTTAACTGAAAAACTACATCAATATGTTGCCCAAATTTTAGAAAAATATGATACTACCAATGGAAACCTCTTAGATTTCTATGGTGGTGTGGGAGTTTTTGGAATTATGAACAGCAATAAATTCCAATCAGTAATTGTCATCGATAACCATCCCTTGTCATTAAATTTAGTAAAAAAGAATTGTGAGATAAATAAGGTCAAAAATGTCTATCCTATCTTATTAGAAGATAAAAACATAAAAGAAATCTCTTTAAAAAATCCTTTATTTGTTCTTGCTGACCCACCAAGGGCAGGTATCCATCCGAAGGCAATAAATTATTTAAATAAAATTAAACCAGAATTGATAATCTATATCTCCTGTAATCTTAATCAATTAGTAAAGGACCTTAAAGAACTTACCAAGTACAAAATAAAATCGGTTGCTTTCTTTGATTTCTTTCCTCAAACAAAAAATTTAGAACTGGTTGTTGAATTGATACCTATTTAGTAGAAAATTCATAATCGCCAGAGAAATTTTATTAACTCCCAAATCAAAACAAAGCCAAGAAGAAAAATTAAAGGACCTCCCAAAACATAAAGGGCTCTTAAAAAATCTAAGGGACTTAAAATAATTTCGGGTCTAATAATTATCAACCAAAAGATAACACCAATAATCACTAGTATCCATAAGATAATCAAAAGAAAAACAAGAGATTTAGGCAATTCCTTTTTAAAAATTAATACCAAAGTTGTTGTCAAAACAATTAAGGCATATATTCTTATATAAAATTTTCAACAAAAATGTGAAGTTTATTTAAAGAGGTGTCCCTTTACCTTACAAAAATAGTGAAAAGGATAATAATTTGAAAAACAAATAATCGGAAATCTGCGAAATTTTGGGCTAAATAAAAGCCAAACTTCATTATATCAAATTCTTTGCCTTGCCTCTGGTTTTTGCTTTTACATATAATAAAATAACCTAAAATTTCTTTCTCTGTATTAATCAGATTTAATGTAATTATAATCTTTTAGTTTTTTCTTACAGTTTTTAACTCAATCATTGTAACATGGGGATCAGAAATATTATTTTCTTCAATTCCTAAAAACCTCTAAAGTTTTTCCCACACCTGTAGGTCCAGGAGGATGCGTTTTAATCCATTTCATCTTCTTTATTTCATTTTGGTGGTTTCCAAAAGTCAAGAATGCATTCAAAGGTAATACTTAGGTATTAACTTATATCCTATTTTTTCCCATTACTTCTACAATATATGAATGTAATGGATACCGTGAATTGTTTTCCCATAAGTTATTTATAATTATTAGGGTTAGATTATTTTGCAAAGATTTTATAATCCTTTTAACCCGTTTAAAATTAAATTAATTTGTTCTTTTGTTAAATATTACTTTAGTAGGTTTTTTATTTTCGTACCTTTAAATGTTTATATCAATTTTAAAAATCATTACCAACTATAAACAATTTAGAAAATTAGCAGAGTTTTCATCCAAATGAGTTAAACCTAAGGATTTTAATTTTTCTAAAGTGAGATTATTCATATTATACCCAAATGAAGTTTTTGAATATATATTAAATTGGGTTTTAATAACTATCTCTTTCTCTGCTAAAATCTAAATGATTGGTAAATTGATAAATAT
>JANXBG010000079.1 GCA_025060715.1 Caldifarciminota bacterium | reverse complement strand
CCTTTCTGCTTTAGATTTAAATTTTGAATTCGAAAAAATAGAAAGTATCCCACATCTTGTTGAAATTTTAAAGTATGATGACTATTCAGGTAAAAGAGGTGTATTTTTAAGTTTAATTCATAAGTTTAATGTTGATGATGAAACTCTACTTGACGAATTTATTTCAGTTACAAGAGAGGTGAGTAGAAGAAAAGATATAATTTGTTTTTTGGATGAAGTTCACAGAAGTCAGTATGGACTTTTAGCTGCTAAGATGAAAAACATCCTAAAAGAAGCATTCTTTTTTGGTTTCACAGGAACACCTATCGCAGAAAAAGAAAGAAATACATACCTTGAGTTTGGCTATCCTGTTGAAAACAATAAAGAACTTTATTTGGATAGATATTTTATTGATGAAGCAATTAATGATGGGTATGTGTTAAATATAGTATATCTACCAAAAAGAGAAAAGGACATAACTTTAAAAAAACAAGATATTGAATGGTTCTTAAAAAATGTAGATGTTGATGATGTTGAAGATGAATATGAACAAAAATATATAAAAGGAAAAGTTAAGGCAAGGTTAAATGCTATAAAAGTGTTTCTTGAAAATGAGGAAAGAATTGAAAAAATTTGTAAAGATATTGCTACACATTACAAAGATCATTTTGATGGGAAGTTTAAAGGTTTGATAGTCACAGCAAGTAGATTAGCTTGTGTTAGGTATAAAAAAATTATTGATAAGTTTTTACCAGAAAACTATACTGAGGTTGTTATGACCTTTGGAGCAAATGAGGCCAAAAAG
>JANXBG010000078.1 GCA_025060715.1 Caldifarciminota bacterium | reverse complement strand
ATGCTTTGGAGGGTTTAAATTCCTCTTTGGTAAATTGCAACCGATTTTCTGAAAAGATTTTTCGTTTAAATTCCTCTTTGGTAAATTGCAACAGAACACATTGTTTTAAAGTTTTTCCGAATTTTAAGGTTTAAATTCCTCTTTGGTAAATTGCAACCTTGTATATTGATTTTTGAGAAAGAAGATGAAATATGTTTAAATTCCTCTTTGGTAAATTGCAACTATTACAACACAGTTTGGTGAATATTTTATACATCAGTTTAAATTCCTCTTTGGTAAATTGCAACCTTTCGAATTGATTCCGGATGTTGATGAGTGGATTCAAGTTTAAATTCCTCTTTGGTAAATTGCAACACTAACTCTCTTCTTTCTTTTATTCCAAACATTGTTGTTTAAATTCCTCTTTGGTAAATTGCAACTAAAAATGAAAGAAATCCCAAAAGGTCAAGATTATGTGTTTAAATTCCTCTTTGGTAAATTGCAACTTTGAACAAGTATGAATTTTTCAGAGTTTATATAAGTTTAAATTCCTCTTTGGTAAATTGCAACAAAGTAGTTCCTGGGATAAATTTTGTAAAGAAATCTTGTTTAAATTCCTCTTTGGTAAATTGCAACCTCAAATTAAGATTCCATACATTGATTTAATTTTAACGTTTAAATTCCTCTTTGGTAAATTGCAACAAAATACTCTATTAACTCAACAGTCACAATTTCTATGTTTAAATTCCTCTTTGGTAAATTGCAACACAATGACTTGACTGTCTCTGTAAATAAAACTTCTTTGTTTAAATTCCTCTTTGGTAAATTGCAACGTAGTAGGGGTTGCAGGAACAGCGTTGGTAGTCTTGCGTTTAAATTCCTCTTTGGTAAATTGCAACACAGAAAATCTGGAAGACCCCTACGGTCCACTCCAACGTTTAAATTCCTCTTTGGTAAAT
>JANXBG010000077.1 GCA_025060715.1 Caldifarciminota bacterium | reverse complement strand
AGAGGAATTTAAACAGAAAAACCCCACTTTTCGACCATCCGCATATTCTTTAACACGATATTATAAAAAATCTTATCCTCAATGCTTAAATCCTCAATTCCTTTTAGAATGTATTTTATCACCTCTCTTAACGCCTCTTTTCTTTCAGCCATTCTTACTCTTTTAATCCTCTTGATATAAGCCCCCGTTATTTCCTTCCAAACCCTTTCCACCTCTTCACCATCCAGCCATATGTAATCCAATAAGGCGTGAAGGTGTAGATAAACCCAACCACCACCTTTTATAACTTTTTCTATTGAATAAATACCTTTGCTTTTTTTATCAATTTTCAACTTTCTCAAAAGTTTTCTAAATGCTTTTTTTAACGCTTTTATCTCTACCCGGAGCCTCTCTTCTCTTACCCATCTATATGTCAATGTCAAAAAAATTGGCCACTTCCAAGCCATAACAAAATTCTCTAATCTCTTATACCATTTCATTGCCCTTTTTTTAGCACACTTAACACACACCCTATAACTACACCTTACCGGTATAACATAAACTTGTCCGCAATCTTCGCATTTGTATTTATAAAAAACGCTTTCACAAGTTTTTAAATTCTCATTTACTCTATCAACATCCACATATTCAAATTTAACATCTTCACACCTTCTCAACCTCTCTACTATCTCGCTAAAAGTTTTATAATCCAACCCAACCATACTTCATTTTTTTTCTTATTGATTTTTTTATCATCTTCGCTAAAATAAAATTAACAGCCCCAAAAAATAAACCCCTCTCTGTTTTCCAGCCTTGGGTTTTTTGCCAGCCCAGTTTAAATTCCTCTTTGGTGGATTGCAACTTGATTATATCATCTTGTCAATACTTAGTTTTTACTAGTTTAAATTCCTCTTTGGTGGATTGCAACCGCAGGCTTTTTCGTATGGGACGATAAGCAGATGAGAGTTTAAACTCCTCTTTGGTGGATTGCAACGGTTAAGA
>JANXBG010000076.1 GCA_025060715.1 Caldifarciminota bacterium | reverse complement strand
AAAAAAGAGGATGGTTTTAATATTAAATTCTATCTTAAAAGAGAATGCGATGTTCGACTGATTAAGGAAAAAAATAGAGTAGTATTAAAATTTTTACCACGGGTAAAACAAGGAATAAAATTGATAGTATTAGATCCCGGCCATGGTGGTAAAGATCCCGGAGCAATTGGTAAAATGGGAACAAAAGAAAAAGATTTAAATTTAATAATTGCTAAAAAAGTAAAAAAATATTTAGAAAAACTTGGTTTAGATGTTATTTTAACAAGAAATAACGATATCTTTCTTTCATTAGGGGAGAGGGCTAAGATTGCTAATGATAATAAAGCAGATATTTTTATTAGTATTCATTGCAATTCAACACCCAAAAAGAATTCCTATGCTTGTGGCTTTGAAGTTTATTTTCTTTCTGAAGCACGAACCGATTGGGAAAGAGCAGTGGCTCAAGCCGAAAACGAAGTGATTAAATATGAAATTACTAAAAGTGATATCAATGATGATTTTTTAGCTTTTATCCTTGCTGACTTAGCTCAACAAGAATTTTTGAAAGAATCGCAAGAACTAGCAGTAGCAATTCAAGATGCGGTTTGCGAAATTTTGAATATTGAAAATCGGGGAGTAAAGCAAGCAGGGTTTTATGTTTTAAAAGGTGCCTTTATGCCTGCAGTTTTAATTGAATGTGGATTTTTAAGTAATCGACAAGAAGAAGCACTTTTGCGAAAAGATCGGTATCAAGAAAAATTGGCAAGAGGTATTGCTGAAGGAATTAAAAGATTTATTAGCCAAAGAAAATGATCGGGGTTTTTGATTCCGGCTTAGGAGGTTTAACGGTAGTAAAGGAGATAAGAAAATTAATGCCAGCGATAAAAATTTTATATTTTGGCGATACTGCCCATTTGCCTTATGGTGAGAAATCAGAAGAAATTATTAAAAAATATACCCTAGCTGCTTGTAATTTTTTAAAAAAAAGAAAAGTAAAAATTATCATTATTGCTTGTCATTCCGCTTCTTCGATTGCTCTTGATTATGTGAAGAGTAGAATTTCTATACCAATAATTGGTGTAATTCATGCCGGAGTAAAAGCAGCGATTGAAAAAACAAAAAATAAAAAAATTGGCGTAATTGGTACACGAGCAACAGTTAAATCAGGCGCCTATGAAAAAATTTTTAAAGATTATGACAAAAAAATAGAAATTATTGCACGGGCTACGCCTTTATTGGTACCTTTAGTAGAGGAAGGTTGGGTAAATCACTATATTACGAAAGAGGTTTTAAAAATTTATCTTCAACCTTTTAAAGAAGAAAAAATTGATACCTTGCTTTTAGGTTGTACCCATTATCCTTTATTAAAAAAATTAATAAAAGAAATATTTAAAAACAAAATTATTATTGTAGATTCGGCAGAAGAATTGGCTAAATCAATAATTAATTTTTTAAATTATAAAAAAATGAAAAAAAGGAAAGGAGAATTGATAATTTATCTTACTGATATTCCACCAGAATTTG
>JANXBG010000075.1 GCA_025060715.1 Caldifarciminota bacterium | reverse complement strand
TTTGCCTAGTGGCTGGATAACGGTGGCGGGCTAAATGTTCGCCAAAAAACTCTTCAAGAATAGGAAGGGTATTGTCGGCGTGGAAGCAGCCATCGTCCTCATAGCCTTCCTGATAATTGCTGCTGCCCTAAGCTACGTAGTCATAAACATGGGCTTCTACACAACCCAAAAAACCAAAGAGACGATGCAGACAGGCCTCGACGAATCATTAACCGCCCTACAACTTGACGGTGTAGTTACGGCTAGAACTAATAAGACATCAGCGCATATTCTCTACGTCCTCATTCCAGTCAAGCTGTCCGCTGGAAGGGGCTCAGTAGACCTCAGCGGCAGCTCAGTGGTTGTTTCCGTATACCTACCAAACGCCACGCTAATGAACATATATAAAGGCGCTAAAACTACTACTACCTCGACATGGGAGGAATTAATTACTACTCTTAATTTAGATGATAACGAGGCCAAGTTTGCAATATACAACGACAACGGCTACAATAACACGGTACTAGAGTCTAATGAAAAGGCTTTCCTGCTGATACACTTGAACTCGACTAATTCAGAGGGCATGCTTGGCGAATATGAGACTATAAAGATTGAAGTCAGAACAGCGAAGGGCGCCGCATTAACCGTTGTCCGCACCGCCCCAGGCGGTTTAAACAAAGACTCTTTCGTTGACCTCGGCTAGGCAGTGTGCTCTCTACTTACTCCACCCTACCCCCACCATTTTTTACATAATCCGCTTTTTCCCGCCTTATTTTCCGGCTTTGAGGGTTTCTTCAATTTCTTGTCTGAGCGCCTTGTCCCTGACCTTTTTCAAGGCTTCTAGGAGTAGGAACTTTACGGGCGCCTCGTCCTCGTCGGTAACGTAAACCCAATACTTTCCGCCTTTATACCAGTCCAGCAGCACCCGCGCATAAGCCTCGAAGCTTTCAGCTTCAGCCTCGCCCATCGCCCTAAACATGTTTAAAGCCGCTGAAGCCGAACCGCTTCTAACGACAAATCCCACGAAAGCCTCAATAGGCTCGGCGGGACGCACCCTATCCCTGTCGCATAACTCTCTGTAGGCACTCCAGAGCTGGGCGTCAACCCAAACCCCAATCTGCCGCTTCAAACCGCAAACCTCCCAACATTACCAAAAACATTACCAACCACATTACCATAAAAGGATAGGGGTCAAAATACCCAAAATAAAAGCACAAAACCTTTTACTCTCAGCACACCCACCTATTTTAGGGTGAAACATGTTGGATGTCCAAGTGTTTGTTGACGGGAAAGAAATACCCCTAAACGAGTTTGTCGTGAAAATTTTAGGCGGCACAATAGTTGGGGCTGTAACCTCCCTGAAAGGAATCAAGGGAGACTGGAAGGAAATCGAGATAAAAGTTACACGGTAGGCCATGGCAATGATACCCGAACAGCACAAAAAGCGTTTGGAAGAAGAGTTTAGAAGGGAACTGGAAAAACCCGTGAAAATTGCAGTTTTCACACAGGAAGTGGAGTGTCCCTACTGCGCCCAAACCCGAAACCTAATAGAGGAGTTATCCATCCTAAACAGCAAAAT
>JANXBG010000074.1 GCA_025060715.1 Caldifarciminota bacterium | reverse complement strand
ACTTTTGGGGAGAAGATAATTGTTATCCTTCACATTTATGGGGAATAACAATTATTTGGGATTATACTAAAATTCCACCTCAATATCTTCCTAAAATAGTATCAAGCAAAGAGGCAACATATTTATTTTTCTATTCTAAGACTTGGGTAGAAGCGATTAATAAAGAAAGTAGAGAAGAGATTATCAATACAAGATTGAATGATAAATGGACTAAAACAATTTTGAGAATTGATGAATTTTTTAATTTAAGTATTTTCAATTTCTTACCTTCTGGAATTTCATCTTATTATTATGATTTTAGTATGGAAGATACTTTATATATTCCTGAAAAAGAATTAGTATTTCTTATTCAAAATCAAAAATTAACTCCAACTCAAGATTTTAGGGCAAGAATAGTTGTTTTTTGTGAAGATGGTAGTTTAAATTCCTCTCTTTCTCAATTAAGTCAGAATGTAATTCCATATAAGATTTATATTTTAACTTCGGGATTTTCTACTAATTATTGGTATAAAATTAAAAAGGTGATATTAAATTTAAGTTTAGATGATTTAAGAGATGTAAAAGTTGCTTTAATACCTTTAAAGAAAGATAATGATTTTGATAAGATAGGAGAGGTTCCTATTTCTGAAAAAAGATGGGGTGGATGGATTGATTTAAAATTGGTTAAAGTTGCTAATTATTTTACTTTAAAAGATTATCCTCTTTCTTCTAATGATTATTTGAGAGAGATTTTTAAAGACCAAGATTTTTATACTTATGAATGTTTAAGTGATTTTGTATCTAAAACTTTTTGTATTGCTTTAAAAACAAATGCTTCTAAATTTAAAATGTATCCTTTGATTGTAGTAGATTTTGATGTTTTAGAGACTGTTTTGACAGGAGATGAAAACATAGATAATTTAACAGAGACTGAAATAGTAGAGCCATTAATTAGTTCTCAACCAAAACTTCCACCTTTAATTGAAAGTGGAATAAGTTTAAATATTTTAAAAGAGAAGAAAACAAATTGGGATGGAAGAATGACTACTATGACATTAAGAGAAAAGCCTAAAGATGATAATCATTTACTTGTTTATAAAAATGGTTTATTATTGAATGATGAGGATTATATTTTGAATGAAAAGACAATTATTTTTTCGGAGGCTCCTTTAGAAGGGGATGTGATAGTAGTTTGGTATATTTATTAAGATTTATTAAGGAGGTGATATGGCAACAAAGATAAGGTTAAATCGGCAGACAAAAGGAGTTTTATCAGAAGAGCAAATAGGGGAGCATAATATACAGACAAAGCATATAGGAAATTTATCTGAGAGTAGGGTTAATTTTGATGTTAATAATGGACATAATCATAATGGAATTAATTCAAAAAAGGTTTCTCATAATGATTTGAAGGATATAACAGAAGACCAGCATCATCGTAAGCGTCATAAAGAAAGTCATTATGTTGGTGGAGATGATGCTTTGGAAGGAGAGTTGAATGCTAATGCGAGAGTAAATGTTCAATTTGGGGGACAAAATATAGGTAAAAGAAGAACAATAAATTTTAATTCTGGAGCAAATGTGATGATAGATATTAGAGATAACCCTGAAAATGAGAGAGTGAATGTGAATATTAGTGCTATACAGTATTCTTGGGCAAAAGAGTTTAAAGTTGATTGGAATGGTATTAATCAAAGATGGGAATTATCTCATACACCTATTAGTGATAATCATTTATTAGTGTTTAAAAATGGATTAATATTGAGA
>JANXBG010000073.1 GCA_025060715.1 Caldifarciminota bacterium | reverse complement strand
GTCAGAAGCAACGGTTCCCGCACAATGGGTTCCGTGACCATTAATATCAATGGGATTATTATTATTCTCTTCAAAATTCCAACCATGATAAGGATAATTTGGGTCTTGCCACATATGATCTCTTAAATCTAAATGATTATAATTGACACCAGTATCAATCACACCAACAACAACTCCTTGTCCGGTATAACCAAGTGCCCAGACTTCCGGTGCTCTAATTTTTCTTACTCCATAAGTTATATCATATTTAGTTTTGGTAATATCGCCTTTTTGTGGTTTTGGTAATAGATTGGGACAATATTTTAAATCATTATCAACAAACCAGACATCATTCCTTTTTTCTACTTCTAAGATTACATCCTTTGTTGCTTTACAATGGACAATATTACCAATCCATAGTTGAATAATATCACTCACTTTGCCAGTACTTTCTTTTGCTCTTAAATAAGCGACAAGATTTGCCTGCTTTTCATAAGAAAAGGTTTTTAATATTCTTGCCACCTCTGCCCGACGGATTTTTTTTGGCAGGCCATCAACCATCCTGTTAAGAATCTCACTATCAAACTGCTCTTTTAAGATAATGTTTATTGGAATTAAATCATCCTCTTTTGCTGTTTTGATTATTTCGGAAAGTTCCGGTGAGATAAGGGAATAGGAAAAAGAAAAAACTAAAAAAAATAAAAAAATAGATAAAGTTTCTTTTTTCATAAAAAAACCTCCTTTTTTTATTAATCATTTAGTTAATTTTAATTAAAATTAAAGTAAAATTCAATACACACCGTCCTTTAAGTCTTCTTTCACACAAGTTTAAATGTTTTATTGTTTCAAAAATTGTCCATCAGCGGAGGATTTTTTCTATTTATAAAACTTTCTTATTTTCTTATTTTTAAGTATTCCTTCCAACCAATTTCTTTTATCTGATTTCTAAATTTTTATCCTAAAGTGCTTCTTTTTCAAATTTCATTTTTTTCTGCTTGGGAACGTAAAAATTTTAATATATCCTCATCAAATGGTCCAAAAGGAAATCCTGGTTGATTTAGTGATTCTAAAATTTCAGATGCTTCTTTTCCTTCAGTTTCTGAAGCGATTTGGACCACTGTTGCCGCCCATATCGCACCGAATAAGTATATGTTGCTATATCTCTGTAATTCCTCTTGATTTCTTGCTATTTTATATTTTAAATATTTTACCCATACCATTTATTATCTCCTTTGTTGCTTTTTGAAGAGCCTCTTCCGATTTTACTTCCTTTTCAATAAGATAATAGTCAAAAGCATTATCAAATCCATAAGTGTAGCAAAATTTTTCACGGCGAAGTTGGGAATCACAATTTAAGACTACTATTATTTTGGTATTTAACTCCCTTTTATTCTTTTTAAAAACTCCTTCATTTTATTTAAAAAAATTATTTTAAAATTAAAATCTTTTCCTTTCCTTTTTCGGTTAGGTTAAAGTAAATACCTTTTCTTAATTTTCCTTCATTTATAAGTTTGCCAGTGATGTCGTAGAGTTTTTTGGTTTTTAAGGATTTTTCCTTTGTTATCATTTTTGGTTTTTCTTCGTTAATGTTTGGTGTGCCATAAAATTGATAAATCTGTAAACCAGCATCACCATCAGCAACATAACAATAAGAAGAGTAAACATAAACATCCCGAGCATAGCCTGGTGTATCGTAATAGCCAACCTCAATTGGATTACTTGGATTTGATACATCTATTATCATTAAACCAGCTCTACCATCAGCAACATAACAATAAGAAGAGTAAACATAAACATCCCGAGCATAGCCT
>JANXBG010000072.1:726-1848 GCA_025060715.1 Caldifarciminota bacterium | reverse complement strand
TGATATTGAGACAAGGACAAAAGCAATTTTGGATGGTCAAGGTGTTTTGATGAGCCAATATCCAATGTATTACAACTTTGCTCGGCAGGTTGGTAATAAAATCAAATATACCGGTTATGCTGGTTCCTGCCTCTATACTGAAATCGATGCCTTAATCTATACTTGGGAAAAACGGGGATTGGATGGTGTTATTCTTAGAAAAATCTTATTAGATGTTTTTGGTATTTTACTATAAGGAGGTGAAAAATGGCAAGGGATCCATATCTTATTGTTAATCGGTATGCTGCCAAAATGCGTGGTCGCCATTTAGGCGATGCCTTTTCTGGTCAGCATACCACAATGGTAACAAATTATGCTACTTATATTGGCGAAATGTGTGCGGTGATTGAGGCGACAAAACAATTATTAAATGCGCAAGGTGTTGCTATCTCCCAATATCCTTTTTATCTTGTCTATTCCAGAGAGATCTTTCGGCTTACAAAATCTTTTGGTGGTTTAACCTTGCTTAGAAATCGTGATGTTGTCCAAAAGAAATGGAAGGATTGGGGATTGGATGAAAGGCTCTTAAAGTCAATTGACCGTGATATCTTTGGATTACCAGAAACACCACGACCCTAATTAGATGATGGATAGACGGCAGGTAGTTAATTATCTGGAACTGCGGCGCCATATCTATTCTGACCAGGAGGACGGCAGTTCCGCTGCCTGCCGTCGTAAGATTTAAATTTTAAAAAATAAAAAGGAGGAAAAAATGAAAGTATTAAAAATAAAGAAAATAAATAATAAAAAACTTTTTAACAAAGTAATCAAAGGCAGTTTAGAAAAGAACAAAAGTTTTAAAGAACTGATTGATAAGTATTACAAGATAAAGACCTTAGGAGAACATTTAGAAACAGAAAGACAGGCATTAAGGACTTTGATTATCTATCTAATGGAAGAGAAAGGAGTTAATTCCTGTGATACTGGTAAATACTATTGCGAACTTTACACCCAAAACCAGACAAGATTAAATATTGACGAAATGAGAAAGGTATTGCCCAAAGAGCAATTGGAACTATTTGAAATAAGAATATCAACAAAGGCATTAAAAGTATTACCAAAAAACGAAGAAGAGGCAGTAAA
>JANXBG010000072.1:0-716 GCA_025060715.1 Caldifarciminota bacterium | reverse complement strand
CAATTGGAACTATTTGAAATAAGAATATCAACAAAGGCATTAAAAGTATTACCAAAAAACGAAGAAGAGGCAGTAAAAGAAGTGATAAAAAACTATCCCCAGATTTTTAAAGGTGCTTGATATGAATAAAGCATATGTGAAAGGCAGACAAAGAGAGTATCAATTAAAAAACTTTTTAGAAGATAATGGCTATTTGGTTATTAGAAGTGCGGGCTCAAAAAAGATTGACTTGATTGCTTTTAGAAAAGATAAATGGGGTATCTTATTAATAAATATTGGTGCCAAAGATAAAAAGAGAATTGAATATTATGGAATCCATAAGGTTTGGCAAATTACCTATAATAGCAATAATTTAAAAGAACTAAAAGAAGAACTAAAAAAGGCAAGTTTAATATGATACCAAAGAATTTTCAATTTACCTGCTTTTTATCCAGTGGTGAAATAGAAGGTTATCCAATTATCTCTCAAATCAAAACAAGATATGTTATTGACAAAATCTATATCTACTGCTCCCTCTCTTTTGACATAAAAATAATAATCTGGCAAAAGAGAATAAGAATTGGTTTTGGAATAAAACTTTACAATGAATAATAATATATTATACAAATTCTTTATATCAATCGCCCTAATAATAACTTTTCTTATTCTAAAACTGAAAAATATTGACACAATAACTGACACAATCGCAATGGCAATAATTGTCTTTTGGCTTGGCT
>JANXBG010000071.1 GCA_025060715.1 Caldifarciminota bacterium | reverse complement strand
TCCAATTTCATCATAATAAATTTTAGCTGCAATACCACGTCCACCCAAATATTTTTTAAAAAGAGCAACAGGCATTTCTTCAATTTTTGCAATTTTCTTGGATAAATTTAAGCGAATAAAATTTCTTTTATAACCGTACATAAAATTATTACCTCATTTTAAAGAGATTATTCTTTAAATTGATTTATCAAGAAAAATTATTATGATTTTTATTTTAGATAAAGAAATATGGCTTTGATATTAGAGGGAAAAAGTCTGGCATTAAAGAAAGAAGAGAATCTGAAGAAAAAATTAGAGAATATTAAAGATAAAATTTCTTTTTTAATAATTCAGATTGGTAAGGATGAAAGTACTCGGATTTATGTTTCTCAGAAGATAAAGAAAAGTGAGAAATTAGGTTTTTTGCCCGTTTATAAAAATTTTGACGAAAATATAAAAGAAGAAGAGATAATTAATTTTATTAAAGAGGAACAGAAAAGAGATGATATTTATGGTGTTATCTGTGAGCAGCCAATTCCCAAAAAATACCATTCTTTAAAAATTGTTGAAAGTATTGATAAAGAGAAAGATATTGATTGTCTAACACCGCACAATTTAGGAAGACTGGCTTGGGATGAGCCGGTTTTTTTACCCGCCACACCGAAAGCGGTTATTGACCTTTTGGAAAATTACGAACTCTTTCCTGAAGGAAAAAGGGTATTAATCATCTCCCGTTCGATAATAATTGGTAAGCCCTTACTTTTAATGCTTTTAAAAAAAGGTAAAATAGGTGATGCAACAGTTATTGTTGCCCATTCCAAGACAAAAGAATTGAAAGAATTGACAAGGATTGCGGATATTATTATTACTGCGATTGGCAAGCCAAATTTTTTAACAGCCGAGATGGTAAGAGAAGATAGCATAATAATTGATTGCGGAATTAATGTGATAGAAAAAGAAGGAAAAAGTTTAATAGTTGGTGATGCCGCTTATGAGGAGCTTTTAAATAAAGTAAAGGCAATCACACCGGTCCCCGGTGGCGTTGGAGTTTTGACGACCATTAATTTGTTAGAAAATGTATTTTTAAGTTATGAAAGAAAAAAGGGAATTTGAAAAATTTTTAAGAGAAGAATTAAAAAAATATACCAAAGATTATCCTCCGGAATTAAAGAAAGGTATTTTTTACGCAATAGCCAGGGGTAAAAGAATAAGGCCCTTGCTTTTACTTTCTCTTTTAAATAAAAAGATAAAGATTAAAAAGCGAGCGATTATGAAAATTGCTTTAGCCATTGAATTAATCCATAACTTCTCTTTAGTTCACGACGATTTACCAGCAATTGATAATGATGATTATCGGCGTGGCAGATTGACAACCCATAAAATTTTTGGTGAGGGAGAGGCAATATTAATCGGTGATGCTTTATTTTCTTTAGCCTTTCAGGTTTTGAATGATGTGGAGATAGAAAGTTCCTTGAAAGTGGAAATTATGAAAACCTTGACAAAGGCAACAGCAGATTTGGTTTGTGGTGAATTTCTTGATATTAAAGGAGATTTCTTTACAAAAAAAGAATATGAGAAAATGATAAAGAAAAAAACCGCTGCCCTTTTTAAAGCGATTTTTCAAATTGCTGCTTTATTGTTAAATTTCAAAGACAAAGAGATGGCGAAGGTTTCTCTTTTGGGAGAAAATTATGGAATATTGTTTCAGATTCAGGATGACATCAAAGACAAGGAAAATCTCCCCTTTCTTTTAGAGTTAAAAAGGAAATATGAAAAAAGATTAAAAAAATGGATTTAGAAAAGATTAATCCTCAGGAACTTAAAAAATTTTCCTTAAAGGAGTTGGAAATTTTGGCAAAGAAGATTAGGGAATATATTATTGAAGTTGTTGAAGAGAAGGGGGGCCATTTGTCGCCCAATTTAGGAGTTGTGGAATTGACCATTGCTTTACATTATGTTTTTGATTTGGATAAAGATAAAATATTGTTTGATGTTGGTCACCAATGT
>JANXBG010000070.1 GCA_025060715.1 Caldifarciminota bacterium | reverse complement strand
ATCCAATTATTATAGTTAAAGTCCAAGATAGCGAAACTTTGGGAAGATTACCAAATAATAAATTGGTGGTTGTGAAGGAAAAATTAGAAGTTGGTAAAGAATACGTTGTAAAAATTATAAAAATTGATGGTTGGACACCAATTGGTGAAATTATCAAAGAATTTAATAATTGATTTTTTTGAAAAATTATTTAAAGTAATAAAAGAAATGATTAAAATTGTAAAGGAGGATTTATGAATATTTTAAGAATTATTTTGGTCTTTTTCGTCTGTTTTCTATTAATTACCATTACCTTACAAAATCTTCAACGAGTAGAAAGGGTAAAGGTGTTTTTTGATGAATTTCTAAATGTTCCTTTAGCCAGCATCATTCTTATTGCTTATCTTTTTGGTTTATTAACCGTCGGAATTTTTGCAATAATCGGTGAAATAAAATCAAAAGCAGAGATTAGAAAATTAAAAAAAGAAAAAGAAGCTATCCTTAATGAATTAAACGATTTAAGAAACTATTTTTTAATTGAAAAAGGAGAAGAGAAATGACTATTCTAATAATTTTTATTCTTTTTGTGCTTTTTGTTGCTTTTTATTCAATAATTATCAATCTCATAAAAAAACCAAAATTCTTTCCCACTCTTTTTACGGAAAGTTTAATCTCTTATCTTCAAGGGAAAAAAGAAGAGGCAATTAAAAAAATGGAAGAATTAGTAAAAACTAATAGCGAATTTATTGATGGTTATCTTTATTTGATTGATTGGTATCAAGAAAAAGGAGATATAGAAAAGGCAAAAAAGATTAATGAATTATTATCTTTGCGTCGCAATTTGCCAAAGGATAAAGAATTAACTATCTTCAAAAAACTTTCTTATTTCTTAGCAAAAGATGGTAGGTATTTCAAGGCAATTAGTTTATTAGAAGAAATATTAAAAAGTGGCTGGAAAGATAAAGAGAGTGCCTTGCTTCTTTTTACTTTATATTTAAAAACGGAAAATTATTCTCAAGCGATCGAATTTTTAAATAAATACGGAAATAACCTTTTTGATAAGAAACTACTCGCTACTTGTTATGCCGAATTAGGCAATCGGGTATTAACAAAAGATAAAAAAGAAGGAAGGGAATATTTAGAGAAATCCTTAAAATATAATGAAAAATCTTTCTATAGTCTATTATATTTAGGAAATTATTACGAAAGCGAAAAGGATTACGAAGAAGCAATCTCTTATTGGTTAAAACTTTTAAGAAATTATCCGCAGGAACTCTATTTTCTTAAAGATAAATTAGCCAACGCCCTCTTTTCCTTAGGTCGTTATGAAGAATTAGTAAATATTTATAGAGAATTTAGCAGACAAACAAAAGAACACCAATACTATTTTGAAATTTTTGAATTTTACGAAAAAATGGAGAATTTAAAAGAGGCGGTTAATATCTTAGAAAAAGAAAAAGATACTATACCGGAAATTTATCTCCTTTTAGCAAAAAGTTATTTAAAACTAAATGATTTAGAAAGGGCTTATAAAAATCTTGAGCGGTATATAGAAATTATTAGAGAGAAAAGAAAACCTAATTGTCCTTATTGTCAAAGAGAATTAAAAGAGCCAACCGCTATCTGTTTTGAGTGTTGGCAATGGAATGTCTAAGGAAACCTTAACTCCTCTTTTAGCCCAATATCACCAAATTAAAAAGAAATATCAAGATGCTCTTTTACTCTTTCGTTTAGGTGATTTTTATGAAATGTTTTACGAAGATGCCAAAATTGCCTCCAAAGTTTTGGGTCTTACCTTAACCTCTCGTTCTTATGGAAAAAGTGAAAAAATTCCCTTAGCAGGTATTCCTTATAAATCCTTAGATAGTTATTTAGAAAAATTAATAAAGGCTGGTTATAAAGTTGCCATCTGTGAACAATTAGAAGCTCCCGAAACTTCCCAAAAGATTATTAAAAGAGAAGTAGTGGAAGTTCTCACCCCGGGAGCAATTTCCCGACCTTCTTTATTAGAAGATAAAAAAAACCATTTTCTTTTGTCAATTTATTTA
>JANXBG010000006.1:1866-59420 GCA_025060715.1 Caldifarciminota bacterium | reverse complement strand
CTATTGGAATTTGTGCGTTATATAATGGCAGCTATCATCGGGCATCCGCACAAATTCAACCAAGAAGGGCAATAAAAATTATTACCGGTCGACCATTACCAAGAGTTGGTATATTTGAGATTACTAAGAAAGAAGGAGAAATTAATAAATATGGAGAAATTAAAAGATTACCAACAATTCTAAAAGGAGCTTCTATTATTCTACCGATAAAAGCAAATAAGATTGGAATTTATGATATTGTTGGAAAGAGAATAAAAGAGATTGAAAGAAAGAAAGATAAAGTAATAATTGAAAATCTACCGACAGGAATATATACTATCAAAAATCTGGAAAATAAAAAAGAAATTTATAAAGTAATTATAACAAAATAAGATAAACATTTAAATTAGGAAATTTTAAAAAAGGAGAATTATGCGTCCAAAAATTAATACCAAATTACCTGGCCCAAAAGCATTAAGATATTTAAGAAAAGATAAAAAATTTATTTCACCTTCTTATACTCGGTATTATCCAGCAGTGATTGAAAAAGGCGAAGGCGTTTGGGTATGGGATGTGGATGGAAATAAATTTCTTGATTTTAATGCTGGAATTGCCGTTTGTGCTACTGGCCATTGCCATCCAAAAGTAGTAGAAGCAGTAAAAAAACAAGCAGAAAAACTCTTTCACTATTCCGGAACCGATTTTTATTATCCCTATCAAACAATATTGGCAGAAAAACTTGTTGAAATTACACCTGGTGGAATGAATAAAAAGGTATTTTTCTGTAATTCCGGTGCCGAAGCAATAGAAGGAAGTATCAAACTTGTTAGATATTATACAAAAAGACCTTATTTAATCTCTTTTTTAGGCTCTTTTCACGGCAGAACTTTTGGCGCTTTATCACTAACCGGAAGTAAATTTATCCAAAAGAAAGGGTTTGCTCCACTTTTACCAGGTGTTTTTCATATTCCCTATCCCTATTGTTATCGCTGCCTTTTTAATTTAGAATATCCCAGTTGCAATTTTTATTGTATAAAATATATTGAAGAGGAAATTTTTAGAAAGGTATTACCACCAGAAGAGGTAGCAGCAATCTTTGTCGAGCCAATTCAGGGCGAAGGCGGCTATATTGTGCCCCCGGATGGCTATTTTCAGGAATTGAAAAAATTATGTGAAAAATACGAAATCCTCTTTGTTGCTGATGAGGTTCAATCAGGAATGGGAAGAACCGGAAAGATGTTTGCCTTAGAACATTGGGGAGTTTTTGCCGATATCTATTGCTTAGCAAAAGGGATTGCCTCAGGACTTCCTCTTGGTGCCTTTATTGCCCGTTCTTCAATAATGAATTGGAAACCGGGAAGCCACGCTTCTACTTTTGGCGGCAATCCAATATCCTGCGCAGCAGCAATGGCAACTATTGAACTATTAGAAAATGGCCTTATTGAAAATGCTGAAAAAATTGGCAAGTTTATTATAAAAAATTTAGAAAAATGGCAAGAAGAATATGATTTTATTGGTGATGTCCGCGGCAAGGGATTGATGATTGGTATTGAAATTGTAGAAGATAAAATATCAAAAAAACCTGTTCCGGAAAAAGTTCAGGCAGTTTTATATAAGGCTTTTGAAAAAGGGCTTTTAATTCTTTCCTGCGGAATTTCCACAATTCGTATTGCTCCACCATTAATTATTACCAACGAAGAAGCAAGTGTTGGTTTAGAAATTTTAGAGGAAGCCTTAAAAGAAGTATTCTTAAAATAATTTAATTAATTATTGACTTTTTGACTTTTTTAATTATTTTTTAAATATAAAAAGGAGGAAAAATGAGAAGGTTTATTCTGTGGTTAATAATTTTTATTATTATTGTTCCTTTTAAATCCGAAGGTTCTTTTAGAAATTTAAGAAAAAATTTTCTTAAAAAAGAAAGATCACACGGTTCTTTAAACAAAAAATTTTCTTCTCCCCTCTCGTTATTAGAAAGAAAAAATTTTAAAAAACATTACCAATTTAAGGCAAATTGTTTATTAGAAGAGTTTTTATTAGATACCACTCGGATTTTGGGACCGTCTCCTCATGACCAGGAATTTTCTTCTATTGCCTTTGATGGAACAAATTACTTTGTAGTTTGGCATGATTGGCGAAATGATGGTGATATTTATGGAGCAAGAATTACACCGCAAGGAATTCTTTTAGATACTTTTGGAATTCCTATTTGTACTACCTATGATTGGCAAATATATCCAACGGTTGCTTTTGATGGTAATAATTATTTAGTTGTTTGGGAAGATTGGCGTAATTGGGAAGGCGATATTTATGGTGCAAGAGTAACTCCGCAAGGTATAGTTTTAGATCCGGAGGGTTTTCCAATCTCAACTGCCTTTTATGACCAACAACTTCCCTCAATATCTTTTGATGGAACAAATTATTTAGTTACCTGGAATGATTATCGTAATAATATTGAAGAACCAGATATTTATGCTGCCCGAGTTACAACCAACGGAACTGTCCTTGACCCAGATGGTATTGCCATCTCCACTGCTCCTTTTTATCAAATGATTTTTCGTGGCATTGCCTTTGATGGCAGAAATTATTTTTTAACCTGGATGGATGACCGGGATGGCGATTGGTATTTTGATATTTATGGTGCAAGATTAACAACTAATGGTATCCTTATTGATACTAATGGAATCCAAATTTCAACTGCGGAAAATAATCAATATTTACCCCAAATTAGTTTTGACGGCACAAATTATTTCATAGTTTGGTATGATGACCGTGAAATGGAAGAAGATTTTCGGATTTATGGTGCCAGAGTGACGACTACGGGAATTGTTCTTGACCCACAGGGGATTCAAATCTCTCAATATTTTAGTCTTTTACCATCTATAAAATTTGATGGCACAAATTATTTAGTGGTCTGGAGTGAGTATCGCTCAGGTTGGGAATTTGATATTTATGGCAGCCGAATAACCCCTGCTGGTATTGTTTTAGACCCAGAAGGTATTCCCATTTCTACCTATGAGTTTGACCAAGAGTTACCATCAATTTCTTTTGATGGCAATAATTATTTTATTACCTGGTCTGATTACCGAAATGAAGATAGTGATATCTATGGAGCAAGAGTGACTACTTCCGGCACAGTTCTTGACCCAGATGGTATTCTTTTAAATTACAGCTATTATAGTCCTGAACAACTTTTTCCCAAAGTTGCCTTTGATGGTGTAAATTATTTTGTTGTTTGGCAAGATTATCGTAATGGTGAAGCGGATATTTATGGAACAAGAGTTAGTCCTGATGGCAGAATTCTTGACCCGGAAGGTATTATAATCAGCAATGCGGAAGATTACCAAACATCCCCGGCAGTTGCTTTTGATGGAACAAATTATTTAGTGGTTTGGGCAGATTGGCGTAATGGGGAGGGAGATATTTATGGAGCAAGAGTAACTCCTGAAGGTATTGTTCTTGACCCAAATGGTATTTCAATCTCTACTGCCGAAATTAACCAGGTTGCTCCTTCTTTGGCTTTTGATGGAATTAATTATTTAGTTGTGTGGCGAGATTTTCGCAATTACGAATCTGATATTTACGGTGCCCGAGTTAGCCGACAAGGCACCGTCCTTGACCCAGAAGGTATTCCAATCTGCACTGCTATTTATGACCAATATGGACCAAATGTGTCGTTTGATGGCACAAATTATTTAGTTGTTTGGGATGACGGAAGAGATGGTGAAGACTTTAATATTTATGGTGCCAGAGTAACCCGTACTGGAATTGTTCTTGACCCACAGGGAATTCCTATTTCAACAGCTGAATATGAACAATGGTATCCAGAAGTTGCCTTTGATGGAAACAACTACCTGGTTGTCTGGTGGGATGACCGGGATGGCGATTGGTATTTTGATATTTATGGTGCAAGATTAACTCCAAATGGCAATGTCCTTGAACCACAAGGAATACCAATCTCTACTGCTGATTTTGACCAATATGAGCCTTCCTTAACTTTTGATGGCACAAATTATTTTGTAATTTGGACTGACCAACGCTTAGGTTGGGGTTCTGATATTTATGGTGCAAGAGTAACTCCCCAAGGTATTGTCCTTGACCCAAATGGCATTGAACTTATTAATCAAGAAGAAAGTCGTTATTCTCCTCATTTAACAAAAGGTCCTCTAAATCAACTTTTACTTACTTTTTCGGGTTATGTTCCTTTATTCGGAGTGACAAAAACATTTGGCGCCTTTTATCCCGGACCAAGTCCAGAGATTAAAGAGAATATTACTAAAAAGTTTGGTTTCAAAATTTATCCCCTTTTCGTAAAAAACTCTCTTTTATTAGAATTCTTTTTAGAAAAAGAAGATAATATTAAACTTGAACTTATTGATATTACCGGAAAGATAGTTAAATCTATCATCAATAAATATCAACCAGGAAGCCACCGGATAAAATTCCCAACCCAAAATATTTCGTCAGGAATATACTTTTTAAAAGTGATAACCAATAAGAAAAACTTTATTACTAAAATTACTATTCTTAAATAAATAAATAAAATCTTAAATTAAATAAATCTCTTTTAATAATAAATAAATTTGAAAAATATTATCTTTCTTTATAAAATATTTTATTATGCAGACAAATAAAATTTTAAAGAAAATAGAAAAAACAATTGAAAAATATCAACTATTAGAAAAAAATGATAAAGTTTTAGTTGCCTTTTCTGGCGGTAAAGATTCGGTTTGTCTTCTTTATATTTTGTATTTATTGAGAGAAAAATTTAATTTAAACTTAATCGCTTTTCACCTTAATCATCTATTAAGAGGCAAAGAAGCAGAAAGGGATGAAAAGTTTTGTAAAGAATTTTGTAAAAAATTAAATATCCCAATAGTTATTAAAAGAAGGAATGTGAAAAAATATAGTAAAAAAAATAATTTAAGTATAGAAGAAGCCGGGCATAAATTAAGATATTATTATTATGAAAAGATTGCTCAAAAAGAAAAATGCCAAAAGATTGCTTTAGCCCATACTGCTTCTGATAATATAGAAACAATTTTACTCTCTTTAATTTATGGTCAATCTTTGGGAAGGATTGCGGGAATTTTGCCAAAAAGAGAAAAGATTATTAGACCTCTGATTGATTTAACAACTACAGAGATTTTGGAATTTTTAAAGGAAAACAATTTATCCTATGTAGAAGACTCTACTAATAAAGATTTAAAAATTCCTAGAAATTATTTAAGACACATAGTAATTCCAAATTTAAAAAAATTAAATTCTAATTTAGAAAAAACATTAAGACAGGTTAGTGAAATTTTAATTTCGGAAAATGAATATTTAGAAAAAGAAATTGACAAAATTTTTAATTCCTTAATAAAAAAAGAAGATAACGATATTTTAATTTCTAAAAAAAATTTTATTAATCTACCTTTAGCACTAAAAAGAAGAATTTTAAAAAAACTTTTTCCCAATGCTAATTTTCCTCAGATAGAAGAAATAATCAGTTTGACCAAAAAACAGATTGGTAAAAAAATAAATTTAGAAAAAGAGATTATTTATAATGAATACGAATATTTAAGAATTAGTAAAAAAAACGAAAAAAAAGACAAAAGAGTATTTAAAATAAAATTAAATAAAATAAATAACTTCCCAGAAATCAATTTAAGATTGACTTGTGAAATTATAAATATTGAAAAAATCAAGGAGTTTGATTATAATAATTGTGAATATTTCGATAACGATGATATTTGTTTGCCGTTATTTATTAGATTTAAAAAAGAGGGTGATGTTATTCAAATAAAAAATGGAAAGAAAAAGGTCAAAAAGCTTTTTAGTGATATGAAAATTTCCCAAGCACTTAGAGAAAAGATTCCAATATTATGTGACCAAAAAGGAATTCTTTGGATTTTAGGTGTTTATCGTGCTTATCGGGGCTTTATTAATGAAAAGACAAAAAAAGTGATAAAAATAAAAATTTTAAGATGGCAAAATCCAATTTACCAAAATTAATTGCTGGGCAAATTTTTATTTGGTTGTTTATTATAATAGTTGTGTGGTTGGCCTTTTCTCTTTTTAATATTAGATCAGCAAAAATAAACATTGATTATTCCCGTTTTTTAAAAGAAGTAGAAAAAGGAAACATTGAAAGTGTTACTCTAGTAGATAAAGAAATTAATGGAACTTTTCGGGAACCAATTTCTTTAGAAGGAGAAAAAAGAAAATATAAAGAGTTTAAAACTTATTTACCCTTTCCTGATCCGCAAATTATAGAAAAACTAATAAAAAATAAAACAGAAGTAATTGCTAAGCCTCCTTCCAATGTTTCTAACATTATCTTAGGAATTTTACCTTGGCTTTTCTTTATTTTTTTAATGACTCTTTTCTTCCGCCGAGTTACTTCCGGACAGGACCGAGCATTTACTTTTGGAAAAAGTCGAGCAAAAATTTTGAATGAAAGTAAACCAAGGGTTACTTTTGAAGATGTTGCTGGTGTTGATGAAGCAAAAGAAGAATTAAAAGAAATTATTGAATTTCTCAAAGCACCAGCCAAATTTCAAAGGTTAGGTGGAAGAATCCCTAAAGGAGTATTATTGGTTGGACCTCCAGGAACTGGGAAAACTTTATTAGCAAAGGCAGTTGCTGGTGAAGCCGGAGTTCCCTTTCTTTCTATTTCTGGTTCAGAGTTTGTAGAAATGTTTGTTGGCGTTGGCGCAGCAAGAGTGAGGGATTTATTTGAACAAGCAAAAAGAAATGCTCCCTGTATTGTTTTTATTGACGAAATTGACGCTGTAGGTAGACAAAGAGGTGCAGGAATCGGTGGCGGTCATGACGAAAGGGAACAGACTTTAAACCAATTACTTGCCGAGATGGATGGTTTTGATACTACTGAAGGTATAATCATAATGGCAGCAACTAACCGACCCGATATTTTAGACCCAGCCCTTTTAAGACCGGGTAGATTTGATAGACAAATTGTGGTGGATAGACCAGATGTAAAGGGGAGGGAAGAAATTTTAAAAGTTCATACTAAAAGAGTTCCTTTAGATAAAGACGTGGATTTAAAAGTTTTAGCAAGAAGCACCCCCGGGTTCTCTGGTGCGGATTTAGCAAATATGGTAAATGAAGCAGCACTTCTTGCTGCAAGAAGAGGAAAAGATAAAGTAAGTATGCAGGACTTTGAAGATGCCAAAGATAAAGTTTTAATGGGAGTAGAGAGAAGAAGTTTATTAATTTCTGAACAAGAAAAAAAATGGATTGCCTATCACGAAGCTGGTCATGCTTTAGTTTCTAAATTAATTCCCGGAACCGACCCAATTCACAAAGTGACAATTATTCCGAGAGGAAGAGCATTAGGAGTAACTCAACAATTGCCGATTGATGACCGAAGGATTTATTCAAAAACTTATTGTGTCAATCAATTAACCGTGATGCTTGGCGGAAGATCGGCCGAAGAAATAGTTTTTGGTGATATTTCCACAGGTTCACGTGATGATATTGACAAAGCAACCCAATTGGCAAGAATGATGGTTTGTGAATGGGGAATGAGTGAAAAATTAGGACCCTTAACATTAGGAAAAAGAGAGGAAGAAATATTTTTAGGAAGAGAGTTTGGTCTTCATAGAAATATTTCTGAAAAAACTGCCCAAATTATTGATGAAGAAATTAAAAATTTTGTGGAAAATGCCCATAAAAAGGCTTTAGAAATTATTAAAAATAACGAAGAGCTACTTCATAAAATTGCCAGTAAATTGTTGGAGAAAGAAATTCTTACTGGTGAAGAGATAGATGAAATCATAAAAAGTTCTGAGTGATTTTTAGATTTTTCCTTATTTCTCAATACCAATTTTTACGAATAGCAAAATTAAAAATTTTTTATTTAAAGTTAATGTAGAAAAGGAGGATTTATGTTTAGTGGTTCAATAGTTGCTTTAATAACACCTTTTAAAAATAACAAATTGGATATTGAAGGTTTAAAAAAAAATCTTCAATTTCAATTAGAAAATAACACCGATGGATTTTTACCTTGTGGCACAACTGGTGAAACACCTTCTTTAGAAGAAGATGAATGGATAGAAGTTGTAAAAACAACAATTGAATTTGTTAATAGAAGAAAACCAGTAATTGTCGGTACAGGGACAAATAATACTAAAAAAACTGTAAAATATACCGAATTAGCCGAAAAACTTGGTGCCGATGCCTGTTTAGTTGTTTCACCTTATTATAATAAACCAACTCAGGAAGGCTTATATTATCATTTTAAAGAAGTAAGTCAAAGTGTAAAAATTCCAATAATTCTTTATAATATACCTTCAAGAACCGGGGTGAATATTTTACCAAAAACAATAGAAAGACTTGTTACCGAATGTAAAAATATTATTGGTATAAAAGAAGCATCAGGAAATTTAGACCAGGTTTCAGAAATAATCTCCAGATTAGGAAATAATTTTGTTGTTCTTTCTGGTGATGATTCTTTAACCTTACCTATTCTTTCCCTGGGTGGTAAAGGTGTTATTTCCGTCTTAGCAAATATCTTACCAAAAGAAACTCATCTATTAGTTAAACATTTCTTAGAGGGTAATATTTTTGAAGCACAAAAAATCCATTTAAAATATTTTAAATTAATGAAAGCCCTATTTGTGGAAACCAATCCTATTCCAATAAAAACAGCAATGAATTTAATGGGCTTACCCGCGGGTGAATTGAGATTACCATTAACCCCAATGACAAAAGAGAATTTAGAATATTTAAAATCAGTATTAAAGGAGTTAAATCTAATATGATAAAAGTAATTCTTATTGGTGCTTTAGGAAAAATGGGAAAAATTTTAGGCGAAGCAATTTCTAAACAAGAGGATATGAAAATAATTTACGGAATTGAAAGAGAAGATCATCCAGATTTAAATAAACCTTTTTATGAAGGATATCTTCTAAAAGATTTAGAAAAAGTGATTGACGAATGTGATATTTGTGTTGATTTTACCAATCCAAAAGCAACTTTAAAGAATTTAGAAATTGCCAAAAAGGTAAAAAAGCCCTTTTTAACAGGAACTACCGGATTTACCAAAGAGGAAATGGAAATTTTAAAATCTGCTGGTAAAGAAATTCCTTTTCTTTATTCTTCTAATTATTCCTTTGGTGTCAATCTTATTTTTAAACTATTAAAAGAAATAACAAAAGTTCTTCCTGATGATTATGATATTACCTTGATTGAAACTCATCATAAAGAAAAAAAAGATGCTCCCTCCGGCACTGCCAAAAGAATGATTGAAATTATAAAAGAAAAAAAAGATAAAGAGATAAATACTATTTCTTTAAGATTTGGTGATGTCGTTGGTAAACATACTTTAATTCTTGCTACTAATGGTGAAATTATTGAAATCACTCATAATGCCCTTTCTCGTTTTGCCTTTGCTAATGGTGTTATTTATGGAATAAGATTTCTTGTAAATAAAAAACCAGGATTTTATTTATTTGAAGAGATTATCTAACCACTTATTTTAATAGGTATTTGTAGTTTGTCGCAATATTTTATAAAAAATAGCAACCAAAATAAGTTTTCGGGAGTCTAATTTTTGATATTAAAAAAGAAATTTATAAAACTTTTTTATAATTTCAATTTTGGTTTTTTTAAAAGATTTAAAAGAAGAAAATGGGTGGGGGGATATATAGGGGGTAAGGCTTAGGAGTATCATTTTATATCTATCTAAAAGATTTTGTTTTTATCTCTTTAAAAGATTAAGTTTTTATTATAATAAAAGACTAAATTTTTATCTGTATAAAAGATTTTATTTTTCTCTGTGTAAGAGACTTTATATTTTTAAGTCTTTAGACCTAACTGAGATAGGCTTCCCTATTTTATTTTAATCTATTTGAAAGAAATAGAAATTTTCTTTATATTAATTTATGAGTAAAATAAATCCGCAAATTTTTCGAGAATATGATATTCGTGGTATTGCGGATATTGATTTAACTGATGAGAATGTTTATCTTATTGCTTGTGGTTTTGCTACCTATATTAATCAATTTGGTTATAAAGAAGTTTTAGTTGGCCGAGATGTTCGTCTCTCTTCAGAAAGAATAAGAAACGCTTTAATTTCTGGTTTTTTAGATAGTGGTTGTAATGTGATAGATTTAGGAATTATTCCAACACCAGTATTTTATTTTTCTGCTTTTTATTATGATAAGAATGCTGGAATGATGATTACCGGGAGTCATAATCCAAAAGAGTTTAATGGTTTTAAAATTGGGTTAAACAAAACCACTATTTATGGAAAAGAAATCCAAAAACTAAGAGAAATTATTGAGGAAGGAAAATTTGTTAAAGGAAAAGGAAATTTATTTTATTTAGATCCTATTCCTCATTATCTTAATTATTTAAAATCAAAAGTAAAATTCCAAAATAGTTTAAAAGTAGTTTTTGACCCAGGAAACGGAACAGGGGGTTATTTATTAGAAGAACTTTTTAGAGATTATCCAATTGAGCCGGCTTTCATTAACTTAGAACCTGATGGTAATTTTCCTAACCATTTACCCGACCCAACTGTTATAGAATATATGCAAGATGTGATAAGTTTGGTTAACGAACTAGATGCTGATTTAGGAATTGGTTATGATGGTGATTGTGATCGAATAGGTGCGGTAGATAACAATGGAAAGATTGTGTTTGGCGATAAATTGCTATGTCTTTATGCCTGGGATATTGTAAAGAAAAACCCCAAAGCAAAAATAGTATTTGATGTAAAATGTTCCCAAGGAGTAGTTGAATATCTAAATAAAATCGGGGCTATACCCATCATGTGGAAAACAGGCCATTCTTTGGTAAAAAATAAAATGAAAGAAGAGAAAGCATTACTTGCTGGTGAAATGTCAGGCCATATGTTTTTCGCTGATGATTATTTTGGCTATGATGATGCTATTTATGCCTCATTAAGATTGATGAAAATTATTGCCGATAGCGAAAAAAAATTTTCTGAGCTATTAGAAGATATTCCTGAGTATTATTCTACTCCCGAAATAAGAATTGATTGTCCGGATGAAGAAAAATTTAGAGTAGTTGAGGAAGTGAAGAATTATTTTAAACAAAAATATGAAATAATTAATATTGATGGTGTAAGAGTCCTTTTTCAAGATGGTTGGGGGCTTTTAAGAGCTTCAAACACCCAACCCGTTTTGGTTTTAAGATTTGAAGGAAAGACAGAAAAAAGTTTGAATGAAATAAAGGAATTATTTTTTTCTATATTAAGTAAATATCCCTTTATAAAAATTTAAGATTATTTTAAATATTTAATATTTTTTAATGGAAGAAAAAGAAATATACAAAAAAGCTTTTAGTCTTCTTAAAAAAGCAATTGAAAATTATGGCCTTTTAAATGAAAATGAAAGATTCATTATTGGCGTTTCTGGCGGAAAAGATTCTTTATGTTTAACTCATCTTTTAAATGAATATAATAAAAGGGAAAATAAGAATTGGGATTTTATTTGCGTATATGTCAAACCTGATTTTATCAATTTTGATATTAAAAGATTAATAAAATTTTTTGAGAAACATAATATCAAATATGAAATATTAGAAACGAATATCTCTGATAAAATAAGAACCGGTAAAAAAAGTCCCTGTTTTTTCTGTTCCAGAGAGAGAAAACGGATACTTTTTAATTTTGCCGATAAACTAAATATTAATAAAGTTGCCTTTGCCCATCATTTAGAAGATGTGAATGAAACTTTTTTATTAAATCTATTTTTTAATAGTGAAGTTTCAACATTTTTACCGAAACAGGATTTTTTTGACGGTAAATTTTATATTATTAGACCCTTATATTTTTTTACTACTCCTCTAATCAAAAATTATAATAAAATTTTCAAAATAAAACCAATAAGAAATCCCTGTCCTTATATAAAAGAAAATAAAAGGGAAGAGATAAGAAAATTTTTAGAAAAGTATTACAAAATTGATGAAAGAATAAGAGAAAATATATTTAAAGGAATAAAAAATATTAAAGAAAAATATTTGCCTTAATCTTTTTTATAGTATTTACTTTCAAAACCTCTTTTAGTGGGAAAATAATATTTCCTTCCTTTTAATAAAGGTGGTAAATAATCTTGGTTAACTTTTCCTTCGGGATAATTATGAGGATATTTATAATCTTTTCCATACCCTAATTTTTCCATCAATCTGGTAACAGGATTTCTTAAATGTAAAGGAACTGGTTCATTATAAGTGCTTAAAACATCCTCTTTTGCTTTATTGTATGCCAAATATACTGCATTACTTTTTGGTGCTAAAGCAAGATAGATAGTTGCTTGGGCTAATGCTAATGAACATTCAGGCATACCAACAAACTCGCATGCCTCTTTTGCCGAAATTGCTATTACTAATGCCATTGGGTCAGCATTACCAATATCTTCCGAAGCTAACACAACTAATCTTCTGGCAATATATAATGGGTCACAACCGGCTTCCAACATTCTAGCAAGCCAATATAAACCAGCATCGGGGTCAGAACCTCTTACTGATTTTATAAATGCTGAAATAAGATTATAAAATTCTTCTCCCTTTTTATCAAAATGGAAAACTTTTTTTTCCAAAAGTTTATTAATCTCTTCAATTTTAATCCTTATTTTTCCATCTTTATCTTTTTCACTACTAAAAGTAGCAAGTTCTAAAATATTTAAAGCAATTCGGGCATCTCCGTTAGAAATATTAGCAATATAATCTAATACTTTTTCACTAATTTCTAAATTAAAATCTTTTAAACCCTCAGGATGATTAATTGCTCTTCTTAAAATTTCTTTTATTTCATCAACAGTTAATGGATTTAAAATATAAACCTTTAAACGAGAAAGCAAAGGGGGAATAATTTCAAAAGAAGGATTTTCAGTAGTGGCACAAATTAAAATAATCTTACCTTTTTCTACATAGGGTAATAAAGCATCCTGTTGTGCCTTATTAAAATGGTGGATTTCATCAATAAAAATAATTGTTTGTCTTTTATAATATTTTAAATCTTTTTCGGCTAATTTTATTGCCTTTTTCACTTCATTAATTGTTGTATCTACGGCACTAAAAGGAATAAAATTGGCATTACTGATATCAGCAATAATTCTTGCCAAAGTAGTCTTTCCTGTTCCTGGCGGCCCCCAAAAAACTAAGGAATGTAATTTACCTTTTAAAATTAACTTTCTAAAAGGACTATCCTTAGAAAGTAAATGCTTTTGACCAATAACCTCATCAAGATTTTTTGGTCTCACCCTATCTGCTAAAGGTGATAAAAAGTTACTTTTTTCAAACAGTTCCATCAAAAAATTATAAGATTTAAAAAATAAATGTCAATATATTATAGTAAAATTGATAAAGCATGGAAATCTGATTAATAGAAGCACTAAAAATCTCTTTTGATAAAAAACATTAAAACCAGAACTGTATTAAAATCTAACCTTTTTGCACCTAAACTAAAATTAATTAATGAAAAAAATAATAAAATCTATGAGACTATTTTTAAAGAAAAAACATAAAGATAGTAATTGTATTATTAAAAAACAAAGATTCATAATTTACTTCTTTAAATTGAAAAAGTTTACTAATTTTTTTTCAGTTGTTATTTTAGATAATTATGCTTTTAATTATTACTAACTTATAGGTATTAAGATGTTTTAAATTTATTTAATTTCTAAATAAGGAAAAATTTTTTTTATCTCTTCTTCGGGTAAGATGTCGTAATGAGAAAAATGCATTGAATAGGTTGCTCTGCCGGAAGATAAAGAACGGATTGCGGTAGCGTAACCAAAAGTTTCTTTTAAAGGAACTATTCCTGACAATACCCGATACTCTTTTATTACTTCAATTTTCAAAATTTTCCCCCTTCTTGCTACCAAATCGTTAATAATTGTTCCAACATATTCTTCCGGCGTTAAAATCTCTATACTCATTATTGGTTCTAAAATAGTTGGTGAAGCATTTTTGTAGGCTTCATTAAAGGCATTATTAGCGGCAATTTGAAAGGCAAAATCTGACGGATTTTCTTTATTATAAGCACCATCAAAAATTTCAATAAGAATATTAGTAATTGGATAGCCAATCAATAATCCACTATTAGCAACGCCCATTAAAGTTTCTTCAATTTTGGAATAAA
This sequence comes from Caldifarciminota bacterium, assembly GCA_025060715.1. Lineage (GTDB taxonomy): Bacteria > Hydrothermota > Tepidihabitantia > Tepidihabitantales > DTDR01 > DTDR01. The sequence continues at coordinate 45,325 of JANXBG010000006.1, read as the reverse complement.
AAATTTCCGGAATTTTTTCTTCATCCACATTAAAAATAATATTAATTCCCTTTTCTTTTGGTGAGATTTTAATTTTTATCTCTGCTTGATGAAGCTTATTATCAATTATTCGAGAGAATTTACCAATACCGGTGCTCTCTTTTCTTATTGTCTCTCGATAAGAAACTTGAGGTTTACCAACATAACAAGGGACACCGTAATCTCTTTGTAATCTATCAGTAATAATTTCTAAATGTAATTCCCCCATTCCCATAATTATCCTTTGCCCTGTCTCTTCATCATATTTTACTTTAAATGTTGGATCTTCAATAGAAAGAAGTTCTAAACTTTCTTGTAATTTTTTCTCATCTTTTTTTGTCTTTGGTTCAATTGTTGCAAAAATTACTGGCTCAGGAAAGGTTAAGGGTTCAAAAGCAATTGGTGCGTGTAGGTCACAAAGGGTATAACCAGTTTTCACATTTTTTAAACCCACTATTGCACCTATCTCACCCGCTTTTAATTCTTCTATTTCTTCTTGCTTATTAGCATGCATTAATAATATTTTATTTACTCTTATCTTTTCCATCGTTGGTACAACTAAAATTTGTTTACCAATCCGAATTTTCCCTGAATAGACCCGAAAATAGGATAATAACCCACGATTAAAATCATTTTGGATTTTAAAGATGAGAGCAGAAAAAGGTTGAGAAATATCTGCTTTTCTTTCTTCTATATTATTATTTTTCGGATGAAAACCCACTGCTGGTGGTAAATCAATAGGCGAAGGCAAATAATCAATTATCGCATCTAATAATGGCTGAATTCCTTTATTTTTTAAAGCACTGCCACATAAAACTGGATAGAATTTTAATTTTAATGTTCCTTTTCTTATTGCCCTTTTTATCAAGTCAATACTTATCTCTTCTCCTTTAAGATATTTTTCCAATATTTCTTCATCTTCTTCTGATAAAATTTCTATCATTTTCTCTTTTGCTAACTTTACTTTTTCTCTATATTCTTCAGGTATTGATAGTTTATCATATTTTGCTCCCAAGGTTTCTTCATACCAAATATATAAAACCTCTTCAACCAAATCAATCACTCCCTGAAAATTTTCTTCCTCTCCATAAGGAATTTGGATGGGCAAAGGTTTTAATGATAATCTCTCTTCCATCATTTTTATCACCCTTTCAAAATCAGAACCGATTCTATCAAGTTTATTAACAAAGGCAATTCTTGGAACCCTATATTTATCTGCTTGATGCCAAACTGTTTCCGTTTGTGATTCTACACCACCAACCCCACAAAAGACAATCACCGCACCATCTAACACTTTTAGACATCTCTCTACTTCGATAGTAAAATCTACATGTCCTGGGGTATCAATTATATTAATTTGATGGTCTCGCCAAAAGCAAGTAGTTGCCGCAGCAGTAATTGTTATCCCCCTTTCCTTTTCCTGAATCATCCAGTCCATTGTTGCTGTTCCTTCATCAACTTCTCCCATCCGATAGATTTTTCCAGTATAATACAAAATCCTTTCGGTCGTTGTTGTCTTGCCAGCATCAATATGAGCAGCAATTCCAATATTTCTTATTCTCTTTATATATTCCATATTTTATCAATTTTAATAAAATCAAGTAATTAGTCAATGTAACTTAAAAGAAGTTTCTAAAATTGTTGTATTGATATATCTAAATGATGATATATAAAACTGTATAGTAGATGGTGATAGGGTTATCCCTATACCCCTAAAAGTCTTTGATTTATAAGGACTTACAAGTATATACCCCTCCCCCTATCCATTTATTCCAAGTTGATTTTATAAGAAATATTATTATAATATTAATGATGTATTTAAATTGGAGGTTATTATGAAAAAATATCTTCCTTTATTTTTAACTTTAATTTTTATTTCCTCCCTTTATTCAGCCGAAAGAGTAGTTGTTGCCGAAGAAGCCTACCAAGAAACTTGAGGTTCCTGTGCCACAGCCAGCAGTGTGCTGGACCAAATAAGTTCGTTATACCCAACAAGAATTGCAATAATTGAAATGCATATTCGTTCAGGTTATCCTCTTTATTGTGCCGAAGCGAGAAATAAAATGAGTATGTATCCACCTCCCTATTATTATAATGGCCAGTGGTATTATGTAACTCCTTATATGTGGTATGATGGTAAAAAAGGTGGAACAAATTATTATAACTGGCAATATCTTTTAGAACAGCGAATGGGAATTACTTCTGATTTAAATTTTGAATTTTCAGGCTGGTATAACCAAAATAACCGAAACGGATATATTGAATTGAATATTATCAATGAATCAAGTAATCCGATAACCGGTCGGCTCCAATTTGTTATTGTTGAAGATAGTATATATTATTCAGCACCAAATGGTGATCTCTGGCATAATCATGTGGCAAGGGATTATTTGCCTGACCCTAATGGTGAAGTTATTACTGTGCCAGCAAGGGGCTCAATTTCTCGTAGCCGAAATTTTACAATTGCTTCTGACTGGAATTCTGACAAATGTAAAATAATCGCCTTTTTACAAAGTGATAATCTTCAACCCGATTCAACAAAAGAAATTTATCAAGGAGGAATGATTAAAATTAGGGAAATGACTGCCGTAAATGAAATTACCAACCCTTCACCAAAAATTACTACTATCTCTAATATGGAAAAAACAAAGATCAAATTAGTAGGTGAAAAGAAAGGCGAATTTACCTTACAAATTTTCGCCACCGATGGAAAGATTATTCAAACTATTAAAGATTTCTTTGTTGGCAAAGAAAAAGAGATTTCTCTCAATCTAAAAACAAAAGGAATCTATTTCTATAAACTTAACTTCTCAGGAAAAGAATACCAAGGGAAAATTATCAATTTATAATAGTTAATTAATAATTTTAAATCCGGGGCAGGTTTTATTTTCTGTCCCATTTTATTTTCAATTATTGACATATATTTATATTTGGTTATTATTAAATTATGGGAGCAATTGAAACTTTAAAAGAGATTAAAGCACCAAAAGGAAAAGGTTTATCTTGTAAAGGTTGGCATCAAGAGGCGGCTTTAAGGATGCTTTGTAATAATTTAGACCCAGATGTTGCTGAAAAACCAGAAGAATTGATTGTTTATGGTGGCTCTGGCAAGGCAGCAAGAAATTGGGAATGCTTTTACGCAATTGTTGAAGCATTAAGAAATTTAGAAAATGATGAAACCCTTTTAATCCAATCAGGAAAACCAGTAGGAATATTCAAAACCTTTCCTTATGCACCAAGAGTTTTAATTGCCAATTCTTTATTAGTTCCTTTTTGGGCAAATTGGGATTATTTTAGAAAATTAGAGGCAATGGGATTAATAATGTATGGCCAAATGACCGCTGGTAGTTGGATATATATCGGAACCCAAGGGATTATTCAAGGAACCTATGAGACTTTTGCCAGTTGTGCCAAAAAACATTTTGGTGGTTCTTTAAAAGGAAAATGGGTATTAACTGCGGGAATGGGTGGAATGTCGGGTGCCCAACCATTAGCAGTCACAATGAATGAAGGTGTAATCTTAGATGTAGAAGTTGACCCAAGGAAAATAGAGAGAAGGGTTAAACAAGGCTTTTGTGATATGATGGTTTTTGATTTGGATGAAGCACTAAAATTAGTGGATGAGGCTGTAAAAAAGAAAATCCCTCGTTCTATCGGCTTAGTGGGAAATGCCAGTGATATCCATCCAGAATTATTAAGAAGAGGAATTATCCCTGATGTTTTAACTGACCAAACTTCTGCCCATGATGAATTAAATGGCTATGTTCCAGGAAGAATGAGTTTAGAAGAAGCCTTAGAATTAAGAAGAAAAAATCCAGAAGAATATATTAAAAGAAGTTATGAATCAATAGCAAGACAAATGGAAGCAATGTTAGAAATGCAAAAAAGAGGAGCGATTGCTTTTGATTACGGGAATAATATTCGTGGCCAAGCCTTTAAAGCTGGTGTGAAGGATGCTTTTAATATTCCCGGCTTTGTTTTGGAATATATAAGACCTCTTTTCTGCGAAGGAAGAGGACCTTTCAGATGGGTTGCTTTATCAGGAAATAAAGAAGATATTTACCTCACTGATAAACTTGTTTTGAAATTGTTTAAAGATAACGAAATTCTCTCTCGTTGGATTAAATTAGCAGAGGAAAAAATTCCTTTTCAAGGTTTGCCAGCAAGGATATGTTGGCTTGGTTATGGCGAGAGAGCAAAGTTTGGATTAGAAATTAATAAATTAGTAAGAGATGGAAAAATAGAAGCACCAATTGTGATTGGTAGAGACCATTTAGATACTGGTTCCGTTGCTTCTCCTAACAGAGAAACAGAAGGAATGAAAGATGGTTCTGATGCAATTGCTGACTGGCCCATACTTAATGCTTTATTAAATGCGGTATCTGGCGCATCTTGGGTTTCTGTTCATCATGGCGGCGGAGTTGGCATCGGTTATTCAATCCATGCTGGACAGGTGGTTGTGGCTGATGGAACTAAGGAAATGGATGAAAGATTAGAAAGAGTATTAACCAATGATCCCGGAATCGGAATTGTGCGGCACGCTGATGCTGGTTATGAAAAAGCGATAGAAGTTGCCCAAAAATATAACATCAAAATTCCAATGCTAAATTTTCAAAAAGAAAAGAAAGAGAGCAAGTAAAATAAGAGAAATAGTTTTTAACTCTTTTAAACAATTTTTAAAAGAAGGCTTTACTTTTATAATTTTAAAATTCTGAGTTTTATTAAAAGCAATTTTTTCTTCATAATAAATAAAAAGAGAATATTTTGTTAAAAAAAAGATAATAATTCCCAAAAGAAAAATTATAGGCATTTTCAAGAATAAAAGAAAACCAATTAAAATCAAGAAATTTCCTAAATATATAGGGTGTTTTAAATAACGATAAATTCCATTAACAACCAAAAATTTATTTCTAAATTTTAAAGAATAACCAATATCTCCTAAATAAAAATAACCCCAAATTCGCAAAAAAAGACCCAATAATATAAAGGGTATGGCTAAATAGAGTTTATTAAAACTTATTTCGGAAAAAAGATAAACAATAAAGAAAGCAAAAACACCGGTTATATCACGATAGAAAAATAATATTTCAATTAACCTTTTAAGATTTTTTAATTTTCTCCCAAACCTCATCCATTTCTTTCAAAGTTGCTTCTCTTAAATCTTTACCCTGCTTCTCAAACTCTTTTTCTAATTTTTTAAATCTTTTAATAAATCGCTGACAGGCTTTCTTTAAACTCTCTTCAGCCGAAAGATTTAAATGTCTTGAAAGATTAACTAAAGCAAAAAGAATGTCGCCAACTTCATTTTCAATTTCCTTTTTATTCTTTTTTTTAATTGCCTCTTTTAGTTCACCAATTTCTTCTTCTACTTTATTTAAAACATCCTCTTTATTTTCCCAATCAAAACCAACCCTTTTTACTCTATCTTGAATTACTTCAGCATAATGCAAAGCAGGTAAAATTTTAGGAATTCCATCAACTATTGCAACTTTTTTTTCTTTCTTTTTTAAATTCTCACAATTTTTTATAACCTCCTTTACTTTTTTCACTTTTTCTTTTTTAAATACATGGGGATGGCGATAAATAATTTTTTTCTTTAAACGAATTAAAATTTTAGAAAAATCACTTTTTTTCTTTTCTTTTAAAAGTTGCGAAGCAAAAACGATTAAAAGTAAAAGGTCACCCAGTTCTTCTTCTATTCCTTCAAAATTCTTTTTATTAATTTTATCAACCAACTCATATACTTCATTAATAAATAATGGTTTTATTTTATTCAAAGTCTGTTTTCTATCCCAAGGACATTTTTTTCTTAAAAGCGCCACAATTTTTAATAATTCTTTCATAGTTTAAAATTTTAACAAATCTATTTGAAAATTCAATTGATTTATGTTGACAAAAATATAAAATTTCAATATACTAAAAAAATACTAAAAATAAAAGGGAGGAATTTATGTATTGCCGAAGTTGTGGGAAAGAAATAAGTGATGTAGCGGAATTTTGTATCTATTGTGGAGCAAGACCATTAAAAGGAAGAAAATATTGTCAAAATTGTGGAAGCGAAGTAAACCCAGAAGCAGAGATTTGTATTAAATGTGGTGTCAGGCTTTTAACTGAAAGAAAAAAAGAGAAGGAAGAGGGACAAAAAGATTGGCTTGTGGCTTTATTACTTTCTATCTTTCTTGGTGGATTAGGGGTTGACCGATTTTATCTTGGTTATATTGGTTTAGGAATTTTGAAATTATTAACAATGGGCGGTTTTGGCATCTGGTGGCTAATTGATTTAATTTTAATTGCAACAAATCGGATGAAAGATGCTGAAGGAAAGGAGTTATATAAAAGTGTTTAAAAAGGAAAAATAAATGTTTCCTGAAAAATTATTAAAAACTGATTTAGAAGTTTTTAAAGCAATTAAAGGAGAAACAGAAAGAGAACATTCTACTTTAGAACTTATTGCTTCAGAAAATTTTTGTTCCGAAGCAGTATTAGCTGCTTTAGGTTCTGTGCTTACTAATAAATATGCTGAAGGGTTGCCCAGAAAAAGATATTATGGTGGTTGTGAATTTGTTGATATTATTGAAAGTTTGGCAATTGAAAGATTAAAGAAGTTATTTAATGCTGAACATGCTAATGTCCAACCCCATTCTGGAACCCAAGCAAATATGATTGCTTACTTTGCTTTAGCTGAACCCGGTTCAGTAATTTTTGGATTAAATCTAACCCATGGTGGTCATCTTTCCCATGGACATCCAGTTAATTTTTCTGGTAAATATTTCCAAATTATTCATTACGGTGTTGACCCAAAAACTGAAGTTATTGATTATGATAATCTATGGAAAATGGCAAAAGAATATAAACCAAAAATTATTGTTTCTGGTGCTAGTGCCTATCCCAGAACCCTTTATTTTGATAAATTTCAAGAAATCTGTGAGGATGTGGGTGCTTATCATGTAGCTGATATTGCTCATATTGCTGGTTTAATAGTTGCTGGATTACATCCTTCACCGATTCCTTATGCCGATGTTGTTACTTCCACAACCCATAAAACTTTAAGAGGACCAAGAGGAGCGGTAATAATGTGTAAAGCAAAATATGCAGAAGTAATTGATAAAGTTACTTTTCCGGGTATGCAAGGTGGACCTTTAGAACATGTAATTGCGGCAAAGGCGGTTGCTTTCAAAGAAGCAATGAGTGAAGAATTCAAAGAATATCAAAAACAGATCGTAAAAAACGCTAAAGCTTTAGCAGAAGAGCTGAAAAGATTAGGTTATCGTTTAGTGGCTGACGGTACTGATACCCATTTGATGTTGGTGGATCTAAGAAATAAAAACATTACTGGTAGAGATGCAGAGAAAGCTTTGGGAGAAGCTAATATTACTGTAAATAGAAACACCATTCCTTATGACCCGCAAAAACCTTTTATTGCTTCGGGAATTCGTTTAGGAACACCAGCGTTAACCACCAGGGGAATGAAAGAAGAAGAGATGAAAAAAATTGCTCAACTAATTCATAAAGTTCTTTCCAATATTGGAAATGAAAAAGTTTATGAAGAAGTAAGACAGGAAGTAAAAGAATTAACCGAAGCCTTTCCTTTATATTTAGAAAGAAGAAAAATTTATGAGGAGTTATTAAAAGAAATTGAAAAATGAGTAAGATTAAAGACATAAAAGCAAGAGAAATTTTAGATTCTCGGGGTTTTCCAACAATTGAAGTTGAATGTTACTTGACTACCGGTGAGATCGGTCGAGCATCTGTCCCTGCTGGTGCTTCAAAAGGGAAATACGAAGCCTTGGAACTGCGAGATAACGAAAAAAGATATTTCGGCAGAGGAGTAAAAAGAGCAATAAAAAATATTGAAGAAATAATTAAAAAAGAGTTAATCGGCTTAGATGTTCTAAATCAAAAAAAGATTGATAATTTATTAATTGAGTTAGATGGTACTGAAAATAAATCTAATTTAGGAGCTAATGCGATTTTAGGAGTATCTCTTGCCTGTGCGAAAGCAGCAAGTGCTTTTTGTCGTTTACCTTTATATCGTTACCTTGGTGGAATTAATACTTTTATAATGCCCATCCCCTATTTTAATGTAATTAACGGTGGTTTACACGCTGGGAATAATTTAGATATTCAAGAGTATATGATTGTTCCCTTGGGAATTGAGACTTTTAAGGAAAGATTAAGAGCCGGCGTTGAGATATTTCATACTTTAAAAAATATATTAAAAAAAGAAGGAAAATCAATCGGCATTGGTGATGAAGGTGGTTTTGCCTGTGATTTTGAAAGTAATGAAGAACCATTAAAATATTTAGTAAAAGCAATTGAAGAAGCTGGTTATGAAAGCGGTAAAGAAATTTTTTTAGCTATTGATGCGGCTGCCAGTAATTTCTATTATCCGGAAGAAGAAGTTTATCTTTTAAAATTGGAAGAGAAAAAGTTAACAAATGAAGAACTTATTAATTATTATGAGAATTGGATAAACAATTACCCGATAATTTCTATTGAAGATGGCTTAGCAGAAGAAGATTGGAATGGTTGGCAAAAACTAACTCAAAGATTAAAAGAAAAAATCCAATTAATTGGTGATGATATTTTTGTTACCAATATTGAAAGATTAAAAAAAGGAATAGAGAAAAAAGTTGCTAATGGAATATTGATAAAACCCAATCAAATTGGCACAATAACCGAAACAATTGAATGTATCAATTTTGCCAAAGAAAATAATTACAAAGTAATGATTTCCCATCGGAGTGGCGAAACCGAAGATAGCTTTATAGCTGATTTAGCAGTAGCAACAAATGCTGGACAGATAAAAGCTGGCGCACCCCAAAGAGGTGAAAGGATTATTAAATATAACCAACTTTTAAGAATTGAAGAAGAAATATTTTAAATATTTTATCCTCTTTTTATTCTTCTTTCTATTTTCCCTTCTTTTACCAGGACCAAATGGTTTAATTCAATATACTAAAAGAAGAAAGGAGATAAAAAAATTGGAAAGAGAAATCCTTTATTTAAAAATTGAATTAGCAATCAAAAAATTAAAAGGAAAAGTTATAAAAAGTTCCTTAAAAAATCTTTTTTATTTTATTCTACTTTCACTATTTTAGCACCACCAATTTGTTTACCATTTTGATATAGATGATAAAAGTAATTACCGGATGGAAGTGTTCTACCCATATCGTCTTTACCATCCCATATAATTTCATTTTGACCCGCTATTCCTTTAACTTTGATTTTCCTAACAATATTACCTTTTTGGTCTAATATCCTAATTTCTGCTAATCCTTCGGAAGAAAGAATATATGAGATTCGGATTTCTTTTTTAAGAAGATTTAGCCTTGGAGTAGAAAGTCTACCAATAGGAATTGATTTTAAATTATCCTTTTCAGAAATTCCTACACCAAATCGGTCAAAAATGAAAACAGTTGCACCTAATAACACTACGGTTTCGTGTTCACCATCATTATCACAATCTCCTCCGGTTATTGAATTAACACTGGGCGAATTATTTTGTTCTACCTTTACATTAGGTAAATGCTGAGCAGCAATTCTGGCATAAGTAGAACCTGTCCAACGATAAACATAAAGAGTGCCTTTTCCTAAAAAACAAAATTCATTGCCAGCAGTATTTTGAATCCTTCCTATATATGGACAACGAGCTCCGATATGTGGCCAAGGAAAACCCATTTGCCAGTAGAGCTGCCAATTAGTTCCACCAGTATGTTCAAATATAAAAACATCATTATAATTTCTTTCTTGATGTGGACTTTCTTCTGTTACGAGAATTTCGTTCCGACCGTCGTTATCTACATCTCCTACGTAAACCCCATAACCTGGTTCGTAAAGAGAAACTGAACAGAAGGAGTAGTTCCAAATACGTTGAATTCTTCCTGCCAAATATTTATAAATCCGCACAGTATAGTTAGGCCAAATCCCTAAGCCAACAATAATCTCTTTTTGACCATCATTATCGGCATCGGCAATTTGAAGTCCGTGGCAATCTTCTCCAACATATTCAATTTCAATCTTGCTCCAATTATTTCCACCTTGATAATCATAATAATAAAGGGTGCGGTCATAAAAACTATTCCCGATTACAATTTCTTCGGCATGGTCTCCGTCTATATTTCCAACAGCAATTCTTCGAAAACCTTGATTAAGATTGTCGCTCCATAATAGTTGATAATTGTTTCCTCCAATATGTTTATATATTCTAATTTTACCATTGGAATTAATATCCGATGGTGTTGCATTCATTGCAACTACTTCATTTTGTCCGTCACCATTCGCATCTCCCACATCAACACTCATCTCAGCAGCTTCTCCAAATGGAAAATTTGCTTCCCAAACCGGATAGAAACCATCACCTCGGGGCTTTAAAATAATTAAATGCGGACCATAATTTCCCCAACCATAGGCAATCAATAATTCATTTTGTCCATCATTATCTGCGTCTCCAATTTTCACCGCAGACGGGAGAGGGCCTGCAATTTTTTCAAGAGATTGAGAAAAAATGTTAAACATTAAAAATAAAGATAAATAATAAAAAATTTTCTTTTCAGCATATTTACCCCCTTTTTATTTTTGATTATTTTTAATATTTGTATACTAAAAAACATATTTTTTTTCACCTTTAATTAAATTTTAAAAATTATAACTATGAAAAAAAAAGTCAATAAGAAAAAAGTAGAAGTGTTAAGACATGGTTACCGGATTGATAATATAATGGTTAAGAAAATATAAATAGTAAGCGTCCATAAAAGAATAAAAGAAATTAAAAAGTTAAAAAGAAGAAGGACATAAAGAATTATAAGGAAAAACTCCAAAGGAATTAGAAAACTTACTTTAAAAGAAAAAGAATCTTTAAAGAAAGTATAAATAGCAATTAATATTATAATTACTCAAAATATAGTATGAATACTCTCACTCCTTAAAAATAAAATCCTTAGGTCAACTTATTTGGATAAAAACTTTACTAATTATGCTTTTGATTATTGCTACTTTATGAGAATAATATCTTAACTTGCCTGTTAAAAGGGTAATCAAATAGAAGATATTATTTTTTCTCTAAATCTCTTAATAATCTTTGAGCAACAGTATCATTAGGATTTCTAAATAGCCATTCTTTTAAAATATTTATTGCCTTAGGAGTATCATTTAAAGTAGAGAGATAAAATTGGTATAAAGTCTGCACAGGTTCGGGTCTTAATGGTGCTAATTCCTTTGCTTTTAAATAAGATTCTTCTGCTTTCTTTAATTGGTTTAATGATTGATAGATAAGTCCTCTTTGCAGTAGAAGTTGGACATCTTTGATACCAGTTTTTTCGATAGAATCTAAGTAACTTAAAGCTTTTTCATAATTTTGAGTATGGATATTAAATAAACTTAAATTGTAAAATAAAATAGCCTTTTTATCGGGATCAAGTTCAAACTCTTTTGCCTTTTCTAAAATTTCAATTGCCTTTGTTAGATCTCCTTTTTTATAATACTCTTGCGCCAATTGGACATAAAGAGCAACATAGTTGAGTAGAAGTCCTCTAGTATTCTCATCTTTTTTTACTTTGGGGTCAAGCATACTTTTCATTTTGTATCTTTTAAATAAAAATTCTTCAGTTTTAGCAATATCTATTTGATTATCACCGGAGTCAGCAGTGACTAACTGGACAAGTCCTTTCAATACTAAAAAAGGTTCTACATCATAAAGATTATCTTTAGAAACAGTTGTAGCAAAATAGATTTCGCAACCTGTTAAATTTTTATAATTCTTTAATACCTTCTGCCGAAATTCGTGGGGAGATACTAAGTAATCATCTGGATACTTTAATTTGATTCCTGCGTTAGTTGCTAGCATATCTCTAATAATAATATCTTTCAAAAGATAAATTCTACCATCTTTGCCGTACATTCCTTGTGGTAATTTATCTATTTCTTCCAGGGTAAAAGAAATTGGTGCTCCCCATTTTTTAAGTTGCTTACAATACCAGTTAGTATTTAGTAAGGAAAGATTAGCAACAGCAACATTTCTTTTAAAAGGTACTTTATAATCGTTTACTGCTGATGGTGTTTCTTGAACAAACCATAAAGGAAAGGTATCATTATCACCATTAGTAAAAACTACTGCCTTCTCTCCTTCACAAGAGATGAGCATATTATATCCATATTCTGCCGGAATCATATTCCCTCTTCTTGTTACCTCAGGATAGTTTAAAACAATTGGTAAAAAGGAAACCACAATAATTCCTCCGATGATTGAATAGAAAGGAATTTTCTTTAATTTTAATTTTGTTAATATATAATTAAGAAAATAATAAGTTCCCATACCAACAAAGATAGTGAAAAAGACATAAGAAAAAGCAAAGAAATAATCTCTTTCCCTTACTTCTCTAAATTTTAAATGTTCTCTTGGGTCAGAAGGTGAATATTTTAAATTGAGATAAGTTATTAAACCAAGCGAAGCAATAAGGAAGGATAAAAAGATAAGTAAAAAAGATTTCTTTTCGTTCTTATAATGCTCTATCATTCCCCAAATTCCTAAAATAGGAAAAATAAGGCCAATGATTGCTGGTAATTTTATACCTAAAAATATATCAAAATTCTCCCTTCCGGCCCATTGCCAGAAGAAATAACGAACATAAAATTTGATTTGCTCAAAATAAGCAGGGATAACTCCTAAATAAGGAACTGAATTGGGATAGGCCCGCCAATCTTCTTCGGTTAAAAATTGAGTTTTTCTAGGCAAAAGTCTCATTGGGTCATATTGTTCCCTTTTTAAAACACTAACAAAATCTCGCCATTTTGCTGGAGCTACTTCATTAATTGCTGGCTCTAACCTTGCTCTTACCATTAAAAAGAATTGAATGGAAGATGCCAAAGCAATCAAAAAAAGTCCTAATAAAACATATTGAACTTTCAATTTTTTCTTTTCATAAAGATAGTAAAGATAAATACCATATAAAATAATTAAGATAAAAAACCAAACTCCCCTTTCTTTATATAAATCAATGACTGCTACTAAAGGCGAAGCCAAAAACAAAACAAAATAATCAACCAAAACCAATCCGGAAATTAAAACAATTAACAAATATAAAATAATAAATTCAATAAATCTCAATTCCAAAAGTGCCTTTCTATTCACAATTAAACCATAGATAAGTAAAGGAATGAAAATCATTACTGGTGTAAAATGAATTCCTGTTGATAAAAAAAGAAGATAGATACTTGCTAAAACATATCTATTATCCTCCTCTCCTCTTTCTAATTTCTCCCGCCATAATATGGCTAAATAGATAACAAATAGAGCAACAACAACACAAGGAGTATAAACTTCGGTTTCTACAGAGTTATCCCAAAAAGAATTAGCAAATCCTAAGGCAAGACCACCAACAATTCCCGCAAAATGTATTAAAAAAGGATACCTTTCATTAAAACTTTGAAATCCCTTTTGTAAAGAGAGCAATTTAACAACGAGGAGATAAACCAATCCGCAAGAAATAGCACCTAAGAGGGCGGTAAAGAAATTTGTCCGAAAAGCCACTTCTTTACTTACCGGGATCATTGAAAAAATCCTTCCCAAATTTACATATAAAGGAGTGCCCGGGGGGTGAGGTATTCCTAAGATATAAGAAACTGCTATTAATTCACTACAATCCCAAAAAGAAGCAGTAGGTGCCAAGGAATATAAATAAACAGAAAAAACAATTAAAGTTACTAAAAAGAAAAATAATATTTTTATTTTTCTTTGATAAAACTTTTCTGTTACCATTTCTTTTTCCTCCTTAGATATTTTCTTATTTATCTAACATAGCCAATATTTTTATCGCTTTTCAATTCTAATAAGAAGTTTTTATTTCTTTTCTTCTTTAATTAAAATTTTACTCAATTCATGTTTTAATTCAAGTAGCGAAATGTCGTATTTAATATTTCCTTTATAGGCAAATGATATTTTACCGGTAGTCTCGGAAAGAATAATTGCACAGGCGTCAGTGATTTCGGTAATACCAATTCCTGCTCGATGGCGCATACCAAAAAAGGGCGAAAATTTGTTATCGCTTAAAGGCAAAGCTACGCCTCCGGCAGCAATCTGGTCACCAGAAATAATACAGGCACCATCATGTAAGGGTGAATTTGGTGAAAAAATAGAAACTAAAAGGGATGAAGAAAGTTTAGCACCTATTGGAATACCACTTTCAATATATTCTTTTAAACCAATCTCTCTTTCCAAAACAATTAAAGCTCCCCATTTTTTTTCTTTCATATCTTTTAATGCTTTTGTTATCTCCTCAATTATTCCTTTACTCTCTTCAGGTTTTAATAAAAAACTGAAAAGTTTATAGCGACCAAATCTTGTCAAAACATTTCTAATCTCCGGTTGGAAAAGAATAACAAATAAAATAATCCAAACCGCCTTTAAGGAATCAATAATCAAACCAAAGGCTTTTAATTGCAATATTTGAGCGATATAAGAGATGATAAAAAGTAAGATAAGAGCATATACCATTTTTAATGCCCTTGTTCCTTGTAAAAATTTTAAAAAGTAATAAACTAAGATTGCCACCAAAGTAATATCTAAAATATCAATAATTGTTGGTTTAAAGATTTTAAACATTATTTATTATTGCTTTATAAACCATAATCGCTTCTTTTGTCTCTTTTACATCATGAACCCTTAAAATATTTGCTCCTTTTAAAGCAAGAAAAATAGCACAACTAATAGAACCAAATAATCTATCTTTTGGTTCACAATTAAGTATCTTACCAATAAAACTCTTTCTTGAATGGCCAACCAATATTGGCAGATTTAAGGATTTAAACTCATCTAATCTTCTAATAATTTCCAAATTATGTTCCAAAAGTTTACCAAAACCAATCCCTGGGTCAATAATAATCTTCTCTCTTTTTATTCCATTATTTATCGCATACTCTACCCTTTCTTTTAGATAGTCAAAAATTTCTTTTATCACATCTTTATAATAAACCCTTTTTTGCATTGTTTTTGGTTTCCCTTTGATATGCATAATTACACAATAGGCATCATAATTAGCAACCACCTCTGCCATTTTTTTATCAAATCTCAAACCCGAAATATCATTAACAATCTCACAACCCTCACTTAAACAAATTTTTGCTACTTCACTTTTATAGGTATCAATAGAAATGGGAATATTTATCTTTTTCTTTAACTCTTTTATTACCGGTAATACTCTTTTTAATTCTTCTTTTAAAGGAACTGGTTCACTGCCTGGTCTTGTTGATTCACCACCCACATCAATAATATCTGCTCCATCTTCTACCATTTTTATTCCGTAATCTACTGCCTCTTTTATATCTTTAAATTTACCACCATCATAAAAAGAATCGGGTGTTAAATTTAAAATTCCCATTATCAAAGGTCTTTCTTTTAAATTATAAGTTTTTTCTTTAAACTTAAGGATAAAATTATCCTTTTTAAAATAACTTTTCAAAAAATCCTCTAATTTCTCTTTTAAACTTTTTAAAAATTCAGGCTGATAATTAAGTTTATCACAAATTTTCTCCAGCCCCCTAAGGTTAGTAATCAAAATTGCATCTGCTTTCTTTTTTCTTCCAGAGATAACCTTTTTATGAATAGCACAATCGCTATCACAAGTTAAAGCAACCTGTTTTAAAATATTACAAGCTGCTTGACTTAAAGATTCCAATTTCAAAACAATTACTTTGCTCTTTTTTAAAAATATTGGAACTGCTTCTTCATCAACACCAATCTTTAATAACTCTTTTCTCAAATCGTTATCATTTAGAGACAAAATTCGCATAAATCTATTATAATTTAACAATTATAAATGTCAATCTATTACTTTTTTCTCGTTTCCTTTAAATAATAATTTTTTTCATTTTTGCTTCTCTATCTAAGAAAACCCTTCTCTATTTTTATACCTCCTTTCCCTGTACCTTAATATTCTGAAGAATAACTGACAAAAAATTACTAACCTTTAGGGCTCTTTTTTCGTTATATATATAGAAGGAGAAGTTTATGGCTAATAAGACAAAAAAAATATTCTTTTGCTTTTGGCTAGGGGTATTCAAGTCTAATATCCTCAGTTTACAAATTGCTAAGGAAATTATGAGATTAGATTTAAAGAATTTGATTAAGAAAAAGGAGGTAATTAATAAAGTTATATATATTCCTTTGTTAGCAAATAAGTAAGTGATTTTTTTAAATATCTTATAAATACCATATTAATAAGCCAAGGGGATTTTGTTTTCTATAAAGAAGGGGGCTGTATAGGATATAGTATACTCTCCTGATTTAAATAAATTATTTAATAATTTTTTGATTTTAAGTTCTTTTTTTCTATAATAAATTATGGCTGATAAAAATAAAAAAGTGGTTTTATATGCTTTAAGCACTTGTGGTTGGTGTCGAAAAACCAAAAATCTATTATCTCAATTGAGTATTAATTACCAATGTTTTGATGTGGATTTGCTAAAAGGCGAGGAAAGAGAGAAAATTCTTCAAGAATTGAAAAAATATAATGCCAATTTATCTTTTCCCACATTAGTAATTGACGACCAAATAGTAATTATTGGATATGATGAAGAAAAAATTAAAAAGGAGTTAACTTAAGATGATTGACAAAAGTCTAATTGATTATTGGTACGAAAAATTAAAAAAAGAAGCTGAAGAAAGTGGTTATTTTTTAAATCCCGATGAAGAATTTACTAAAAGTCTAATTGAAGGCTTACTTATCAACCAGGAAAGATTTGGTTATTTTGCTTGTCCTTGTCGTTTGGCAAGTGGTAATAAAGAAGAAGATTTAGATATTATCTGCCCTTGTGATTACCGCGATCAAGATATTAATGACTACGGGAATTGCTATTGTGGTTTATATGTCTCTTATGATGTCTATACCGGTAAAAAACAAATCAAATCTATTCCAGAAAGAAGAAATTTAAAGAAAAAGAAGCGTGAGATTACTATCAGCACTTTAAAACTTTCTTTACCAGTGTGGCGGTGCAAAATTTGTGGCTATCTTTGTGCCCGAGAAGAACCTCCAGAAATCTGTCCAATTTGTAAAGCAAAAAAAGAAAGATTTGAAAGGTTTATTTAATAATAAATTGATTTTTAAAAGAATTTTTGTAAAATATAAAAAAAATTAAAAATACAAAAATTCTTTTAAAAAAAGGAGGAAAATATGGCGCAGGAGAAAGAAATATACTATCCACCCAAAGAACTAGTAGAAAATAGTAACATTAAGAAATTTATGGATAAACACGGAATCGAAACTCTTGACGAACTTTTAGAGAGGTCACGGAAAAATATTGAATGGTGGTGGGAAGAACACGCAAAAGAATTAGAATGGTTTGCTCCCTGGACAAAGGTATTAGAATGGGAATTGCCTTTTGCCAAATGGTTTATTAACGGAAAGATTAATATCGTTCATAATGCTCTTGACCGCCATATTAAAACTTACCGAAAAAATAAGGTTGCCTATATTTATGAAAGTGAGCCTGGAGAGGTTGATTATTGGTCTTATTATAGACTTTACAAAGAGGTAAATAAATTAGCCAATGCTTTAAAGAAACTTGGTGTGAAGAAGGGGGACCGGGTTACTATTTATTTACCAATGATTCCTCAATTACCAATAGCGATGCTTGCCTGTGCTAAAATTGGCGCTATTCATTCGGTTGTCTTTTCTGGTTTTTCTGCACAAGCTTTAAAAGATAGGATTAACGATGCTGAAGCAAAGATATTGATTACTGCTGATGGTGGTTATCGGCGAGGAAAAATTGTGCCTTTAAAAGCAAATTCTGACGAAGCCTTAAAAGAATGCCCAACAATTGAAAAAGTTATTGTCTACAAAAGAACCGGCGAAGATGTTCCGATGAAAGAAGGAAGAGATTTATGGTGGCATGAGCTTACTGAAAAAGAAAGTGATTATTGTGAAACAGAAATTATGGATTCTGAAGATATGCTATACATTCTTTACACTTCTGGAACAACCGGCAAACCAAAAGGAGTTGTCCATGTTCATGGTGGTTATGCAGTTGGTACTTATACTACGATGAAATATGTATTTGATATAAAAGATGATGATATCTGGTGGTGTGCCGCAGACATTGGTTGGGTTACCGGTCATAGTTATATTGTTTACGCACCATTAATGCTGGGAGCAACTTCAGTTCTATATGAAGGCGCACCTGACTATCCTGATCCGGGCAGATGGTGGAAGATAATTGAAAGAGAAGGAGTAACTATTTTATATACCTCACCAACTGCTATCAGAATGCATATGAGATTTGGTGAACAATGGGCAAATAAATATAACTTATCCACTTTAAGACTCCTTGGATCGGTTGGTGAACCAATCAATCCGGAAGCTTGGCGATGGTATTATAAACATATCGGTAAAGAAAGATGCCCGATAATGGATACTTGGTGGCAAACTGAAACTGGTGCTTTTGTTATCTCACCATTACCGATCACACCATTAAAACCTGGTTCAGGAACAAAACCATTGCCAGGATATAATGCAGATGTTTATACTTCGGAAGGTAATAGAATAAAACCAAATGAAAATGGCTTTGCTGTTCTTACTTCTCCCTGGCCATCAATGTTAAGAACTTTATATAAAGACCCAGAAAGATATAAACAAGTCTATTGGTCAAGATTTCCAAATGTTTATTTAACAGGAGACTCTTGCACCATCGATGAAGATGGTTATTTTTGGTTTAGAGGAAGAGCAGACGAGGTACTTAATGTTGCTGGTCACAGATTAGGAACTGCTGAGATAGAAAGTGCGTTAGTTTCTCATCCAGCAGTCGCGGAAGCAGCAGTAATCGGTATTCCTCACGAAATAAAAGGAGATGTGCCTAAAGCCTTTGTTGTATTAAAGATAGGATATCAACCATCAGAAGAGCTTAAAAATGAGTTAAAAGAATGGGTGGCAAAAGAGATTGGACCAATTGCCCGACCCGAAGAAATTGAATTCCGCGACAAGTTACCGAAAACAAGAAGTGGTAAGATAATGAGAAGACTATTAAAAGCACAAGAACTTGGTTTACCACTTGGTGATACCTCTACTTTAGAAGAATAGGAATAAAATAAATAACTATCGGAGGGTTCTCTAATGTCTAAAGGTCGTTGGTTTGTAATGATAGGTGCTGTTTTAATTCAATTATGTTTAGGTGCTATTTATGCTTGGAGCGTGTTCAGAAAACCTCTTCAAGGTGAACCATTAAATTTAACTCCAACTCAAGCAACTTTACCTTTTGCCTTTGTTTTAATATCTTTTGCTTTATCAACAATTCTTGGAGGCAGATGGCAGGATAAAAAAGGGCCAAGAATTGTAGCAATAACCGGCGGTATTCTTCTTGGCTCAGGGCTTATTCTTTCTGGACTTACAAAATCCTTTTTAGGAATTTTATTATCTTATGGAATATTATCAGGCATTGGAATTGGTCTTGCTTATGTTTGTCCAATTTCGGTTGGTGTCAAATGGTTTCCCGATATGCGCGGATTAATTACTGGAATAGCTGTTGCTGGTTTTGGTGCAGGTGCTTTAATTGTTGCACCGATTGCTCGTAGCTTAATTGATACTATCAATGTTTTTAATACCTTTATTGTTTTAGGAATCTCTTTTTTAATTTTAGTAATAATTGGTGCCTTAATTTTAAAAAATCCTCCTGAAGGATATAAACCAGAAGGTTGGACACCGCCGCCAACATCTAAAGCAACTATTTATAGCTATTTACCTTCAGAAATGCTCAAAACTCATCAATTCTATTTAATTTGGCTTATTTATTTTTTTGGCTGTGCTACTGGTTTAATGATAATTGGTCAAACTTCTCCAATTGGTCAAGAATTGGCGGGATTAACGAAAGAGACCGCAGCTTTTGCTGTAAGTCTTTTGGCAATTTTCAATGCTTTTGGTAGAATATTCTGGGGAAGAGTTTCCGATTGGATTGGTAGAATGAAAACCCTTTTCTTAATGTTTCTTATTTGTGGTATTGCTGTGTTTCTTTATACTATAATTCCTTTACTTCCTTTTTATTACTGGATAGGGGTATCTTTAATAGGTTTATGTTTTGGTGGTTATTTAGCAGTATTTCCCGCAGTGACTGCTGATTTTTACGGAACAAAAAATGTTGGGATGAATTACGGACTGGTATTTACTGCCTATGGTGTTGGTGGACTTTTAGGTAATATTTTTGCTCCTCAAGTTTTAGAAAGGACAAAAAGTTATAATTTAGCCTTTGTTGTTGCTGGCATTTTATGTATTTTAGGAGCAATAATTACTTTTTTAATTAAACAACCAAAAAGGAGTGAATAAATGAAAAAAGCAAAAAAGATAAAAAAACAAATTAAAAAGAAAGTTAAAAAAAGAGTCATAAAAAAAGTAAAAGAAAAAATTTTAACAAAAGAAGAACTTTTAGCAAAGGCCAAAAAACCTGCTGAACAGGCCTTAAAGCTTCATCCTTTTTATAAAGGTAAAGTAAAAATCACTGCTAAATGTGCAATAACCAGTTTCGATGATTTTGCTATTTGGTATACCCCAGGAGTTGCTGAACCTTGTAAAGATATATTTAAAAATCCCGAAAAAGTTTGGGAACATACTAATCGGGCAAATTTAATAGCGGTCTTAACTGATGGCACAAGAGTTTTAGGGCTTGGTGATATTGGACCAGAAGCTTCTTTGCCAGTAATGGAAGGAAAAGCATTACTCTTTAAATATCTTGGTGGTGTCGATGCAGTAGCGATTGCCGTAAGAACAAAAGACCCAGATAAATTTATCGAAGTTGCTAAACTTTTAGAACCCTCCTTTGGTGGTTATAACTTAGAAGATATTGCCCAACCAAAATGCTTTTACATTTTAGATGTTTTAAGAAAAGAATTAGATATTCCTGTTTGGCATGACGATCAACAAGGAACTGCTACTGTTGTTTATGCTGGTCTTATTAATGCTTTAAAGATTGTTGGTAAATCAATTGATAAAGTGAAAATCGCGATGATCGGTGCTGGAGCTTCTAATATTTGTGGTGCAAGGATTTTAATAAAAGGTGGTGTAAATCCTAAAAATATTATAATGGTAGATTCCAAAGGAATACTTCATAAAGGAAGAACCGATATCGAAGAAAATAAAGAGTATTGGAAAGAGAAATGGGAAATTTGTCTTAATACTAATGGAGAAGGAAGAACGGGTGGTATTGCCGAAGCCCTAGAAGGTGTTGATGTTTGTATTGGAATGTCAACTCCTGGACCAGATGTAATTAAAAAAGAATGGATAGCAAGAATGGCAAAAGATGCGATTGTATTTGCTTGTGCTAATCCTATACCGGAAATTTGGCCCTGGGAAGCAAAAGAAGCCGGAGCAAGAATTGTTGCCACCGGTAGAAGTGATTTTCCTAACCAGATTAACAATTCTTTAGGTTTTCCTGGAATTTTCAGAGGAACTTTGGATGTGAATGCAAAAACAATTACTGATGAAATGTGTATTGCCGCTGCCGAAGAATTGGCAAAAATTGCCGAAGATAAAGGTCTAAGAGAAGATTATATAATTCCGACAATGGATGATTGGGAAGTTTTCCCCAGAGAAGCAGTAGCAGTTGGTATGAAAGCAATTGAACAAGGTGTTGCCAGAATTATAATGGATAGAGATAGTTTATTCAAAAAAGCCTGGGAAACTATTAAAGAAGCAAGAAAAGAAATCCAATTTTTAATGAAAAAAGGATTTATCAAAAAACCACCAAAAGAATTATTGAAATAACTATTTAATAAAATCATTATCTTTTTAGTTCGTAGAGTAGGTTTGTTAAAGTCTAAATAATCTATGGTTAGAAATCGCTGGTTTATAATAATTGGCATTCTGTTAATCCAAATATGTTTAGGTGCTCTCCATGCTTGGAGTGTTTTTAGAAAACCTTTGCAAGAAAAAAACTTAACACCCACGCAAGCAACCTTACCTTATGCTTTTGCAGTATCAATTTCTGCTTTAACGACGATAATTGGTGGTCGATGGCAAGATAAAAAAGGACCAAAAATTGTTTCCCTAACCGGTGGTATTCTTTTTGGTTTAGGACTTATTCTTTCGGGAGTTATTAAATCTTTTTTAGGAATCTTATTATCTTACGGAATATTATCTGCCATTGGATTAGGATTAAGTTATGTGAGTGCCATTTCTGTTGGTGCTAAATGGTTTCCCGATATGCGGGGATTGATTACAGGAATTTCAGTGGCTGGCTTAGCTAGTGGCACTTTTATTATTGCCCAAATATCACGTGTATTAATTGATAATATCAACATTTTTAACACCTTCATTGTTTTAGGAATCTCTTTTTTAATTTTAATAACAATTGGTTCTTTAATTTTAAAAAATCCGCCTGAAGGATATGTTGTAGAAATTCCGACATCGCTGTCTAAATCCCCAATAAACTCTTATGATTATTCACCTTCCGAGATATTTAAAACTTATCAATTTTATCTAATTTGGTTTATTTATTTTCTTGGTTGTGCCACAGGTTTAATGATAATTGGTCAAGCATCGCCAATTGGCCAAGAGTTAGCCGGACTAACAAAAGAGAAAGCAGCTTTCGCAGTGGGCATTTTAGCAATTTTTAATGCCCTCGGTAGAGTTTTTTGGGGAAAAGTTTCCGATTTAATTGGTAGAATGAAAACTCTATTTTTTATATTTTTAATTTGTGGAATAGCTGTTATATTATATATAATAATTCCTTCTTTTCCTTCTTATTACTGGATAGGTATTCCCTTAGTAGGTTTATGTTTCGGTGGATATTTAGGAGTTTTTCCCGCAGTTATTGCTGATTTTTACGGAATAAAAAATGTTGGAATGAACTACGGATTAGTATTCAATGGTTGTGGAATTGGTGGACTTATTGGTAACATCTTTATGCCTCAAATTCTGGAAAAAACTAAAAGTTATGATTTAGCATTTATTACCGCTGGGATTCTTTGCCTTTTAGGAGCGATAACTACTTTTTTAATTAAACATCCAAAAAAAATTAATATTATTTGAAAATACTTCTTCTATCTGGCGAACCTTCTGGCGATTTATATTTAAATTACCTTATAGAGAATTTTAATAAATTATACCCAGATATTCAATTATATGTAATTGGCAATAAAGAAAACATAAAGGGTAATTTTCAATTATTATTTGATAGCAAAAATTTTCCAGTAGTTGGATTTTATGAAGGAATAAAGAAATCTTTTTCTCTTTTTTACCATCTAAAAGAGATTGAAAGAAAAATAAAAGAAATAAAACCAGATATTTTTATTCCAATTTCTTTTCCCGGTTTTAATCTTCCTTTAATAAAAAGAATTAAAAATGAGAAGTTAAAAATTGTCTATTTCGCACCACCACAAATTTGGGCATGGGGAAAATTTAGATACAAAATTTTGAAAAAATATGTAGATAAAATGATCTGCCTCTTTCCTTTTGAAAAGGAATTTTATAAGAAATTAAAATTAAAAGCAATTTATGTAGGAAATCCTTTATTAGAAATTATAAAAACTAATTTAACAAAAGAAGAGATTAAAGAAAAATACAATATAAAAGATGAAAAGGTTTTAATTTTAATGCCTGGCTCAAGAAATGAGATAATAAAGAAAAATCTGCTTTTCTTTTTAAAAGTTTATGATAAATTAAATAAAGATTTTAAAATCAAAGCATTTATTTTAGCATTAAAAGGTTTAAATTATAAAGATAATTTTTTAGATCTACCATTAATTTATGAAAACCATTATGAATTAATTTCTGTTTCTGATTTAGTATTAACCTGCTTAGGAACAGCAACTTTAGAAATTGCTCTTTTGGATAAACCGTTTATTAGTATTTATTTTCCTTCTTTTTTTACCTTATTAATTGGTAAATTTCTGATAAAAACTAAATATTTTTCATTACCAAATATTTTATTAAAAGAAAAAATATTCTTAGAATTTATCAATCCAAAATTAGAAATTGTCTATCAAAAGGCAAAAGAGATTTTAGATAATAGACTTAATTATCAACCTTGTCTTTCAAGACTCAAAAAAATTTTAAATAATAAAAAAGAAATAGCAAAAAATATTATCGTTAAGATATTGACTAATTAAAGATTTTAAGTTATAATTAATATAAATAAAAAGGAGGGGAAGGATGTGGTGGGGATTGGCTCTTTTAACTTTATTTACACAATTTTTTTCTCGGTGGACAATTCCAGTAAATATTTCTAATAATTTTTATTCTTCTTTATTATCAATTAATAATAGTAACAATTTAATAGTTGATAAAAATGGTAATATTCATTTTATTTGGTATGATCATACACCTTATTTAAATTATCTTGCCCCTCAGATATATTACAAATTTTATTCGCCAAAAACAGGATTTAGCGAAAATTATTGTCTAAGTGATAAAAATAATGAAATAGCCTTTTATCCAACAATTGCTTTAGACTCTTCAAACAATCTCCATTTAATATATGTATCAAAAAATAATTATTATTATGTAAGATACAAATTAAAAGAACCTTCTGGACGCTGGACCGATAGCGAAATTATTGATAGTTCAGTTAACTTCATATATCCGCCTTCTATCGCTATTTTTCGTGACGGAAGAATTGGCGTAACTTATTGTAAACGTCATAATTCTTTTTATCAAGTATTTTATAAAGAAAAAAATGAACAGGGCTGGCAACCAGCGATGATACTCACAACCAGCAATTTCCACAAATATTATTCTGCAATTGCTGTTGACCAAAATAATAATGTTCATATTGTTTGGGAAGGAAGAGAAGCAGGAGTTTCTTCTAATCAAATATTTTATAGGAGAAGAAACAATAATAATGTGTGGGAAGAAAGGGTTTTAATTTCCGAAGGGTTTTCTCGTTCTCAATATAATCCAACAATTATTGTTGATAAAGAAAATAATATTCATATCACTTGGTGTGGCTATCACCCACAAAATAATGTCTATTACCGAATTTACTATCGTTATAAAAGTAATAATGGCAATTGGGGAAATATTGATACCATTGCTGGAGCTAATGAGAATTTAAATCGCTATCGTTTTTATCCCTTTTTAACTTTTGATAACAATAATAAAATATATCTTGTTTGGTTTGGTCAAGAAAATACTTCTTATTATAAAATTTGGTTAAGAGTAAAAGAAAATAATATTTGGCAAGAGATAATTCAAATTCCCGACAACTATCCAAACGGTTCGGTTTATTATCCAAAAATTTGCGGAATTAATTCAGACTACCTTCATCTTATTTTTTATGATTACCGAATAGGTAATTCAGAAATTTTCTACACCACCACTCAACCCTACGATATTGGGATAAATAAAATTATTTTACCAAAAAGATATAATATAAAAGGAATCTTATCTCCCAAAATTGAAGTTAAAAATTATTTTAACACCTATCATACTTTTAAAGCTTTTTGTAAAATTTTTAATAATAATAATCAAGAAATCTATGCGGATTCTCAATTTAAAAGTATTTGTGGCTTAGATTCAGTAATTGTGGATTTTAAAGAATATAACTTCCAAAATGAAGGTGATTATTTTATAACTTTCTCTTTAAAACTTATTGATGATATTCTAAAAGATAATGATACCCTTTCCAAAATTTTTTCTATCGGTAGAGTTGATATTCACTTAAAAGAAATAGTATCACCAAAAGGGGTTATTCTTTTTGATACAAGCAAGAAGATAATTCCTCAATTAAAAATTAGCAACAATAGTGAGATAAGTATCTCTTTTTATCTCCACTTTCAAATTATGAAGAATAGACAAATTTTATATTATGATTCTAGTTATGTTTCCAATATTTTGCCTTACGAAGAAAGAATAATTCAATTTCAACCCTCTTCATTTAATGATTCGGGCAATTTTAAAATATTAGCTTTTGTCAATTTAGATGGTGATGTAAATCCGATAAACAATAGTATCAAAAATCAATTTTTCATTCTTAATAAAGGCTCACAATATTGGTATCTATTAAGAGATATGCCTTTATTACCCAGCCAAAAGAAAGTTGGTAAGGGAAGCTCAATGGCATTAGCCTTTGATACCTTAATCTTTGCCCTAAAAGGAAATAATACAAATGATTTTTATTGCTATAATATTAACACGGGTTTTTGGCAAATTTTAGACCCTATTCCCTATTTACTAGGAAAAAAGAGGAATGTAAAAGATGGTGGTTCGCTTGTTTTTGATGGTGAAAAATACATCTATCTTATAAAAGGAAATAATACAAGAGAATTTTGGCGTTATGATATTTTCACTAGAAGTTTTGAAGCTCTGCCAGAAATTACTGGTGAGAAAAATGTAAAAAAAGGTTCAGATTTGACATTTTATGATGGAAAAATTTATTTATTAAAAGGTAATAACACAAAAGAAATTTTAGTTTTTGATACGATAAGTAAAGCTTGGTCACCAATAAAACAGCCACCAACTAAAAAAGGATTTAAAGAAGGAAGCTCTTTAATTATCTGCGAAAGTATTCCTGCCATTTATCTATTACAAGCGCCCACTAACTACTTTTTCCGTTATCTAATTGAAAGGGATACCTGGGAATCTTTACCACCATTACCTTTACAACATCCCATAGAAAAGAAGAAGAAAAAAGTGAAAGATGGTGGTTGTTTAGCAATAAAAGATAACATTATTTACGCAATCAAAGGTGGCTCAACAAGAGAATTTTGGTGCTTTAATCCTTATAATAATAAATGGCTTCCCTTAGAAACAATTCCCAAAGGTCCTTATTTAAAAAGTAGCAAAAGCGGAACAATCGTTGCCAATAGTTTTGGTGTCTTTTTATTAAAAGGTAAAAATGAAAACGAATTCTGGGTTTGGGTCGGGCTTCCCAATTTGGATACAATTTTTCCAATAAAAAAACCCGAATTAAGAAATATCCAATCGGAAAATCTTACAAACTTAATAAAGAAAAAAATTGCTATCTATGATATTACCGGTAGAAAATTACAAAATACCCAAAAGTTAAAGAAAGGGATATATTTCATAAGAGATGAGAAAAAATTGATAATAATTAAGAAATAACAAAATTCCATTAATTTTTAATAATTTATAAGTCCTTGATTTTCAATAACTTAACTTAATTTACCAGTTTCCTATATGTAAACTTTTTATTTGGCAAAAATTTTATGTAAGTTCTCGAAATTTAATGACTTAACTGAATATTCCCTTTTAGACAGAGGCTATATATTATTTTAATGTTTACTCCTTTTAGAAAAGCCTATAAACTTTCTGCTTCTTTTCGTTAAATAAATCTCAGAATTAGGTAAGTAATAAATAGCCATTTCTATAACAAGAAATAAAACATAAAACTATGAACTGATAACTTTAGCAACATCAATTACTTTATCTTCTTCTTTTAAAGTAAGAAGTTTTACCCCACTTGCCTGACGAGAAAGTTCTTTAATTTCTGATACTTTTAATCTTATTACTGTTCCTTTTAAAGTACCAATTATTATTTCATCTTCTTCTTTCACACTAATTACTTTTATTAAATCACCGGTCCTTTCGGTTATTTTTATACCAACTACTCCCTTCCCACCTCTTTTTCTTTTTGGGAAAAGTTTATAACTTACTAATTTACCAAACCCATTTTCACAAACAAATAAAAGTTTCTCATCTTCTTTAATGATTGTTCCTGAACAAACTTCATCACCTTTTTCTAATTTTATTCCAGTAACACCAACCGCATTTCTTCCCATTTCTCTCACATCCTTCTCGGAAAATCTTAATGATTGTCCTTTTTTGGTAAACACCATAATTTCATCCTTGCCGTTAGTAATAAAGGTGTCAACAAGATAATCATTTTTTAATAGTTTTATGGCAATTATCCCTGTCTTTCTTGGATTAGAAAACTCTTCTAAAGAAACTTTTTTCACTTTACCTAAGGCAGTAATCATAAAAACATAGTTTTTCTTATCAAATTCCTTTACTGACAAAGTAGCAGCAATCTTTTCATCCTTTTCTAATTCCAAAAGATTAATAATTGGTCTACCCTTAGATTGAAAAGAACCCTCAGGAATTTCATAAACTTTCAACCAATAACATTTCCCTTTATTTGTAAAAAATAGTAGATAATCTTTTGTTTGAGCAGTAATTAGATGCTCAACAAAATCCTCTTCGCCTATTTCTGTTCCTGCCCTTCCCACTCCTCCCCTACTCTGTTTTCTATAAGAAGAAACCGACATTCTTTTAATATATCCTTTATGGGTAATCAAAATCGTTACATCTTCCTCAGCAATTAAATCTTCTAATTTTACTTCTTCTATCTTTCCTTCAATTATATCAGTTCTTCTTGTATCACCATATTTTTCTTTTAATTCTAATAACTCCTTTTTTATCTCTTGCATTATTGCTTGCCGAGAGGCAAGTAAGGATTTTAAACGGGAAATCTCTTTTATTGTTGCTAAATATTCATCTTCAATCTTTTTTCTTTCTAAACTGGTCAATCTTGCTAGTCGCATATCTAAAATAGCATTTGCCTGTTTTTCGGTTAATTTAAATCTCTTCATCAACCCTTCTCTTGCCTTTTCTGTATCTTTAGATGATTTAATTAAATTTATCACTTTATCAATATTATCTAAGGCAATCTTAAACCCTTCTAAGATATGTGCCTTTTCTTCAGCTTTATTTAGTTCAAATTTTGTTTGGCGATAGAAGGTTTGGTAGCGAAATTCCAAAAAGGTCTGACAGATTTCTTTTAAATTCATTAATTTAGGAACATTATCAATTATTCCTAAGAAAATAATACCAAAGGTTTCTTGTAAAGGTGTGTGGGCATATAGTTGAGATAAAATAACTTCTTTACTAACATCCCTTTTTAAATCGATAACGATTCTTATTCCATCTCTATCAGATTCGTCCCTTAAATCACTTATTCCTTCAATTTTCTTCTCTCTTACTAATTGAGCAATCTTTTCAATTAAAGCCGCTTTATTTACCTGATAAGGAATTTCGGTAATTACAATTCTTTCCCTTTGTCCTTTTATTTCTTCAAATTTAACCCTTCCTCGAACAATAATTTTGCCCTTCCCAGTAAGATAAGCCTCCTTTATTCCTTCTGTGCCAACAATTATTCCTCCGGTAGGAAAATCAGGTCCTTTAATATAATCTAAAAGCTTTTCATCCGGAATGTTAGGATTGTCAATCAAAGCAACCAATCCATCAATAACTTCTTTAAAATTATGAGGCGGAATATTTGTTGCCATTCCAACAGCAATCCCTGAGGCACCATTTAATAAAAGATTAGGAAAAGTGGTGGGTAATAAAACCGGTTCTTTTAAACGGGCATCAAAATTGGGGACAAAATCAACAGTGTCTTTTTCAATATTTTTAAGCATTTCTTCTGCTAATGGTGTCAATCGTGCTTCAGTATAACGATAGGCAGCAGGTGCATCACCATCAATAGAACCAAAATTTCCTTGACCTTGAATTAAAGGATAACGCATAGAAAAATCCTGCGCCATTCTTACCAAAGCTTCGTAGACTGCCATATCCCCATGAGGATGGTATTTACCCAAAACATCACCTACCACAGTTGCTGATTTTTTAAAAGGACGATTGGAGAAAAGACCAAGCTCATACATTGAGAAGAGAATTCTCCTTTGAACAGGCTTTAACCCATCCCGAAAATCAGGCAATGCCCGACCAATAATCACGGACATTGCATAATCTATATAAGATTTCTTTATTTCATCTTCTATATATACAGTGATTATCTCTTCTTTCATTGTTTTATATTATAATTAATCTAATTGAATTTTCAAATAGATATTATTAAAATAATAAATGTTTAAAATTAAAATGCGTGAAGAATGGTGTAAAGGATGTTATTTTTGTATAAATATTTGCCCAAGAAAAGTATACAATTATTCAGAAGAATATCATCCAAAGGGGTTTAAAAAGGTAAAAATAGAAAAAGAGAAAGAATGTATCGGCTGTCTCCTTTGTGAAGAACTTTGTCCTGATTTGGTAATTACTGTTTTAAAAAATGATAAGGAAAGTTAAATCTCTATTATCTCCAGGAAAGTACTTTCTTCAAGGAAATATTGCTTGTGCTGAAGGTGCTTTAGCTGCTGGTTGCCGTTTTTATGCCGGTTACCCAATAACCCCTTCCTCCGAAATAATGGAACATATGGCAAGAAGATTAAAAGAAGTTAATGGTTATTTTATCCAAATGGAAGATGAGATTGCTTCTATCTGTTCAGTAATCGGTGCTTCTTGGAGCGGAATAAAGGCAATGACTGCCACCAGTGGGCCAGGATTTACTTTGATGTTAGAAGGAATCGGTTATGCGATTATGACTGAAACACCTTGCGTAATTGTTGATATTCAAAGACAAGGACCAGCCACCGGTCAGGCAACAAGACCTTCTCAAGGTGATATAATGCAAGCAAGATGGGGGGCTTCCGGTGATTATCAGATTATTGCCCTTGCTCCTTGGTCAGTAGAGGAAATGTATTATCTAACTATTGAAGCCTTTAATCTCTCAGAAAGGTTTCGGGTGCCGGTAATAATTCTTAGTGACGAAATAATCGCCCATTTAAAAGAGACATTAACAATAAAAGAAGAAATTATTATTTATGAAAGAGAAAAGGATATTAATAGACCTCCTTTTTTAGGAGATGGTAAAATTCCGCCAATGCCTTCTTTTGGAGAAGGTGCCAATCTTTTAATTACCGGTTCTACCCATAATGAATGGGGAGTAAGAAAAGCCTTTGACCCTATTTCTCAAGAGAAACTTTCTTCTCATCTAATAAAAAAAATTAAAAATTATGAAGAAGAAATTTTAAAATATGAAGAATATTTTATTAATGATTGTGAATATTTGATTATTGCTTTTGGTAGTGTTGCTCGTAGTGCTTTAAAAGCAGTTCAAATGTTGAGAAAAGAAAACATTAAAGTTGGTCTTTTCCGCCCAATTACTATCTGGCCCAGTTCGATTAGAAAAATTAAGGATTTAATAAGAGAAAAAAATGTAATTCTTTGTGAAATGAATCAAGGACAATTGATTGAAGAAGTTAAAAAATATAAAGAAGAGATATTTAGCCTTTTTAAAACAAGAGGTGAAGCAATTTATCCTTATGAAATTTATAATTTTGTAAAAAATTTATGAGTCAAAAATTATATAAATATATAAGAGAAGAAGTTTTTCCTACACCTTTTTGTCCAGGTTGCGGACACGGAATTTTGCTAAAGACAATATTAAAAGCCATTGACGAATTAAATATTGATATTAAAAAGATTGTCTTTGTTTCAGGAATTGGTTGTGCTGCCTGGATACCAAGCCCCCATTTTAAAGCGGATACCTTACATACCTTACATGGTAGACCATTAGCCTTTGCCACCGGAATTAGATTAACCCGTTCTGATTTAGAAATTATGGTGATTAGTGGTGACGGTGATTTAGGAGCAATTGGTGGTAATCACTTAATTCATACTGCCAGAAGAAATTTAAAGATAATCACAATCTGTGCTAATAATAGTATCTACGGAATGACAGGTGGTCAATTATCACCAACAACACCTAAAGAGTGTATTACTGAAACATCTCCCTTTGGAAACTGGGAGGAACCCTTTGATTTATGTGCCTTGGTAAAAAGTTGTGGCGCGGAATTTGTCTGCCGTTATACTGTCTTTCATACCAAACCATTAAAGAAAGCAATAAAAAAAGCCTTTCAGATAAATGGTTTCAGTTTTATTGATGTTATCTCACCTTGTCCAACCCATTATGGAAGAAGAAATAAAATGCCTACCCTTTATGATTTTTATCAATTTATTTTTAAAAACATTATCTCCTATGAAAAAGCAAAAAATTTAAGTAAAGAAGAATTGAAAAATAAAATTATTATTGGTGAATATGTTTAGAGACTGGGAAATAAAAATTAGTGGCACTGGGGGGCAAGGTGTTGTTGTTGCTGGTGAAATTCTTTGTAGAGGAATAGTATTAAAAAATTATAATGCCAGTGTTATCCCTTCTTACGGTTCGCAAGTAAAAGGTGGTTGCGTAGAAGTTCAAATAATTATTAGCAAAGATTTTATTCCTGCTCCCTTTGTAAGCGAATTAAATATCCTTTGTGCTTTATCTCAAATTGGTTATGATAACAATTTAAATTTGATAAAAGATGAAACGATAGTCTTTTATGACGATATTCTAGTAAAAGAAATAAAAAATATTGGCAAAAATATACCTATTCCTGCGG
This sequence comes from Caldifarciminota bacterium, assembly GCA_025060715.1. Lineage (GTDB taxonomy): Bacteria > Hydrothermota > Tepidihabitantia > Tepidihabitantales > DTDR01 > DTDR01. The sequence continues at coordinate 13,095 of JANXBG010000006.1, read as the reverse complement.
CAAAATATTGTTTAGAAAATTTTAACACTACTCTACCAGTAAACCTTTTTTTTGTCGGTGTATTGGCAGGATTTTTGAAAGATTATTTAGAGATTTCTCATTTAGAAAAGATTTTAGAAGAAGACAAAAAATTATTTAGTGAGATTAATTTAAAAACTTTGAAAGCCGGTTATTTATATTTTAAAGAAAAGGAGGTTTTATGATTAAAACGAACAAAGAAAGATTACCAATAATTTCCGTAATTGGTGAAATAGCTATGCCAATAAGAAGATTTCCTTACACAATAAGCCATGAAGGAGAATTATATTCTTTCCCTGGAACAGGAGGTATAACTTATAACGTAAAAGTTGGTGATAAAGCCTTTGGTTGGGTAGGTGACCATATTGAACCTGGTGTCTCAATAAAATTAAAAGATGAAAACGAAAACCGAGCCTTAAACACCTATGCCTGTATTGGCAATGAAGCAATAGTAGTGAGTGGTGATGCCAAAGGAAATAAAGGATATGTTACTGGAAAGCATGGTGGAATTGAACATATTTTAGTATATTTTCCTGATAATGTTTTAGAAAAATTGGTAATCGGCGATAAAATCCAAATAAAGGCAAGAGGTCAAGGATTAAAGATTGAAGGCTTGGATGATGTTATTTTCTATAATTTAGATCCGGAACTTTTGGAAAGAATGGTAGAGATTGGCTTAAAAGTAAAAAATGGAATTTTACATTTTCCTGTCACTCATATTATTCCACCGGCAATTATGGGTAGCGGTTTAGGAAGCATTGCTACTTCTTCTGGTGATTATGATATTACCACCCAAGATAAGGAAAGTATTAAAAAATATGGTTTAGAAGATTTAAGGTTTGGTGATATTGTTGCCTTGATTGATACCGATAACCGTTATGGTCGTTGCCTCAAAAAAGGAGCAATCTCTATTGGTGTGGTTGTCCACTCCAATTGTGTAATTGCTGGCCATGGTCCAGGAGTGACAACAATTGCTACTTCTGTAAATGGCAAAATAAAGCCCATCAAAAATAAAAAGGCAAATATTGGTTATTGTTTAGGAATTTTGGAGTGAAAGATAAGAGAATATCTTGGGATAAATATTTTATGAAAATTGCCGAGATGGTTGCTGAACGTTCTACCTGTTTAAGAAGAAAAGTTGGCTGTGTGATTGTAAAAGATAAAAGGATATTAGCCACTGGCTATAATGGCGCGCCAAGCAATTTAGCCCATTGTGAAGAGACCGGTTGTTTAAGAGAAAAATTAAAATTAAAACCAGGTGAAAAGATTGAAATCTGTCGAGGAATTCATGCCGAACAGAATGCTTTAATCCAAGCAGCCGCCTTTGGAATAAATGTTTCTGGAGGAACAATTTATACAACTCATCATCCTTGTATTACTTGCACCAAAATGCTTATCAATGCTAAAATAAAAAAAATCTATGTAAAAGAGGATTATCCTGATAAATTAGCAAAAGATATGTTAAAGGAAGCAAAAATAAAAGTAATTAGACTAAAATAAATGTTCTTCTTACCTTTCTCTTTATTATTTTTTCTTTTCTTATTATTCTTTCCCTTATTTTTTCTTTTAGTTCCCTTAGGAATTATCAATATCTCCTTTCAAAAATTAGGTTTGTCACCTGAGTTTGGATTTTTCTTTTTTTTCTTATCCTTAATTGGCAGTGGAATAAATATTCCAATTTTTGAAGAGAAGATATATAAAGAAGAAGATTTTTGTCTTCCCTATCCTTTTTCTTTATTTTATCGCCTACCAAGATATGAGAAAAAAATCATTGCCATCAATTTTGGTGGCTGTATTATGCCCTTATTACTTTCTTTATATCTTTTATCAAAGGTATCTTTTCTTTCCGTAATTATCTGCACCTTTTTAATGACCTTAATAAGCAAATATTTAAGTAGACCAGTTCCCGGAATTGGCATTGTTATGCCAGCAATTATTCCACCGATATTTTCTGCTCTTTTTGCTTTAATCTTTGGAAGACCAAACCCATCACCAGTTGCCTATATTTCTGGTGTCCTTGGTGTTTTAATCGGTGCTGATTTATTAAACCTATCAAAAATAAGAAAAACCCACTATTCAATTTTATCAATTGGCGGCGCCGGTGTCTTTGACGGCATTTTCCTTGTCGGAATAATTGCCGTTCTTTTGATTTAAGTTATAAACTGTTTAACACATTTACTTTTTATTCTTATATTTAAAAAGATTAATACTTATAGATTTGAAGAGACTTCTACCGACACGTTTCCCAAGATTGTTGTCTATACATCTTTAAAGATAAACGATAAAACACCTTTTAAGATATAAAATAAAGCACCTTCCAAAATTAATAATAAAACATTCTCAAAAATGATAATCAAAACACTTTCTAAGACGATGATAAGACCATACTGGGTACCGTTCCCTATCTTTATTATAAATTTCAGATAAGTCTTTAAAAAACAAAGACTTATCAAGATTTCTTATTTAAAAATTTTTGTCCTCAAAGGACACTTTTGAAATATCTTATAATTTAAATTTAATATTGACTAATTTATTAAGAATTTTATATCTTTTTCTTTTATTTAATATTTTTTTCTTTTTAAAATCTTGACAATATAAAAATTTTTATTATAATTAACTATGATTGAAACCTCTATATTAAAAATCACTGAGAAAAGGATAAAAAAGGAAAAGCCTGCTTTTGCGGCAAAAATTATTAAAGAAGGTGGGGTTGTCTCCTTTCCTACTGATACAATTTATGCTTTATCCACTAATGCCTTATTACCAGAAGCCGTCTGTAAAATTTATAGCCTAAAAAGAAGATGTTTGAGCGAACCTTTACCAATTTTTATTTGGCGTAAGGAGGAATTAAAAAATTATGTAAGAGAAATACCAAAGGTTGCGGAAAATCTAATTGAAAAATACTGGCCCGGTCCTTTAACTATTGTTTTTTATAAAAAAGAAGAAATTTTTCCTGAAATTCTTACTGCTGGAGAAGAGAAGATTGCTATTAGAATACCTAATACTCCAATTGGTTTATTAATCTTGGAAGTAGCAAAAATCCCAATTACTGGTACTAGTGCCAATATTTCTGGTGGGAAATCGCCAATAAAGGCAATGGATGTGATTCAAACTTTTTATGAAAAAATTGAATTAATTATTGATGGTGGTGCCACTCAATATAAAAAGGAATCAACAATTATTGATGTGACAACAAAAATTCCTGAAATATTAAGATTAGGCGTGGTTGGTGAAGAAGAGATTAAGAAGGTGGTTGGCAAAGTAAAAGTTAATCCTAAAAAAGAAATAGGCTTAAAGTTTTCCTCAGAAATTTATATTGTTCCTTATGAAAATATAAAGAATTTTGGTAAATTAATTAAAGAGTATCTAAAAAAAGATAAAAAAGTTTTAATCTTAAAAAGTGAAGAAAATCAAGAAAGTTTTAAAAATGTTGAGGAGATTGTCTATGGCACCCATAAAAATCCAGAAACTTTTGCCATAAATATATTTCCTATTTTGAAAAAATCAACCGATTTTGATTATATAATCATTGAAGGTGTAAAAGAGGAAGGAATAGGTATCTCAATCAACTCTTTTTTTAGAAAAGTTGGTAAATTTCTAAAATAGATGCCTATTAAAAAAATTTACAAAATTGGCTGTTGTGGCTATCCGGTGGCGAAGAAAAAATATTATGAAAATTTTACCTGCATAGAATTAAATAACACCTTTTATCAATTACCAAAATTAGAAACCGCTGAAAAATGGCGGAGAGAGGTAGATAAAGATTTTGAATTTATTGTTAAAGCTTTTCAAGTTATTACTCACCCTCCAACCAGCCTCACTTATAAAAGACTTAAAGAAAAAATAAAAAATAAAGAAAACTGTGGTTTTTTTAAACCTACCGATGAGGTTTTTGAAGCTTTTGAAAGGACCTATCAAATATGTAAGATTTTAAATTGTAGTAAAATTCTTTTCCAAACACCCATAAGTTTTAAACCGACAAAAGAAAATCTTAATAATTTAAAGAAATTTTTTGAAACAATAAAAAAGAATTATCCAAAAGATTTAAATTATATTTTAGAGGTTAGAGGAAAAGAATGGGAAGATAAGATTATAAAAGAAATTTGTGAAGAACTGAATTTAATCCATTGTGTTGATCCATTAAATAGAAAACCCGTATTTGGTAAATTTAATTACTTTCGTCTTCATGGAGAATATAAGGAGGAAAAGATAATTTACTATCACAATTATACATTAGAAGAATTAAAGGAAGTTAAAAATTCTTGTGATAAAGAATTAAATTATGTAATGTTTAACAATTCTAATATGTTTTTAGATGCAATAAAGTTTAAAGATTTAGTAGGTGTTTAATTGAATGAAATCTTTAATTATATTATAATATTATGAAAAATATAAAGGAGGAAAAATGAAGAAATTTATCTATTTTCTTTTTATTATTTTCTTTTCATTAAATGCTGGTAGTTTTATTAAATCAATTGAATTTCCCAAAAATTCTCTTATCTTAGAAGAAAAAGATGGGTTCATTATACCTCAATTAAAAGATTATCCATTATTAAACGAACCTGGTTATCCCCTATTACCTAATGTGCCTATTTATATTCTATTACCTACGGAAGCAATTGATTATCATTTTAAGATTCTTAACTATGAATATGAGATAATTGATTTACTAAGAAAAATCTATCCTGCTCAAGAACCAAGACCAATATCATCAAAAGAAAATCATTCTTTTGTAAATCCTAAAGAAGAAATATATAAATTATTGGTGTATCCAGAGGAGATTTTTAAATTATTACCTATTGGTATAAAATCCAATTTTAAAATTGCACCAATTATCTTTTACCCAATCCAATATCTACCAAAAGAGAATAAAATAAAGTTCTATAAAAAAATAAAATTTGAAATCAATTTTACTACTAATCTTAAAGAAAAACTGTCTTTAACTTCTTCCCAATATCAAACATTTGTTAATGATATAAAATATCTCATCTTAAATAAAGAAGATATAAAAAAATTCTCACCGGAAATAAAAGAATTACAAAATGAAGTTGATTATGTTATTATTACTATTGATGGTTTAGCAACCTATTTTACACCCTTTATCACTTATCAAAGAAAGAAAGGATTTAGAACTGATTTAAAAACAACTTCTTATATTAATAGCAATTATCCAGGAAGAGATTTACAAGAAAAAATAAGAAATTTTATTATTGATTATTTTAATAATCGTGGTCTAAAATATGTGTTGCTTGCTGGTGATAATTCTCAAGTGCCAGCAAGAAGAGTCAGAGCAGTTGTTGGTTCTACTACTGGCAATATTCCTTGTGATTTATATTATGCTGATTTACAATGGTCTTGGGATGGCAATAGAAATAATATCTTTGGTGAGATGGGAAGTGATACCGTTGATTTATTTCATGATGTCTATATTGGCAGGGTATCTTGTGAAAATAGTAGTGAAATAAATACTTTTATTAATAAGACATTGACTTATGAAAAAAATCCACCAACCGATTATTTAAAAAAGGTTTTATTACCTTCGGTAATGCTTTGGAGTCAAAATAACTATCACGGAAGGATCGTTAATGAATCAATTGCTAATATCACTCCCTTAGGATTTTTTGATGCCCAATTAATTGATCCAGGTTCTTATCAAATGTTTGATTCAATAAATCGGGGTTATCATTATTGCCATCCAGCAGCCCATGGTAACGATGTTGGACTTTATCATGAAACCGGAACACCAATTTATACATCCTCCCAGGCAAATTCCCAAACCAACGGTAATCGTTTAACAATTATGAATTCTATTGCCTGTTATCCAGGAAATTTTGAATATAGTGATTGTCTTGCTGAGGTATTAATGAATAATAGTAATGGTGGTTGTGTCGCAGTGATTATGAATTCAAGATATGGTTGGGGAACACCGCCGACAATGGGACCCTCAGAAAAATTAAGTATAAGATTTTATGATTTTCTTTTCTTAAGAGATTCTATTGAAATTGGCAAAGCCCACAGTCGTTCAAAAGATTTTTATCAAGCAACTGCCCAAGCAAATAATGTCTATCGCTGGTGTGTTTATGAATTAAATCTTTTTGGTAATCCTTCTTTGCCATTATGGACTGATATTCCAGGCGGTCTCACTGTTCAAAAACCTGATACAATTCAAACCGGTTCCCAAACATTAAGAATAATTGTCCAAAGTCAAGGGCAACCAGTTGCTAATGCGAAAGTTGGTATATATAAAGAAAATGAAGTTTTAACCTCTGGTTATACAAATAGCCAAGGCATTTTGGATATTCTTATAAATCCAATAACACCCGGTTATTTATATGTAATGGCATATAAGAAAAATTATTTCCCAAAAGAAGAAAGTATCTTTGTAAAAACTGGAACTGCCCGACCTCATATTGTTATGCAAAATATTATAATTGATGATGCCGGACAACAAAATCCCAATGGTCGTCTTGACCCTAATGAAACAGCAAAAGTATATATCAGAGTGAAAAATATTGGCCAGGTAAATGCAACAAATCTTATTGGAAAATTAAGGTCCCAAAGTAATTATATTCTTCCTTTAGATACAGTAAGTAATTATGGAAATCTCTCACCAAATGATTCTTCCATAGGTGATTTTTATAAAATCTATGCCTTATCAACAACTCCACCGGGAACTTTGGTAAATTTCGAACTCGCTCTGCAAGCAAATGAAGGGAACTGGCAATATAATTTTGATTTACGGATTGGACAATTACCACAACCAAGATATGTTTATTTAGACCACGATACTGGATATTGTCTTTTAACAGTTACTGCCCACGGTGGTGTCGGTTACGATGGTCCACCTTCTTCTGACCAAGGAAGTGGCTTTAGGTATCCAAAAACTTCTTCCGTTTCTCAACTTTATTATGGCTCTTTGATAATGGGTAATAGTGATAACTATGTTGTTGATAGATTTTATAGCCGTCCAGCAACATCAATAAATACCGATTTTAGATTAAGAGATAGCATTGAAATCATTTCTTCATCATTAGGTGACCAGGTTTATTATTGCTCTTTTGATGATGGTGCTCATTCAACACCAAAAGGAATAAGAATATATCAAACAACGCTTCAAAATGAAGATATTGGTTATGATGATTTTGTTATCTATCTTTTAACCATCAAAAATGAAGGAAGTCAGCAGGTAAATAATTTATATTTTGGTATTATTTGCGATTTTGATGTCAATCCTTCGGCGCCAACATCTGATATTGCTCGAAGCGATACTATAAGAAAACTCATTTATATGAGAAATTCCCAAAACCAAGACCCAACGGTTGGTTTTAAATTATTATCAAATTCACCATTGGCAAATCTCTTCTGTGTTGACCATGCTCGGTATGTCTATCCAGATACCTCCTTATCTGAAGGAACAAAATTTAGAATTTTAAATGGCACATTAAGACAATGGCAGAGTAACCGAGCTTACGATTGGTCAATCTGCTTATCAGTCGGCCCTTTTAATTTAGCACCCAATCAGCAAGAAAAAATTGCTTTTGCTGTCCTTGGTGGTCATTCAGAAAATGCCTTTATCATTAATGCGGATTCTGCCCAATCTTATTACGACAATTATCTTGCCGGTATTAGTGAAAAACCTTCGCAAAAATTTATTAAATTAAATTCCACTTTCTTTGCTAAAAAATCTGATAAAATCATTATCAATTCAAATATAAAAGAAAAAGCGACAATCACTCTTTATGATCTAACCGGTAGAGAGATTGAAAGATTTATAAAAGATAATAAAGATAACTTTGAACTTTCAATAAAGAAACTTAATAATGGAATATACTTCTTAAAAATAAAAGGTGAAAAAGAGGAAGAAAATTATCGGATAGTTATTTTAAAATAATAACTTTATAAAATTTATTTTCTTCTTTTATGAAATAAATTCCTTTTTTAGGGGTTTTCTTTAATAAAGAGCCAAAAATAGAATAATAATTTTCTTTTGATATCAATTGATATTTTATCTTTTGCTTATTAAACTCATTTATTCCAACTGTTGAAACATAAACAAATTGAGAATCTCTTAAAGTGGTATCGGATAAAGCCTTAACTTTCAAACAAATAATGGCATTACCTGAAATCCCTTCTGGATAACAAGAAAAAGTTATGGTGCTATCAACCTCATTGGGATTTAGAGTATCAAATAATGGAAGCGGTGGTTCCACACACCTTGCTTTTGCACACAAAAGATGATACCAATTATGTGGTGATTGATAAATAATAGCCTTTAACTCATAAACTTCTCTTTGGCTACTGGTATTTTTTAGAAAGAATTTAAAGCGAGCAAAAGAATCAGAACGAATATTTTCTATTGTATCAGTAAGACAATAAAATTCAAATTGGGAAAATAATAATAAAATAAAAATATTCATTCATCACCTCCAATGATAAAAATTACTATTTAATATCTCTTTATTATTAAAATCCTGTAAGAAAACAATAAATTTTGTTTTATTTTGTTGATTAGAAAAATAGATTGGAATTATTAAAGAGTCGCCATAATTTAATTCAATTTTTTGATTAACAAGAAACCCCCGATAGACATTATGATAAACCGATTCCCTTGCTCCTGCTTGTTTAAAAAAGATTGAATCAAAAGTAATAAGACCAAGAAGCCTTAAATCTCGGGAAAGTAAAGTATCACAAGCAAAGAGAACAATTTTTATTGTGTCACTATTGTTATCTAAATTTACTAATACTTTCAATTTCTTACTTCTTTCCTTTTGTATCTCGTTTTTATAGGTAGAATAATTTAAAGATGGGTCTTCGGTTCTAATTGGACCACTACCATTAAAAAATACAACCGGCTCGCCACCTTCTTCATAATAAAAACTTCTCCGCGCCTCAACATCTTCCGGACTTAAAGTATCTCCCAATAATCTTCGGTGATAGGCAATAATAATTATTGAATCTTTAAATTCCTTTCTCAAACTTTCTAAGGCTGCTTCAGCATAGGGACAATAAACACAACGAGCAAAGGTAAAAAATTCACAAAGAACTAATCGATTCCCTTGAAACTCTCTTTTTGGTGCTTCGGAACAGGCTAAAAAAATAAGAAGAAGAGTTATTAAAAATATTTTGCTTCTCACTTCGTAATAACAATTTTCTTTAAAGAGTTGTTATCATATTTTAAGAAGTAAATACCATGGGAATCAAAACTTTTAACTTTTCTACCTTCAATATCAAAAATTTCCTTCACCTTTACATTAGTTTTCAAATTGTTATTTTTCCTTTCTTTAATTGCTACTAAAGGAATTAAAACCTCTTTTCCATTATAAATTTCTTTGGTATTATCATCTTGGAAAAAGGCAACGATTGAACATTCTCTTTCTCGCCAACCATAAGAAATAGTAAAATCATAGGTATCACAAAAAGATTGTCCCATTTCTAAACGAATATATTGACCACTGGCGTCGTTAGGAAACATATCTAAACAGATATCATAAAGATGGGTTTGATTTTGCCAATAATAAAGGGTTTCCTTGCCAACTAATGCACACCTTAGATAACCTTCTACAAAACTGGTTAGATTAGTGATAATAACTTCTACTCTTCCCATTCCAGTATTCCGATTATAACTAAGAATCCTTAAGCCGATATCTACTAAAGGAGCAACAATAATTCTTTGGTCAAAAAGGTCGCGATAAGGAACTGGTTGATTTGGATAACCACCGACTCTTCTTAAAACACCATCAAAAATCACTGTTGGATATCCTGTAACACCATAATAATTTCGTCTTGATACCGCTTCTGAAACTTGAAAAGGGTCATTTATATGATAAGCAATTATCGCTACTAAATCACCAACCTCTTGTTTTAAATTCCTTAATCCCATTTGGGCACCGGGACAATAAGGGCACCAAGTGCCAGTAAACTTTTCAGCAATTACTACTCTTTGTTGAGAAAAGGCTTTAAAAGAAATTAATAAAAATAAAATAATAAAAATTGAAAACAACTTTCTCATTTTTTTCTCCCTTTAAAAATAGAAATTAATCCGTAGTTTTTACAAAGAGAAACAAAACAGGACATTGGATAAATATCCAATAAAAAATAATATTTCATCTTTTTAAAAATATAATTTGAAAATTATAATAAAGAGTTTTAAAAAATCAATAAAAAATATATTTAATTACTTATTGATAAATATCTCCCTGTATTTTTTTATGTGTTATAAATTTAGAACCGGCGAAATCTTCTGCCTCCTTTTGGACTTCTTCCTCTTTGGGTTCTACGCTCTTTTGGTGAGCGGGCTTCGGCAACTACTAAATTTCTTCCTTCAAGATTTTTGCCATTTAAACCACTAATGGCATTATTTGCTTCTTCATCGTTGTTCATTTCCACGAAAGCAAATCCTCGTGGACGATTGGTGAATTTATCCACAATAATCTTTACTGAAATCACTCTTCCGTATTGAGAAAATAAATTGTTTAACATTTCTTCTGTTACATTATAGGCAACATTGCCTACATAAAGCGTCTTACTCATTTTTTTCCTCCATTTTTCATTTTTTAATTTTCCCCGAGAATTTAAAAGCCGAAGGGCTAAAAACTCGGAGACTATTAATTATACCAATTTTTTAATATAATGTCAAACTATTTAATCTTTTTAAATCATTGAAGAAATTATTTATTTTATCACCTTCACTTCACAATAAAAAGTTTTGTCAGCATCTTCTAAAATGGCTATAATACTAACTTCTTTATTAATCTTATTTAAAAAATAATAATTTATTTTTCCTTCTTTACCAACCTTTGTTGGAAGCAGAGTTTTTCTAATTTCATTATTTTTTCTATTTATTTCATATAAAAAAGGAAAACCATGTTCTTTTAAAAGGACATAGCATATATCATCATCAATAAAGAAATCAATAATATAACGAAAGAAATTATTTCTAACTGCTTCTAAAATATACTTTAAAGGTTCCTTAGTATAATCAACTTGTGGAATAGAAAGATTTATTTCAAATACATCAATAGAATCTAATAAATTAAAATTTTTATCATACTTATAAATTTTACCCGAAACCCTATCGGTTAAATAATAATTCTCTTTATAAAAGCGAACAAAGCTTTCTAAATTACCTGAATATCCTATTTTTAAATCTTCCATATATTTGCTTAGCTTACCTAAAAAGCCAATAAATTCTCCTTCAAAATTAAAAATTCC
>JANXBG010000006.1:0-1856 GCA_025060715.1 Caldifarciminota bacterium | reverse complement strand
TAGATGCAAATCTTTTTCATAAAACTCTTTTCTAAAAGGATTATCTTCAACAGGAATTTTTTCATTTAACATTGTTATTCCATAAGGCCAACCTTTTCTAAAGGGTAAAAATATCATTTTTGTCTCTACAACAAAAGAGGCAGAAATATGATTAAAATTAGGAGTGGGTAATGAAAAAGAGTTTAATTTTTTAATTTTGTTAAAAAAAATCTCTTTTAGGACCAAACAGGGCTCATTAAGATAGGCAATTATTGTGTCACTATTTTTTATCTCTTTTTTAACAGCAGGTAAAGAGGCAGTAATTAAAAGAATAGAATCATTATAAAAACAATGATTAAAATACATTGATTTAAAGAACTTTTTTAAGGAAGAATATTCTTTTTCAGATAGATTAATAAACATCTTCTCTTCAAGAGAATCGGGATAAAGAAGATTAATAAATTTACCAGAAGATAAATCAAAAATATAAATTAACTGGGTCATTTGGTCAGTAATTGCTAAATAATTTCTTAAAGGACTTACTGAAATAAATAAAGGAGAAGACAAAGGATATTCTTCATTTTCATAAAGTCTTATTTTTTTAATAATATTAATTTTGCTTTCTTTTCCAATTTTTTTAATAGGCGGTGTAAGATGTGCTTTTTTAACTTTTGGACAAGAGAAATCTTTAATAAATTCACTCACTGTTTGAGAATCTATTTTTGCTGTTAAAGGAAAAGAAGAAATTAATTCTCCTTTAGAAATACTAAACTTGCAAGCAAAAGGACCGAGAAAAACACCTGTGGAAAATTCAAAGAATTTTAAAAATTTTTCATTTACCACATATTGATAATCGGCATCAAAACCACTTCTTTTAAGATATTTTTCTGCTGCTTTTTTCTTATTAGAGATTGCGAAAATAATTATATCATTTTTTATTCTTTGCTTTCGGAGATATTTAATAAAAGGATTAATACCAGCTTCAATTCTTGGAGCAACACCTGGTTTAAATATAAAAACAAATATTGTATCCGATTTATAAGGAAGATTTAAATTTTTGAAAAATTTCGAAATATCTTTATTAGTTTCTTTAATCTGCCACATCTCCTGTAATAGCGTTCCATAAAATAATTGAAAATAAAGAAAAACATTAATAATGACACTCATTATATTAAAATAATTAGAAGAGGAGACCTATTATCTAAAAAATCTCCCTTCCCTTTCATTGTTTTTTATTCTTCTAAGGGAATTAATTCAGATATTTTTAAATCACTGCCGTTGATTTGAGAAATATTCGTGGGTAGAGGTTTTAAGAAAGTAGCCCAATATTTTTTATTATTCTCCTTTACGTGCACCTCTGCTTCTGATACAGTTTCCGGAAAATTATTATTTTCAGTGCTTTCTACAATGATAATTGCACATACAATTGGTGCTCGCTTAGGACATAAAACAATGGTTCCATCAGGTAAGATTACTGTTGGACCTTCGCCTAAAACAGCAATTGACTTATTCTTTGCATTTAGGAAAGAAGGCGTTACAAAAATTACAAATATTTTAAAATATATTCATTTTAAAATAATATAGTTAAATTTGCTCCTTTTGTCAACAAGATGTTTTTTTTTTTTTAATCTACGCCTCTTTCTCTATCCTCTCATATATTCCCTTTTATAAATCCTTAACCTCTCTCGATTCCTCTCTCGCCATTTCTTTATCTGCTCTTTCAATTTATCACCATACTTTTGCCGATATTCTTTATGATATTCTTTCCTATCTTTTCCCATCTTCTTACTTATTAAGTAAATATAATAGGAGATAGCAACTAAGATAAGATTAATCATTTTAGATTATCATTTTTCAAAATTATTACTTTTTTATTT
>JANXBG010000069.1 GCA_025060715.1 Caldifarciminota bacterium | reverse complement strand
TTTCTATGGGAAATGTTGCCGCCTCTGGTGGTTATTATATTGCTTCTTTGGCAAGAAAAATTATGGCTAATTATTTTACGGTCACTGGTTCCATAGGTATTTTTAGTATTAAATTTGTTACTAAAAAATTATACGAAGATAAATTAGGGATTACCTATGATTATTTAAAGAGAGGAGAGATGGTTGAGGCACGGACAGAATTTCGTCATTATACTGAAAAAGAAAGAGAGATTTTTATGAAACAATTAGAATGGTGGTATGATAAATTTATTAGTCGGGTAAGTGAAGGAAGAAAGTTAACAAAAGAATATGTTGATTCTATTGGTCAAGGTAGAATTTGGAGCGGATATAAAGCAAAAGAATTGGGCTTGATTGATGAGATTGGTTCATTAAGAAAGGCAATTGAAATAGCAAAAGAAGAAGCGAAAATTAAAAAAGATGAAGAAGTAGAAATAGTTTTATATCCAAAAAAAGAAAAAAGATTTCTTTTTTCTTTTTCCAAGGTTAATATTTTTGCTTTGTTAAAAGGAAGAATTCTCTATTTAATGCCAGAGAATATTATAATTGAATAACCGATTTCTTTTTTTCTTACTTTTCATTTTTTTTAAAATCCTCTATTCTCAAGAAGATACAACAGAAATTGTTTTTTACGGTGGAAAGAGAATTTTTTATTATCCCGATAAGGAATTGGTTATTTTGCTTGATTCTTCTTTTGTGAGATATTCAATTTATGAGGTGAAAGCCTGTTCAATCATTTACGATTTGAAAAATCAGATATTACATGCTTATAAAAAAGCTGAAGAGGTTATTTTTTCTGCTAAGGAAGATACGATTATTGGCGAAGAGCTGCATTTCAATGTTAATAATAAAAAGGGAATGATGAGAAAGGCAAGGACAAAAATTGGCGATGGTTTTTTCTACGCAGAGGAGATTTGGTTAATTAAAGAAAAGGTTTTACACGCGATTAATTGTAATTATACCACTTGTGAATATAATCCATCCCATTATCATTTTTTTGCTCCAAAAGTTAAAATTTTGGTTGATGATATGGCAGTAGTTGAACCAATAAGTTTGCATTTTTTTAAAGTAAAGCCGCCTTTTGTTGCTGCTCCTTTTTGGTTTTTTCCAATCGGTGAGAAAAGAAAATCCGGTCTTTTGCCCTTTCGGGCCGGAAGGTCAAAGGAAGAAGGTTTTTATTTTAAAAGGGTTGCCTATTATTTGGTGATTAATGACCATTCCGATTTAACTTTTTATTTAGATTTGATGCAAAAAAAAGGAATAATGCCTAAGATTGAAGTAATATATGATTATTCACCACAGGCTAAAGGACAATTTCTTGGTTCCTTTATTAGAGAATTGCCAACCAAAAGAATACGATATTCTTTAAATCTTCAACATATCTCAGAGTTTCTTTTTAAAACTGAGTTATCGTCAAGGATTGATTATCAAAGTGATGCCAAATTTGTTCAAGATTATGCCGAAGATAAAATAGAATGGTTAAGGAGCGAAATTTCTTCAGTAGTAAATATAAAAAAAGTCTATAAAAATTTTGGTCAAACAAATCTTTCTTTAGAAAATAAGAAAGATTTTATAAATAATATAAATCAATTCCTTTTGCCTGGTTTTTCTCTCTTTTTAATTTCCCGACCACTAATAAAAAACTTGGTTAATTTTTCTCCCTCCTTTAAATTTGTAAATTATTTTAGAATTTTTAAAGATACCATAAAAAATTATGAACAGGAAATTTTAGGAAATTTAGGATTTTTTTTTACACCTCCTTTAATAAGAAATTTTCATTTTGGTAAATTTTCTTACAATAAAGAGAAAAAAATTAGCAAGAATGAAATAATAGAAGAAAAATCCAGTTTTTCTACCGATGCCAATTTTGGTCTTTCGCAATTATTTTTAAATACTTTATATATTTCCGAAAATTTTAGTTATTTTCAGGAATGGATTTTTTATAAAGATTCAACAAAAACTATTATCCGCTACCCAATTTCTTTAAATTCTGAAATTACCCTTTATCGGATATATTTTTTAAATTTATTCTTTTTAAAAGGTTTTTTACATACTTTAACTCCCGCTATTAATTTAATTTATGAACCA
>JANXBG010000068.1 GCA_025060715.1 Caldifarciminota bacterium | reverse complement strand
CAGTTTTTACTTATCATAAGGCTTTTAATCAAAATAATTATTTAGAAATTGAAAGGGATTGTCGGCAAGGTAAAATTGGCTGTGTTGCTTGTAAAGAAAAATTGATCGAAGTTCTTAATCAATTTTTAGAGCCGATTCGAGAAAGAAGAAAATATTATGAAGAAAGAAAGAAAGAGGTATTGGAAATTCTTTATGAAGGAACAAAAAAGGCAAAAAAAATTGCTGAAGAAACTTTGAAAGAAGTTCGGGCAGCTATCAAGATCGATTATTTTAAATGAAAAAATATGGAATAATTCTTGCTGCTGGTAAAGGAAAAAGATTTGGATTTTTAAAACAATTTTTTTTTATTAAAAATAAGCCTCTTTTTATCTACTCAGTAATGGCTTTTGAAAAATCTTTATGCGACGAAATTTTTATTGTAACCCTAAAAAATAAAAGAAAAGAAGTTTGGAATTGGGTAAAAAAATTGTCTCTCAAAAAAGTAAAAAAGGTAATTACTGGCGGAAAAGAACGTTTCCATTCTGTTATAAAAGCATTAAGATTTCTTCCCAATGAGGGTTATACGGCTATCCATGATGCTTCTCGACCATTAGTTAGCGTAAATTTTGTCAATCGGGGGTTTAAATTAGTAGAAAAATATAAAGCAGTAATATTTGGAATAAAGAGTGAAGATACCTTAAAGACTGTTTTTGGTAATCAAGTGGTTACTACTTTATCTCGAGAACATATTTATCGCATTCAAACCCCCCAATTTTTTGAAATTAAACTTTTAAAAAAAGCTTATCAATTAGCAAAGAAAGAAAAATGGAAAGGTACTGATGATTCCTTTTTTTTAGAAAAAGCAGGTTTCAAAGTTTATTTTTTTGAGGGTGATAAAAAAAATCTAAAAATTACTACTAAGGAAGATTGGGAATTAATAAAAAATTTATTATGAAGTTAAATTTAGCAATAATTGGCTCTACGGGCTTTTTAGGAAGGCAAGCCTTAGAAATTATTAGCAAATTGAAAAACCAATTTAATATTTTTGCGCTTTCTTGCGAAAAAAACATTGATTTACTAATCAGGCAGGCAAGAGAATATAAATCTCGTTATTTACAAATTTATGATTTAAAGGCTTATAAAAATTTTAAAGAAAGTTATCTTTCTAAGAATTGGAAGGTAGTTTATGGCGATGATGGTTTATTAGAAATTGTTGCTCATCCGGAAGTGGACGGAATTCTTTTTCTGGCTACCAAAACAAAATGTTTAAACCCTTTAATTTTAGCAATCGAAAAAAGGAAAAAAATTGCTTTGGCTTCTAAGGAATTAATTGTTGCTTTCGGTTCAGCAATTTTTCAATTAGCAAAAAAGAAAAAAGTTAAAATCATTCCGATTGATTCAGAATTAGTAGCCATCCATTCGCTTTTGAGTAGATACGGCACTAATAATTTAAAAAAGATTTTTCTAACTGCTTCTGGTGGCTATTTTTTTGCTTATAAAAAAAATTTGGATAAAATTACTGCTCGTGAGGCACTACAACATCCGGTCTGGAAGATGGGAACAAAAATTACAATTGATTCAGCAACTTTAATTAATAAAATTTTTGAAATAATGGAAGCCAGCTATTTCTTTGATTTACCAATAAAGAAAATTGATGTCCTCATCCATCCCCAAGGAATAATTCATGGGCTTATTGAAAACTATGACGGATTTATTTACGGAATGTTTACTAAACCAGATATGAAAATTTTTATTTCCTATGCTCTTTTTAAAATGATAAATCAAAATTATTATTTTTTAGAACAAGAAATAAAATTTTCTTCTTTAGATTTAAAACTTATAAAACCTAACAAAAAAGATTTTCCAGCATTAAGATTAGTTAAATATTTAGAAAAAAATACTTCTTTACCAACTGTTTTAGTAGGCGCCGATGAGGTGGCGGTAGAAAATTTTTTAAAAGGTAATATTAAATTTACTGATATTATAAAAATAATTAAAAAAACTTTAAAGGCACATAAAAAAATTCTAAATCCCACTTTAGGAGAATTAATCCAAACAGAAAATTGGGCAAAATATTATGCTACTAATTTAATAAATAAAATGAAAAGGAGATAAAAAATGGATTTATTA
>JANXBG010000067.1 GCA_025060715.1 Caldifarciminota bacterium | reverse complement strand
CTTTTAAAAACTTAAAAACCATACTTTAAAACCCAAATAATAACAGCCAAAATCGCTGTTAGAATAAAACCAACAACTCCAAGATATTCAAAAGTATCATTCATAATTTTATTTCCCCGCCCCAGACTTTTGGAAAACCTAGGGGCAAAAACCAAAAGTGGAGCGGGTTTTGGAAGCGCTTCCTTAATCTTACAAATTAACCTTAATATTCTCATCTTATAGGTCCTTTTATTTTTCTTCTCTATATATATAACGAAAAAACCCCCTCTTAGGTTAGCACTTTTTTTATAAAAGAAATAACTTTTAAAAACCATAATTAATAACCAAAATAGTTATAATAAAACCAATTAAGCCAAAATATTCAAAGTTATCGTTAATAATCTTCATTTCCCAGTCTAGATTTTTGGAAAAAATAGTGGCAAAAACCAAAAGATGGGCGGGTTTAGTAGTTTCCTTAACTTTACAAATCAACCTTAATATTCTCATCTTCATAGTCCCAAAATAAAAAAGATACCTGGGACTTTTATGCCCCTAGGTGGCCTTAAAACACCTTATTTGGTGTTTTAGACTCTTTCTACCAAATTGTCATCCCTAGGTTTTTTTGGAAGATTATAGAATCTATTTATTATAAATATAGCAAAAAGTCAAGGGGTGATTTTAAAAAATTCTTTTTTAGGTCGCCACTTTTTTATAAAAATCTTGTGATAGTGGAAAACTTTAAAATTCTCAAGAGAATGTTAAAAAGAGGATTTATGAATTAAAATAATTATTTCCAAAGAGAGATTCTAATTTGTCAACGAAGATGGCAAAGTTTTATTTGTGATGAAGGAAACTGAATATGGGCTTATTGGCAATTTATAAAGGAAAGTTATCGTCTCAATGGGTGCTTTGAAGTATGGTGGCAAATTAGAAATTTATGACACGAAGGTAATGTGATTTTTTTCAAAATAAAACTTTTAATTATTGCTACTCACTAACTGGTAATTAGGCTTATTTATAATTGGGCAAATTCTTTTATAAAAAAATTTTTAACCTTTTGCCATTTAACTTTTTTAATCAACGGAAATTCTGGTTCTTTTTCCGCATCTTCAAAATAAGTAAGAGCTTTTTTTATTATCAGTTTGTCATATTTTCCAAATTTTTGAGTAAAAAGAGCTATTACTTCTTCACTTTTAAGATTAAGGTGCTCCATAATAAAATAAACATCAAAAAAATCTTTTTTACTTCCCCGAGGAATTAGCGCATTAATCTTCATACAGAGAATATCTTCTAAACTAGCAATTTTAATCAAATCAAAATTTATCAATGGTTTTAATAAAAAATATGGATAATAAAAAAGAGAGATATAGATATTTTCTACTTTGGTATGAATTGTATCTTCGCTGAGAAGTTTTATCTCTTTTTCTTGAAAAAAAGGTCGGAATTTTCTAAGGTCAATTTTTTATCAATAAAAAAATGAAGGTCTAAGGAATGGCGATGGTTAAGATAATAATAGACCGCTGTTCCACCAGCAAGATAAAAGCCTTCTTTAAGTATTTCAGCAATTTTTATTATTGCCTTTTTATGTTTTTTTAGAAGTCTTTTTCTCTTTAATTCCATAACACAGTTTCCAAAAATTTTGAGATTGTTTAGAAAGAAGTTTATCATATTTTTTCAAAAATTCTCTTATCCTTTCTTCGCCAATTATCTTTATTAACTCCTTAACCTGTCTACTCGTTCCTATTTCCAAAACTCGCGCAATAACAAAAGGAGAAGTAAGATTTTTTAATACCGACTGCCATTGATAATCCCAAAATATCTCTTTTAAAAAGCTTAATCTCTTATTTACTTTTTTCACCAATTTAGTATGCCAAAAATCTAATTATTGTCAAGAATAAAAGAAACAGTTAAATATTTAGCAAAAGGCGATACAAAAATAATATTGACTTTTATAAGAAATTGTTTATAGTTTTATTATGAGAGAAATGATTAAAAATTTAATTTTTCTTTTATTTTTTCCAATAATTTTATTTGCTCAAGCATTTCCGGGTTGTGTATTTTTAATGATTTATCCTGGCACAAGACAGGTTGGAATGGCAGGAGCCTTTTCAGCAATTGCTGATGATGCCTTAGCAACCTATTATAATCCAGCAGGATTAGCATTTCAAAAGAATATTGATTTTTCTCATCATTATGTTAATCCCTGGCTTCCTGGGCTTACCGAA
>JANXBG010000066.1 GCA_025060715.1 Caldifarciminota bacterium | reverse complement strand
AGAGATTGATTTTTTATAAAGAAATACCTATAATTTTACAAATGAGATTGGGTAAATTTGAACTTGATAATATCTATTTAGGTGATGCCTTAAAATTAATGAAAGATATTCCTGATAATTCAATTGATTTGATAATAACTGACCCACCTTTTGCCATTGAGTTTAAAGCAAAAAGAAATAATTACCACCAGAAACAAGAGAGGGTATTAGAAGGCTATTTTGAAATTCCCAAAGATAAATATTATGAGTTCTCATTAAATTGGCTAAAAGAAAGTTATCGGGTATTAAAAGAGACTGGTAGTTTATATGTTTTTTTCGGGCTGGACCAATTTGAAAGATGTTTTAAATGCCTTAAAGGAAGTTAAATTTATTATTATCAATCATCTAATTTGGAAATATCAATTTGGTGTTTATACTAAAAGGAAATTTGTCACCAACCATTATCATATTTTATTTGCTTGTAAAAATAAGAAGAAATATAATTTTAACAAAATTGAACATTATCCGGAAGATGTCTGGATAATCAATCGGGAGTATTGGACAAATAAGATAAAAACACCAACAAAATTACCAATTGAGATAGTGAAAAAGATTTTATTATACAGTAGTGATGAGGGAGATATTGTGCTGGATCCCTTTATTTGTTCTGGACAGGCGGCAATTGCTTGCAAGATGCTTAACAGACATTTTTTAGGTTTTGAGATTGTGAAAGAATATTACGAATTTGCTAAAAAGAGAATAAAAGAATTTTCTTTGAAATATCTTAATTTATGTCTTTAAAGGTAGAAAAGCCTACAAAGATTAAAAAAGCATCCTTTGATGTTTGTAAATCAATATTAGCCAAAATAAATAGTAAAATTCTTAAAAATTATATATGATAGAAGATAAAAAAGAAAAGATTGAAAAATTTTTAAAATATCTTTAAAATCTTTATTGTTTAAAAAGGAGGAGAAATGTGCGAATATAATGCGATACAAAATGCGGTAAATAATGGGATAAATAATATGATAAAAAATTTAGAGAATATTCCAAACTGGGCTGTAAATATAAATGATTTTTCTTATGATGATACTATCATAAGAATTAACAAAAATTGGGAAAATGTTGAAGAGGTGGCTAAGGCAGTTACTACTTTTGTATTTTTATGGAATTGGGGAGCCTATGGTAGTTTAGAACCTGCTTTTGGAATACTTATTCGTTTAGAATATTGGATTGAAAAAAATAAAAGCTCTCTTGAGGAATTTAGAAGCCAAAATATTATTAGAATGGAGCCTAATTTTTTAAACAATAGTAGAATAGATATTATAAAAGAATGGTATCGCGAGTTGGCAACTGAAATCTTTTGCTCATATGAAAGCAATCACTATGTTTCTGCAATAAAAGATATATTTGGGAAAATGCTGAAAGACCCGCAAAAGAAAAGGAATCACTATGTTTCTGCAATAAAAGCTTTGCATATCCTTTGTCCTCATTTTTTTCCATTATTAGATAACAGAATAGCGCAAAAATATCACGTAAATTTAAAAGATCCAAATAGTTATGTAAACTTTATTATAGCGATAATTAATGCTTTGGAAAAAATTGACCAAAATCAATTAGAGTCTTTTATTTTTAGTTATAGAATGTGTACCGGAATAAGAAGAAGCTTTCTTAAAATTTTTGATGAATATAATTTTAATCCCCAAGGAATGAGTATGAACTCAAATAATCCTTAATTATAAAATTTTCCAAATGATAAAAACAGTTTATTCTCTCTTTCCCTTGAATTTATCTTATAAATTAAGTATAATTTAAAATTATGGAGATTGATATTTTGACAGAGTTTTTAAATATTTGTGATGGGAAGATTTTTCGTTATATCAATTGTGGTGTCTGTTCAGCCAGTTGCCCAGTTAGTAAGTTTATGGAATTAACTCCCCAAAAACTTATTTTTTATCTCATAAATAATAAAGAAGAAGTTTTAACAAAAAATACCATCTGGCTTTATGCTTCTTGTTTAAATTGTCAGGCAAGATGCCGAAAAGATATTGACTTCTCAAGAATTGCCTATGCTTTAAGACATATCTATTTAAGAGAGTTGGCAAAGAGAAAAGAATTATCAGCCTTAGAGATTGATAAACTAAAACAAGAGGAACTGATAAAAAGTCCCCAACAACTATTTATTGCCTTACAAAGAAAATTTGTTTATTATTAATTAAGATGCGTTATTTATAT
>JANXBG010000065.1 GCA_025060715.1 Caldifarciminota bacterium | reverse complement strand
TTAATAATAACTTTTAAACTAATTATAATTTTTTTAAAACTAAAATATTTTAAAGAATTAAAAAAAGCATCTTTAAGGCAGTATATAAGGCGGTATAGTATATAGCCCCCTATCCAATAGGGAATATCTAGTTAAGTCATTGAATTTCAAGAACTTACATAAAATTTCTGCCAAATAAAAAGTTTCCATATAGGAAACTGGCAAATCAAGTTAAGTTGTTGAAAATCAAGGACTTATAAATTTGGTAATCTAATGGTCTTGATATTGATATCACTTAATTATAAGAATTTTGAAGGATTTTCCTTTCTTTACAAAATAGATTCCTTTATTTAATCTGTTAATACTCCTTTTTCTGCCTAAAATATCGTAAATCAGTTTTTTATCTAAAATCTTTTTCTCTTTTTTTATTAAACTAATCTCTTCTTCTTTTATATCAACCACACCAAAATAACTCAAAAGTTTCCTTATAAATTCTAATCGGGACATATATTCGGGTCTTTGGATAGGTCTATTTACTGCCTCAATTCCAAAGGCAAGAAAGATTACTTTGGAATTATCTCTTTGGAAATATATACCTGCTGTTTGATTAGTAATGGTATCGTATATCAAAAATGGTTGAGAAATATTTATTGGTCTTATCTCATCTCTTGAACGTTGATTATTGGCACCACCAGCACCAACTGTTGAAGTTATTGTAAAATTCCTGCCAAAGGTATCATTCCGATTACCAATAATCGCATAACCATAAACAGTATCTCTTATAAATTCAATATTTAATACTTCTCTTAAAAAATTAGTATTTGCTAAATCCTTGGCGATATTTTGTCCTGATAATAAAAGATTACCATTATTATTTAAGAAATAGATTAAACTATCTTGGTCATAGTTATCTAAGGTATTTTGGTAAGCATCGCCGGTATACCAAATAATCAATTTTTTCCTTAATAGAAAGGTTTTAGAAATTGGTAAAACACCATAATTATTCCTTTGCCAAATAGAATAAGAGATTGATAAGGAATCAAAGATTGGTGTATAGAAATTCTCATAATTATTTCTTGGGTCATCATTTACCAATAAAATTTCTGCGGGTGAAATATAAAAATTTATAAAGGTATCGGAAAATATACGAATTGTAAAATCTTTTTTTGGATAAGGTAAATGGGGAAATATTTTTATTCTAAATAAAGTATCAAAAACTTTTAAAGAGAAACCTCCATTAAAAGAATCAATATGAGTAAAACTGAAAGGTATTGTTTCATTTATTAAATAAGCAAAAATTTTTCCACCAATTGGTAGGTTATTTAAACTATCAAAAACTCTACCTGATAAATTACGATAAGGAAAAACTCTTATATTAATTATACTAGTATCGTTTCCTCTTCTTTCATCTAACGGATGATTAGTATAGGATAAGAAAGTATAAATCCCTTCCCTTTCTAAAATGAAATTACCAAAACTAATTGTATCTAATTCTAAAAATGCTAAATCAACATTTGTATCCCTGTTAACTTCTCCCCTTAATAAAACTGGTGAATTATATAAATCTTCTTTTCCATAATTTGTTGCAATTATTTTTAAATTAATAGTATCACCAACAAAATATAACTTTTCTTCAATTGGCTCTAAAAATTTTAAAACCCCAACATCATAGTTATAAGTTGGAAAAGCATAAAAATCCATTCCCATAAAGAAAGTGTAGGCAGAAATCCAAGATTGGTCATAATGAGAAGGTTCACCAAAGGTTGCTGGAATTCCACCGTCATCGTCTCTATCTTCTAAAAGTAGGGTATCTAAAAGATATTGATGATAACTTAAAAACCTTTCCTCTTTGGTAATTTCATAAGATGCCTTATAGGCATTTGCTATCCAAATATTCCAAGAATTATTCCATTGACCATAGGGAATAAAAAATGGTAAAGAGTCCGTATAAGTTAAAAGCCATCTTTTACCATTAATTGTATCCTCTTTACAAAAAGAGTTGGCAACTCCCCATAAAGCAGTACCACCGGACATTGCCCAATAGGCTTCACGAAGTCTTTGGGGATTTGCTTCAATCCAATTTTTTACCCTCAAAGCATAAGCCAAAGCAGTATCAATTGCCCTTCGGTCATTTCTTTTTTTCCCATAATCATAAAGCATACCGCTAACAAAACTGGTAACAAAAACATTCAGATTATTAGTAAAAGGTAATGGATGGGAATAGATATACATAAGGCAGGTATCAATATAAGGTTGA
>JANXBG010000064.1 GCA_025060715.1 Caldifarciminota bacterium | reverse complement strand
CCAGGGATTGTGCTTTTAACCGCTTTTTTAAGGAATCCTACCGGTTATGGAAGAATTTTGCGGAATAAAAATAAAGAAATTTTAGCAATAGTAGAAGAAAAGAACGCTCCTCCAAAAATTAAAAAGATAAAAGAGGTTAATAGTGGTTGTTATCTTTTTGATTTGAAAATGGTGAATAAATTGATTACTGAAATTAAAGAAAATAGTGTCGCAAAAGAATATTATTTAACAGATTTAATCCATTTAGCAATTCAAAAAAAGATAAAAGTATTAGGAATAAGAACTAATGGAAAAGAAATAAAGGGAATTAACACCTATCAAGAATATCTTTCTCTATTAAAATGAAAAAATTTTTTATAATTATAATAATTGGTTTAATAATCTTTTCCCTCTTTTTTCTTAAAAAAAAATTTAAAAAAACATCTAATTTCGAACCTTCTGAAAAGATTTTTCTTGGTCTTATTAATGCCAGTGGTGACCGATTGGCAACTAATCTTTTTGTTAAATATTTACAAAAGGCTAATTTTTTGGTATCATATGTAATAGAAATAAACGATACTTTTGAAAAGACAATTGTGATTGAACACATTGATAAAAATTTAAAGAACGGAAAAGCAATTCAAAGATATTTAGAATATAAGAATAAAGAGCCGAAGAAATTTCTTTTTTGGAAAATAACTAGGCCAATTTTTTTTAAAAAAAACTGTCCCTCAGTTTATCTCTTTTTAGATTCTAGTTTAAACTTATCAGCCTCTATAATTTTGGGCAAGGATTATCAGGAGATAATTAAAAATGAATGAATTAATTGATTATATTGTTAAGCTTTTGATAGATAAAAAAGCGAGTGATATTTTACTTTTAGATTTAAGAAGGCTTTCGCCAATTGCCGACTATTTTTTAATAGCCACTGCTAATTCTATTCCCCATGCCCAAGCTTTATGTGATGAAATTGAGTTAAAAATTAAGCACGATTTTGGACGCTTACCTCATCATATTGAAGGTTATAATCCTGCCCAATGGATTCTGATTGATTATATCGAAATTGTAATTCACATTTTTTTAAAAGAGATAAGGGAATTTTACGGATTAGAGAGGTTATGGGGTGATGCTCCGCAGAAAAGATATGCTGAGTAAAAAGATCATTGAAAGTCTAAAAAATGCCCAAATTGAAATCCCAGAAGGTCATGAGATCGAATTTATCAGAGAAGAAAAATTTGGTGACTGCGCTTCTAATGTTCTTTTTCTATTAAGTAAGAAATTTAAAAAAAGTGTCCAAGAGCTAGGAAAAGAATTTTTAGAAAATGTAAAAACCGATACCGATTACGAAAAAGTAGAAATTGGTGGTAAGGGATTTCTCAATTTTACCTTTTCTTTTGATTTTTTAAGAAAAGAATTAAGAAAAGTATTTTCTGAGGATTATTTATCCTTTAATATTGGGAAGAAAAGAAAAGTAAATTTAGAATTTATTTCTGCCAATCCTACCGGTCCTCTTTCGGTTGTTCAAGCCAGGGCTGGTGCTTATGGAAATAGTTTAGCAAATCTTTTAAGGTTTGTAAACTATGACGTTTTTACTGAATATTATATTAATGATTGTGGCACCCAAATAGATTTATTAGAAAAGAGTTTAGTCTACCGGATAGATGAATTAAAAGGAATAAAAAGTGAATTTCCCAAAGGCGGTTACCCCGGTGAATATTTAATTGAAATTGCTAAAAAAATATTGGCCAATAATCTTCCTAGAGATAAATGGCGTTCTTTTTTATTAAATGAAATAATCTCTTGGCAGAAGGAGGTTTTAAATAAATTTGGTATAAATTTTGATTCCTTTGTTTATGAATCTTCAATAATTCAACATCGGGAAAAGATCTTAGAAATTCTAAAAGATAAAAATTTGGTTTATGAAAAAGATGGAGCCTTGTTTTTTAAAAGTTCCCTTTTTGGTGATTCTGAAGACAGGGTATTAATTACCAAAGATAAAAGAGCAACCTATTTTTTAAACGATTTAGCCTACCATTATGATAAGATAAAAAGAGGTTTTGAAATAATTATTAATATCTGGGGACCCGACCATCACGGTTATATCCCCAGAATGGCAGCGGGAATAAAAAGTTTAGGTTTTGATACCAATAATTTTTTAATAATTATTGCCCAACAGGTATCCTTGGAAAGAGGAGGTGAAAAGATAAAAATGTCAAAAAGAGGCGGTGAGTTTATCACCTTAGAAGAAGTATTAGAGGAGATTGGTAGTGACCCATTAAAATTTTTCTTACTTTTAAGAAAGCCTTCCCAACATTTAACCTTTGATTTGGAGCTGATTAAAAAGGCAACAAAGGAAAATCCCTATTTTTATGTTCAATATGCCTATGCCCGAATTTGTAGTATTGAAAGATACGGTAAAGAAAAAGGATACGATTTTGATAAACTTTTAGAAGATGTCAATTTAGAATATTTAAAAACAAAAGAAGAACGCTCCTTAATGTTGACAATACTAAAATTTAAGGATATTATTATTCAAGCGGTGAAAGAATTTGCTCCTCATATTTTGGTTTATTATCTCTTGGAACTGACAGAAAAAT
>JANXBG010000063.1 GCA_025060715.1 Caldifarciminota bacterium | reverse complement strand
TATCAATGTAGATTAATAGTTAACATATCCCATCATTATCCCATTTATTATCGTATCCTATCAGAAAGATTTAATTTTCCTGCTAAAAATAGTAAAATTTAAGACTTTGTCGCCCATTACTAACAAAAAGAAAAAGTTGCTTTAAATTTAAATTTTATTTATAATAATAGTAACGAATATGTGGGAAATTTTAAAAAGAATAAATTTACCTGAAGAGGAGAGAAGAATAGAAATTAAAAATATTTTAAAAGATTCTAATTGGCAAAAAATCTATGATGATGGCTATCTTTTAATTTATAATAATCAAGATGATAAAATTAATGATACTTTTTTAATTTCCTGCCATATTGATTCTATTTTTGATAAGGAAGATTTCTTTGTTTACGAAGAAGAAAAAGAAAAAATTATTGGCACTTTAGATAACAGTGGTTCATTAGCGATTTTATTAAAAGGAATGTTAGAAAATAGATTACCCAAAAATGTTTATATTAGTTTTACTCCTGATGAAGAAGACAATTGCCAAGGAGCAAAAGAAACGATTAATTTTTTAAAAGAAAGAGATGTTTTTAAGAGATTATCGTTAGTAATCGTTATGGATATCTCAGCAATGGCTGACTTTAAAAAAGATGTTTCAATAGAAAACTATTATTTGAATAAAGAAGAATTAAAAAAAATAGAAAATATTTTAAAGAAAAGTAAAATAAGATTTTACAAAATTCCACGAGAAGAAGCCTTACCGGATGAGTCAGAAATTTATCATCAATATGGATTAAAAGTCTTTGCCCTTTGTTTGCCCGTAAAAGTAGATTGTGAAGAAGACTCAAGATGTAAGATAGATTTATGTGACGAGGGAGATATAAAAGAACATTGTATAAAAGGAGTCATCACCACAAAAGAAAAAATGGAAAAAGTAAAAGAAGCATTGGTTAAAATAATTACCGGATTAAATAATATTGATTTTAAATAAATTATAATGTTTTTAACAAAAGGAGAGAAAGATGAGAAAAGTTATTAGCATACTTTTATTGCCTTCTTTATTTTTGTTGTTATCAGCTTTAAATCTTCGTTTTAGTGGACCGCAATTTATCCTTGATCAAGGTGTGCCGATTGATGTTGGTTATTACTCAGCTCCTTTGATGTTTGATTGGAATGGTGATGGTAAAAAGGATTTGATTACTGGTCAGTTTGATTATGGAAAAATTCGTTTCTATCCAAATATTGGTGAAGATACTGCGCCAGTTTTTAGTGGATTTAGTTATCTTCGAGCAAATGGGGTTGAAATAACTTTACCTTATGGTTGATGTGTTGGCTCCTCTCCACAGGTTGTGGATTGGAATTCCGATGGCGAATGGGATATTATTTCTGGCGATAGGAGTGGTTATTTCAATGTTTTCATAAGAGAAGATACTATCTTAACTGGTTATTACCGATATCGTCTTATTGATTCTACTATTATTGATGTTGGTAACAATTCTCAACCAGCGGTTACTGATTGGAATGGTGACGGAAAAAAGGACTTAATTCTTGGTTCAGAGGCTGGTTATATCTATCTATTTTTAAATCAGACAAGTGATACCTGGCCAATGTTTCAAGATTATACCTATTTACAGGCCGGCGGACAAATAATTTATATTTATCGTGTTAATCCTTATATTTTTGATTTAGACCGAGATGGAAAAAAAGATTTGATTTGTGGTGAAAATAATGGTTATGTCCACTTCTTTAAAAACATTGGTAGCGACTCAAATCCAATTCTTACTTTACCGGAGACTTTAAAAATGATTGATGGCACACCAGTTAGACCATCACCCTATCCTTATGGTTCTCGTTGTGGTTTTGGCTATTGGAATAATGATACTTTACCCGACTTTTTACTTGGTTCTTATGACGGACAAATTAGACTTTATTTAGGAGTTCCTTTTGTTAATCTCCAAGAGGATTTGCCATTTTTACAAAATGAGTTCTCTTTACCTTCTATTAGCCGACTACCAATAAAAATTAAGTTAAAATCTCCAAAATTAACAGATAATGAGATTTGGATATCTAATATTTTTGGAGAAATTATTTGGCGATGGGATAATTTATCAAAAGAAATGATTGAATGGGATGGAAGAAGTTTAAAGGGTAGAAAGGTTTCAAAGGGTGTCTATTTTCTTAATATAAGAAAAGGCAAAAAAATAGAAAAAAGGCAAATTATATTAATAAATTAATCAATCTCTCTTCTACCATTGTTTTACTACTTTTACTTTTTAGGAATTTGACTTTTAGAAAAATTTTATTATAATTATTGTTAACAAAGGAGGATAATGAGAAAAGAAAACTTGGTAAAAAAAATAATAACAATAACTTTTTTTATTTTTTTAACAAACTTTTCTTTTGCGATTGATTATCAGAAAGACCAGTTTCGGCTCACCCTGAATATGCATATTCTTAGTGGTTATCGGTTTACGACAAAGGAGACTCTTCAGGTTACTCAGCAAGAGACCGTAAAAACTACTTTACGGCGTAATACTTTTTATATTCCGAGGACCTATTTAGATTTCCGGTTAAGGTATGGTGAGTTATTTTACGGAAGGGTTTATTACGATATTTCTCCTCGAGATTGGTATTCCTTTGATTTATATGTTGGTCTAACACCAACAAAAGAAATGGAAATCCGATTTGGTAAATTTAAACAATCTCTTGGCTATGAGGTTGACCTTTCGGCTCATA
>JANXBG010000062.1 GCA_025060715.1 Caldifarciminota bacterium | reverse complement strand
CACTCCCAAACTACTAATAAATAATGCTAAAATAATAATTGTATAAATCAAAGAGTTCGCCTGTCCAATAAGATTTAAAATTGTTCCTAAAACTTGAGTCATCGTAACAATTTGTAAATCAGGAATTTCTTCCAATTTTTTTATCACCTCGTCAATTCTTTCTAAATTTTTCACTTTAATCCCAATTGCCGTTATCAAACTCTCTTTATCAAATATCCTCTGAACCTCTTTTAATGGTAGAAAATAAAAACCGTCATCCTGCCCACCAGTATATTCCAAAATTCCAACTATTTGATAAATTTTATTAATCTTTTTAAAATAGATTTCATCGCCCACTTCTAATTTTTCTTGAAAGGCAACATCACTACCAATAACGATTTTATCATTTTCATTATTCTCAAAAAATCTTCCTTTAACTTTCCAATATTTTTTGACCTTCAAATAACTTTCAATATCAATGCCATAGATAATACTTATCCTATCTTCTTCTACTAATTGACTTAAAAAAATCGGAGTAGCAATCTCAATTTCAGGAATTTTTCGCACAGTCATTAAGTCTTCTTCTTTTAAATATTTAGGAATTACTCCACCGTGAACGATTAAAGAAGCAGCTTCATAGGGACAACCCTTAGGAACGGCTAACATATGAACACCAAGTAAGTCAAGTTCTTTAATTAAAGAATTTTTATATCCCTGATTAAAAGTTAATAAAGAGAAAAGTAAAAAGATAGCAATACCAATTCCCAAAATTGTTAAAAAGGTTCTTATTTTTCTTCTAAAAAGATTTTTGATAATTAAAATTAGCATATTATTTAAATTTTACCCCTTTACCAATAATCATTGGCTCTCCGTGCTTTATTTCTACTTTACCATAAACTATTACCTCTTTACCAATTCTTTGAGGAATGGCAAATTTAGAAGGAGCTAAATCAACATAAATTTGGCCCGTTTCGTCTTGAATAAAAAACCAACAACCACTACCACATTCAGCAGTAATTTTACCAATAACCAAAACCTCCTTATTTTGATAACTGGTTGGTGAATTAAGAATTTCTCTAATTTTAATTGGTGAAAGGTCTTGGGGAATTTCTTTACCATACTTATCTTTTACCTGACAAGAAATTAATAAAATAGTAATTAAGGATACCAACCTTTTCATCTCTCCTCCTTTAAAATCTCATAGACAATTAGCATTTTTTTAACTGAAAAGGCAACGGCTTTTGATGCCTTTTCGGCTCCCTTTATTGGTTTAATTGTCTTATTTATTTCAATAGTATCCTTAAAACTTTTATTAATAAACTGATTTAAAAATTTTTCACTTCGCAACTCTTCACTTTTTATCTCTCTTTCCCTTTGAATTAAAACTTTTTGGACTTTATTTAAACTATCCAAACCAATTACTACTTCAATTGCGCCATATTGTCCTTTCTCAGTATGAGTAAGAACTGTGCCAATTCTCTTCTTATTCATAAAAATTTGATAAAAAGTAAACTCTGTCTCATCCGGGTCTAATTCTTTATTAATAAGTTTTTCAATTTTCTCTTTCTCTTCTTTATTATATCTTCTAATAATACTTTTATAACTGGTTGCCTTAGGAAAAAGTTTTTTAATATCTTTATCCGGATTACGCCAAACACATATACCGGCAAAAATAATTTCTGATATTAATAAAAATAGAAATAGCTTTTTCATATCTTAAAATTTAATTGGATTATCGGTCTAATTTCTTTTTCTAATAAATAATTAAGAGCACCCCTCAATTCAAAAATTTCCCAATCCTTTGCCAATTCTAAATTAAAATTGTTCTCTTTTTCCCAATATTTATAACTAAATTTTGTTTCTAATTCCCAAAAAGGAGTAAAATTGATTGTTAAAAATATACCTTTCTTTTTATCCCAGGAATAAATTAATTCACTTTGGAAATCAAAAAGAAGATG
This sequence comes from Caldifarciminota bacterium, assembly GCA_025060715.1. Lineage (GTDB taxonomy): Bacteria > Hydrothermota > Tepidihabitantia > Tepidihabitantales > DTDR01 > DTDR01. The sequence continues at coordinate 908 of JANXBG010000062.1, read as the reverse complement.
AATAAGGTTCATATCTAAGGAAATAAATTTTTCTCTCTCTTTTAGAAAACTGAAACCGGTTTTTATTTTCTCTTTATCTAAACCAAACCTTAAAGTAAAAATCGGATTTGCCAATTTTTTATCTTTAAAGGAACAATTAATATCAAAAAGAAAATCTTTTAAATAGCCAAAAAGGGTAGTGCCAATATTTTTCTTATAACCTAAGGCATCTTCGTATAAGGGCTGAAAGATAAGAAAATGGGTATCATAATATTTCAAAAGGGAAAAGGGAATATCAAACCTACCAATTTTTAAATTTAAATTTCCCATTGGACTTTTTAAATGGATATATCCGTCACCATAATGTTGCCAAAAATGATGATTAAAATGGGAAGTAAAAGGAATTTGGAGAAAGATTAATAATCGGTCATAATCTTCACCAAAAATAAACCGAAAATTGACCTCTGAACCGTAAAGATAGATTTCTTTATCATAGCGCAAAGTAAAATAACCATCAATCTTATAAGAGAAATTAATTAAAAATAATAAAATCATAGATATTTTAATAACTCTTTGATTATTGAAACTATTTCCTTTGGTCTCTCTCCCAAAATAACAAACAAAGGTTCCTTTCCTAAACCAGCAGTCTCATAAAATATTTGGGGTATCTCTTGGTATTTTTTATAAAGATAAGCAACTTTCCAAGGCATTGATTTTTTATCTTCCGATTGATATCTCTTTGGCTCTCTTTTTCGGTCAATTACACCAATTTTAATTTTTTTCTTTTTAGCAACCTCTTTAACTATTTTCAATATCTTTTTATCAAATTTAAAATTTATTGCTGAAAGATATTTTTCAGTATATTTTCTCACATTTAACAATAAACGAGCAAGATGGTCAGAAGCACCAAATTTCACTTTTCCTGCTGG
>JANXBG010000061.1 GCA_025060715.1 Caldifarciminota bacterium | reverse complement strand
CAAAGATAAGAACCAATAAATCCCGCACCACCGGTACTTAGTAAAATGTTATCTTTTTCCAATTCCATAATACTGAAATCCTAGATTAATAAGTCTTTCTTTATCTAAAAAATTCCGGCCATCAAAAATGATGGGCTGTCGCATTAAAGATTTGATTTTCTCAAAATCCAAATGAGCAAATTCTTCCCATTCGGTTATTAAAGCAAGCGCATCAGCATCTTTACAAACATCATAGGGATTATCACAGTAAATAATATCTTTAATAACCTCTTTCGCCTTTTCCATTGCCTTTGGGTCATAAGCCTTAATTTTTGCTCCTTCTTTTTTTAATAAATTAATAATATCTAAAGCCGGAGCAAAACGAATATCATCAGTATTCGGTTTAAATGAAAGTCCTAAAATACCGATATTTTTATCTTTCAAATTCCATAAAACGCTTTCAATTTTCTTAACAAAGTATTCTTTCTGTTTTTCATTAATATTAGCAACTTCTTTTAAAAGCCGAAAATCATAACCCAGTTCTTCGGCAATCTTAACAAAGGCTGCCAAATCCTTAGGAAAACAAAAGCCACCATAACCTACACCGGCTCTTAAAAAATGAGGTCCGATTCTCTTATCCAGTCCCATACCTTTTGCCACCATTTCCACATCGGCGCCCGCCTTTTCACAAATTATTGAAATTGCGTTTATAAAAGATATCTTCATCGCTAAAAAGGCATTAGAAGCATGTTTAATCAATTCCGCACTTTCTAAATCAGTTACTAAAATTGGTGCCTTTATCGGTTTGTAAATCTCTAATAAAATTTCTTCTGCTCTTTTATTTTCCACACCAATAACAATTCTATCAGGATTTAAAAAATCATCAACGGCACTTCCTTCTCTTAAAAACTCAGGATTTACAGCAACATCGAAATCAACCTTTTTCTTATTAAACCGAGAAATTGTCGTTCTTATCCATTGAGCAGTCTTTACAGGAACTGTACTTTTTTCTACAATTAAACGGTAAGAGTCCATATATTCACCAATTTGGGAAGCAACATTTTCTACATAAGACAAATCCGGTTCGCCTGTCTCTTTTGGCGGTGTACCAACAGCAATAAAAAGAACCTTAGAATTTTTCACACCGTAAGCAATATCAGTAGTAAAAGAAATTAAACCTTTCTTTTTGGCATCTTCTACGATTTCATCAAGCTTGGGTTCATAAATGGGAATAACTCCTTGGTTTAATAAATCAATTTTTCTTTTATCATTATCAACACAAATTACTTTATGACCAATATGGGCAAAACAAGCACCTGTTGTTAAACCCACATACCCGGTTCCAATTATTGTAATTTCCATAAATAAAATTATGCTTAAAAATCTTAAAAAGTCAAATAACATATTATATATAAGTTGAATAAAAAGAAAGTAATAAAATTGTTTATGGCCCGGCACCCAACAATCAGCTTTCGCCAGCAATTGCTTTTGATGGAACAAACTATTTAATTGTTTGGCAAGATTATCATAAAAGGATTTCTAATATCTATGGAATTAGGATAAATGGAAAAGGAATTGTTTTGGATTCAATAGCAATTGAAATTTCTACTAGTTGTTATGGAAAAAATTTTCCTTTGGTTATCTTTAGTAGAACAAATTATTTAGCTTTCTGGCAAGAAGAAATTATTCTTGGGATATTTATGGAACAAGAATTAATCAAGCAGGTGTCGTTTTAGACTCTGAAGGTACTCCGATTTCTTTAGTCCCTGATTGGCAAAAATTACTAGCAGTTATTTTGATAGTATCAATTTTTTGTTATCTGGGAAGATGACCGCAACAGAACCACTAATATTTATGGTGCAAGGGTAAGTAGATATGCTTTTGTTCTTGACTCTAATGGAATATCAATTTCCTTAAGTGAAAATATCCAAAGAACACCTTCTGTTATTTTTAATAGCCAAAACTATTTTGTTATCTAGAAATACCATCAATTTTTTTTTAATGAATCCAATATCCATGGTGCCCAAGTCAGTCCCCAAGGTGAGTAATTGATCCCTTTCCAATCTTCTCTTCAAAGAGGAAATCAATTCTTGCCAAAATTAGCAAAAGGAAATAATAATCAAATACTTATTGTCCATACCGGCTGGGCTGATTCTATCAATCACAACCAGCATTTACTTAATCGGATTTTTGAGAAATTATCTAAGGATACAAAAATATCTAATAAAAAAATCACTATTCCTCTTTCTAATGTTAAAACCGGTGTCTATTTTATTAGAATTGGCAATCTACAGGAGAAATTGATAGCAAGAAAATAAAACTATTTTTCTAAGAAATTATCAACTACCCTGATCAATTCTTCTACAATATTTTTATCTAATTTATTAATAGAAATTTCTTTTTCTAAATCTTCTTTAAACTTTTTTAACTTTCCCACTTTACCTTTTCTTTTTAAAGAATGGTATTTTCTTAATATATTTAAATATCCTTCCATATTAACGATTTCTATTCCTCTATTAAAAAAAATTCTTTTTGCTTCACCTTCAATATTAAGCCATTCTTCCATATATTTTTGATAACCCTTAACCATCTTCCTTATCTTTTTATCACTTATCGGTTTCGCACCCTCTCTTCTTTTTAATTCTCTTTTAAAACTCTTTCTAACCATACTTACAATTTCTGATAAATAATTAGGAAAAGAAGTCCTCAAACCCTCTTTATCTGCCTTTTCCATTAGTTTATCAATAACCTTCTCATCCTCTTTACCTTCATAAACCTTCACCAAAGAACGAAAAAAATCTTTACCAAAATTAATATATTTCTCGATTAATTCATTAGGAAGATTAAAAGGCAATAAATAACTTTTTATCTTTGCTACCAAATATTTGGGAAAATCAATAAATGTTTTTGTTGGATATTTCACACCTA
>JANXBG010000060.1 GCA_025060715.1 Caldifarciminota bacterium | reverse complement strand
AAAAAATTATGGAGCGATAAGAGTTGGTGAGATAAAAGAAGGAGGTCCATTTATTTTGAGATTAGCAAATATTCCCGAAAAAGAGAGTTTATCAATATTAGTAAAGATAATTTCTTCTGATTCTATCTTTTATTCCCTTTTCAATTTATTACCTAATTATCCAAATTTCTCTTATATAAGTTATCGTTTTATTGATGGCAATAATAATATTCCTGAACCGCAGGAAGAGGGGGATTTATATTTAAGAATAAAAAATATTGGCAATTCTTCGGTTAATAATATTATTGGTAAATTGAGAACAAAAAGTAATGCTTCTGTTATTTTAGATTCAATTAGTCAATATGGAGATTTTAATGTTTTAGAAGAAAGGGAAAACCAAACTCCTTTTAGAATAAGAATCTTTTCGGATGTGGCAAGAAATCGGAGATTAGTTTTTATGCTCTATTTTTATCGAGAGAATAATCTTTTATGTTCATTAAAATTCAGTTTTAATACGGGTATAGTTGATTCCTTTGTCTGTTCTTATCCCAGTTTTTATAACTATTATGCTTATGAAGATATTGACTATTATTATAGTGAAAGACCGGTTTTTAATTGGGTAGAGATTGACCCAAATTTGGGTGGTCGGGGAACAAAGATAAATTTAAGAAATGATGATTTTAAAGTGCTCTCTTTGCCTCCTGCTTTTAATTTTCGTTTTTGTGGTGATGATATAAGAAAGATAACTGTTTCGGATAATGGTGTTTTGATTTTAGATTCGGTAAGATTTACTGATTTTTATAACTGGTCAATATATCATCCCTTTGTTTATCAAAAATCTTTATTAATTTTCTGGGACGATTTCCATCCGGAGACATTAAACTCTTCCGGTGTTTACTATTATTATGATACCTTAAATAATCGTTTTATTATCCAATGGTCAAGAATAAAACATATCCACGGATTTATCTCACCCCAGATTGGCGAAGAGCAGACTTTCCAAATTATTCTTTATGATATAAATAGTTATCCAACACGAACCGGTGACGGAATAATTCTCTTCCAATATCTAAATATTTCTGATGATGATTCATTCCATAACTATTCAACAATTGGGATAAGAGAGAAAGATTTTTATAATTATCCAAGTGGTATTGAGATAAAATTTGGTAAGGATTATTCTCAAACCTTTGGCAATATAAGAAATAACAAAGCAATAAAATTTACACCCAATCCACCGGATACCTATACCTTTATTGTTAGTAAAGAGAGAAATAATATTTTAAGATTTTTACCAACAATATTAAAAGCCGAAAAACTTATTTCTTTACAAAAAGAAAGAAAAATAGAAATCTATGATATTACGGGCAAGCGATGGAGGATTGAGAATTTAAGAAAAGGGATTTACTTTTTGATTATTAAAGAGAAAAATTTAAAAATAAAGAAAAAGATTATTTTAGTAAGATAATTTAAAAAACAAAATGGAGGATGTATGAATTTAATAATTATATTTAGTTTAATTAATTATCCGATTTATCATGGTGTTGCTACGGTAAAGGGAACTCCTTATGTTTGGGTTTGTGAGAAAGAGAGTGCCTATATTCATAAATCATTAAATTACGGAAGAAGTTTTTTAGAGCCAATTAATTTTACCTATCGGTATCTTTGGGATATCTTTGCTTTAGATTCTTTAAACCTTTGGCTTTGTGGTGAGGCGGGTTATATTTGGTATTCTTCGGATGGCGGTGAAAGTTGGGCTCTACAAAGTTTTGGTGGCTCAAAATTTGCGACAAGGATTTTTTTCTTAAATAGAAATTATGGTTGGGCGGCTTGTGGTGAGGCAATTGTTTTATTAACTAATAATGGTGGCGAAGAATGGCAACAGATAATCTTACCATGTCCACCTTTTCCCGCAGGAGAAGTAGATTTTTATGGTGTCCATTTTCTAAATGAGACATTAGGTTATATCTGTGCGGGAAGATATCCGGAAGGCGATAGTTTTCGAAAAGGTCAAGGATATATTGCCAAAACAATTGATGGTGGTTATACTTGGGAACTTCTATTAAGAGATACAATTTATGATTTCTTTGATTTATATTTTTTAGATGAAAATAGGGGCTATGTTGTTGGTGGTTGTGATACCAATTTTTCAGCAATTATTTTATATACCAATGATGGTGGTGAAAACTGGCAATATATTAGTGTTCCAGGAAATTATTTAAGGGCAATAACAAGAATAAATAATAAAATATTTGCTTCGGGAATGTTTGGCACAATAATTTATAGTGAAGATGGGATAAATTGGCAACTTGCCCAAACACCACCTTGTTCAACATTATTTGATATATCTTTCTCCGATTCTTTAAATGGCTGTGCAGTTGGCACAAGAGTTGTTTTATATACCTCCAATGGTGGTAGAAATTGGTATTATTCTAATATTGGAATTAAAGAAGAGAATAAGTTTTCTATTATTAAACACTTACCTAAAGATAAATTCATTTATAATCCGCTTGGTCAAAAATGTAATTATACCAAAAAAGGAATATATTTCTATTATCAAAATAAAAAGATTGTTAAATTTATTTACAAGTGAGAAAGAAATTACACAAATAAGGGAGGTAGGATGAGAAGGATACTATTTCTTTTATTTATAACAATCATTTTTGCTCAAGAGGGAGCGAGATATTTAATTATTACTTACGACAATTTCTATCCAGCAATAAAAGAACTTGCTGATTGGAAGACAAAGAAAGGAGTGCTTGCTAAGGTAGTTAAATTATCAGAGATTGGTGGCAATAATGCTACTTCAATAAAAAATTATATTATAAATGCTTATAATAACTGGCCGATAAGACCGGAATATGTTTTATTAGTTGGCTATCCAAATTTATTAACCAGTTATTATGATAATTCTTATCGGATTTATAGTGATAATTGGTTTTTTGATATAAACAATGATAACAAAGCAGATATTCCTTATGGTCGTTTTC
>JANXBG010000005.1:57608-74859 GCA_025060715.1 Caldifarciminota bacterium | reverse complement strand
TCCCCATTCCTTCCCATACCCCTGCTCCAACCCCAAAATGAGAAGAAAAACCATAAATAATTGGAAGACCTCTTAACTCAACAAAATAAGGAATGCCTAAACTTACTTCTGCTATTCCCACATACAACCATCTTTTTACCTTATATTTATATGCCCAATTTATATTGGGTAAAAACAAAATAGCAATTATTATAATTTTATAATAATGTCAATTATTCTTTTCTTTATATCCACCGACCTCTCCATAAAAGATAAAAAGGATGCCAAAGATAATAATATAAACCTATCCCTATTTATATTTGGCAAAAGAAAGATAAGAATTATTTATCTTTATCTCTTCTCTTTTTGAACCGCCTTTATAATTACATAAAATTTGGAAAGTAAAACTTGATTTCGGTAATCTATCTATTATCTTTATTGGTATCTCTATCTTTCTTATTTCTCCTTTTTCAATTTTACCAATTCCAATAAAGGGCTGATAACTTATTTTATCTTTAAACTCTTTTTCCAAAATACTATTTTCAATCGTTACATTTTCTGCTAATCCTCCTTTGTTTGAAATATAAACTTCTATCTTTCCTTCTTCATTTGGTGACAAGAGTTTATTACCATCTTCATCAATAAAAGAAATTTTAAGTTTTATTAAAGGAGAAGAGATTTCTTTTGAATTAAAAGCAAAACAATAAGAAAAAAATGAAATTCCAATATTAAAAAATAAGTTTTTAAATCTATCTCTTTGATAAGATTCATAATCTATATAGCCACTAAAACCTGCTTGAAAATAAAGACTAATCAAAAGGAAGCGATAATTTATTCCAAATCCTGTTCTATAATAAAGGTCTTTAAGAACTGGATAATCCTTTGTTATATCCTCATCAAAAGCCCACTTACAAAATTCAAAAAAGATATATATTACTGAAGACCTTTTTTTTGACCAACTAATAATAGGTGCCCAATAATAAGAGAGAGGAAATAAACTCATCCAATTGATATATTTTTCTTTTAATATATCTATATCCATTAAACTTCCACACTCTATAAGTGTAGTGCTGATTTCAAAATTAATTGGTGAGGAGAAACCAATATTAAGAGGTAAAATTTTGAGATAACTTAAAGAAGGCCCGAAACTAACATCACCCAGTCTTAAATAGAGCCAATTTTTTGGTATCTTTTTTTCTGCCTCACTTATATTGGGAAAGAAAAAAATGATAATTATTAATAAAACGGAGAGGGTGGGATTCGAACCCACGGTGCGGCTTTTGACCGCACACACGATTTCCAGTCGTGCTCCTTCGGCCACTCGGACACCTCTCCTATAATTTTTAGAATAAATATAACCAATTTTAATAAAATGTCAATAATTAAAAAAGTGCTAACCTAAGGGGGTATTTTTTCGTTATATATATAAAAGAAAATATAAACTAAAAAGGAGGAGATTATGGTAAGAGATGCCTATCAAAGAATAAATAAGTATATTAAAAAATTAGACCCAGAGATTAATAAACAAAGATATGAGAAACTAAAAGAGCAGATGATTGAGAATGTTATTCCCAAATATGTAGAACTTGCCTCTTTAGATGCTAAAATAAAGGTAATTTTAGACGCCCATCCCGAGACAATTCCAACCCAATATTTTTATTATTTTTCCTATGTCAAAGAGTTATGGCGACTTACTAACAAATATAAAGGTATTATGCTATATAAACTTATCAAAATTGCCGAAGATAAATGGGAAGCAAAAGGACTAAATAAAGATATTATGGAAAAGTTAAGGATTGATATATTTAGCATTATCCTATGAAAAATTTAAAGAGAATGGTTAAGAAATATTTTCTTTCTTTTGGCAGGTATTATCCAAAATCAACTTATAAATACTATTATCGGATGAAAAATCTTTTAGAATATGAAGAGAAATTAAAGGAACTTTTAAAGGATTATCCTATCCCTGAGGCTTTTTATACTGGTTATCTAAACTTTTTAAGAAGGGCTTATAAATTGATAAAGAGAAGGAAACTATTAGAGGTTGAAAATTTGATTAAATAAGTAATCTTTTTTAATATTTCCTTAAAGCCCCTCTCAAAGAACAAGAGGAATATTCTTTTTATTATAAAAGGGGCAGTATAGTAGATGGTATAGTATTTATTCTTATCTTATTGACATAAAGATTTTTTTTAGTTATTATTTTTATTATGAAAGATAAGATTTTAAAAGGAGGAATAATGAAATATCTTAAACTTTTTTTATTAATCTTTCTCTTATTTGCTTGTGATATCCAACATAGGAATGCTTTGAGGATAAAAAATATAAATGGAGGTAAACCATTAAAGATTGATATAATTGATGTTTATACCATAGGCGAGGGAGAAGAAGCAACAGAAGAAGAAGTTATTTGGGACCATTCGGTTTATGTTGAATTTATCTATACCGAATTTGGTATTGGTTTACCAACTATTGGAAATTATACTGCCCTTTTAACCGATTATGAAATCACTTTTGAAGATGTGACACCGGGTTTGGCAGCAGAAGATAGATTTAAAGGTGAAAAGTTAAAAAAAGGATGTAATATTTTAATTCCCAGTGACCCAGAAGGTAAAAAAACAGAAAAGATAAAAGTATTGGTTATGCCCGCTTCTTATATTGAAAACTATCTTTCTGAATTAGAAGAACATAGGGTATTAAAGGCAAAAATAAAGTTTGAAGGAAAAGATTTACTTTCTGAAAAAAAATTAGAAGCAGAAGGTTTTTTTACCGTTATTATTGGCGATTATCCTGACGACGAAAAGAAAAAGGAACCACCCGAAGAATAATTTTAAATATCTATCGGCTCAAAATCAATCTCAATTTCTAAATTTTTTATAATTATTTTTTTAAAATCTTCTAAATTTAAATAATTGTGAATTCTTATATTTTTCGGAATCTTTAAGAGAAATTGATAAACCCTTTTTTTTCTTTTTCTTTTTATCTTTTGTAAAGGGCCTAATATTTTAACTTCATTACTATCTTTTATTTTCTCATTTAAAAGCTTCTTAATATTTTCTTTTATCTTATAAATTGATTTTGTTAACTTTTCTCTTTCGCCAATCACTTTTATTAATAATAATTTAGAAAAAGGTGGATACATTAATTCTTTTCTTTTTTTTAATATCAAGAAATAAATCTTTTCTATCTCTTTTCTTTTTAAAAATCTTAAAAACTCATCCTCTTTTTTATCTCTTTTTTGAACAAGTAAAAAGCCATTCTTTTTAATTTTATTTAAAAGATAGATAAAGATTTGTAAAACCCTTTCTTCACTTAAAAACCCAAAATAGGAAAATAGATTTTCGTAATCTAAAATTGCTGAAAAATCTAAAGGAGAGGTTAAAGAGAGACTATCTAAAAAACCACCAATTTCAATATTTTTTTTATTAGGGAAATCTTCTTTTTCCAATTCTTCAATCAACTTCTCTTTACCAAAATATTTATAATAGAAGTTTTCACTTTGACAATTGGGACAGATATCAAAGATTGTCTGATACCGACAGTAAGGACACTCTAATCTTGGCGGATTTTTAAAATAGGAAAGGGCAATTTGACAAGAAGGACATTTGGGAAAATAGCCACAATCTTCACAATAGATAATTTTGCTATAACTTTTTTCCGGCATTAATAAAAAAGCCTTTTCTTTTTCTCTTAAATAGAAAAGAAACTTCTTTAAAGGTGCTGTTAAAATTTTATCTTTTTCTTTTTTTACAATTATTATTCTTTTTGTTTCTAAATAAGTTTTATCTTTCCTTAAAACCTTAATCCTTTTTTTTAATATTTGATAAAAAAGTTCAATACTGGGTGAGGGAGTAAAAATAAATAAGGGAATATTTTCTAAAAAAGAACGGAAAAAGGAGAGCTTTCTAACATCAAAATGGATTTTCCTTTCCCATTCTTTATAAAGGGGCATTTCTTCAAAGAAAAGAAAAACACCGCCCAAATTTAAAAAGGGCAAAAAAATTCCCTTTCTTATTGAAAATAAAATGCAACTTTTGCCCCTTCTAATATCTTTCCAAATATTTATCTCTTCTTTTCTTTTTATCTGATAATGGTATTGATAAAGGTTTATCTCTTTATTTGGAAAATTTTCTAAAAAGAATTGATAATAATTATTTAAAATCTCAAAGGTAGGAAAGATTAATAAAACACTCTTATTCTCTTTAATCAATTTTAAGATAATATTAAAAGTTTTTTGAAAGAGAGCAAAATCGGGATATTGCCAAAAAAGATAAGGAATTATCCTTTTCTCTCTTTTCTCCTCCTCACAGGGAAACTCCTCTTTCTCTTTGAGCAAATCTTTAATTAAACCCTTTGGTAAGATATAATTTAATAAATCACTAATCTCTAAGAAATAATAACGGGCAGTTATTTTAATCAATCTTAATAATTTTTTGGGCAAAAAATTTTTTATTATTACCTCTTTTATCTCTTTTAACTCTTTTTCTCCGTTCCCTTTTTTGAAACCAACAACTACACCATAATGCTCCTTTTTCTTTAATGGAATTTTTACTAAAGAACCGATCTCAATCTCCTTTAAAAGATTTTCGGAGAGAAGATAATCTAAAGGTTTTAAAGAGAGACCTAAAATTGCTATTTCACAAACCATTTAAAATCGGAAATAGAAAAGATATTTGATTACTGTCTTACCTAACTCATTTCTCTCACCAATTATCTGGTGATTTTCGTTGAGATAATATTCTGCCCGAAAGACATCCTGTTTTTCTTCAATAAAGCTGTGGGTATAACTGAAATATAACTTTTCTCCTAGATATTTACCAACCGATAATCTTAAATAAGGTTCACCCCGAAAACTGGTTTCTAACCGAAAATAATCAAGACCAATATATTTTCTCAATCTTTGAGAAGTCTCTCTCTCAAAGTAGGATAATATCCTATCCTGTAAAATATCTAAAAAGATATCCTTCTCTTCCCAATTTTTTAATTCTTCGGGTGTAAAAGACAAGCCTAAATAACTAATCATTTCTTCTTGGCTTAAATAAGGTGGCTCCGAATAGAGATTAAAATTAGGAGAAGAGAGATAACCACTAACTTCCAAAAAGATTTTAAACCGCTCCCTTCTATTTTGAAAAGCTATTGGTTTAGTTAATAGAAAACCGATTAAAGAAAGTCTTGGATTAAATTGAGAAATATTTTCAAAAACTATCTCGCCTTTCTCTAATTGTAAACTTCTTCCTAAGTAATATAAATATCCTTGCTTAGTATTAATCCTGCCAGTATAAATAAACTCTCCCTTTTTCAATTTTATATTAAAATCAACCGCCAATTCGGCATCGGCATTTTTATTTCTTAACCAAATATTCTTTTCACCCTTAAAAGTTAAATCCAATTCTAATAAGGTATCAGGCATTTTCTTTTCATCCCCCTTTTTTATTCCAAAAGGAATAGTGATTAAAGCTTCTTTAATTTCTGCTTCGCTAATAATGTTTAAATATTTTCTTTTATTAAAAGAGAGCGAAAGGTTACCCTTAACAATACCCAAAAAATCTCTTTGGTAGGTGATTGGCAGGTTATTAAATTTTATATCCTTATATAAGGTATCAATTTTAAAATATTCACCAAACTTAATAAAACCATTAGCTAAAACTTCACCATCCTTTACTTTTCCTAAAATTTGGTAAAAGATAACCTCCTTTTCCGAAAAGATAATTGTTGCTGAAACATCTTTTATTTTTGTTTCCGGAATTTTTAAAATTATCTCACCCCCAGATAAATCGGCTCTTCCTCTCATTAAGGGATTTCTTAAATTCCCCACCAAAATTAATCTCCCGTTAAACTTTCCCTCTCTCACAGTTAAAATATTAGGAATAAAAAAGATAATCTCACTAGGAAAATCCTTCAATTCTATTGTTAGATTTTGACTAACCAATTCCCTTTTTCCAAAATCAAAAATTAAAAAACCATAAACTTCGGAATTTTTACCCTCTTTAAAAAGAGAAAAATTTCTTACAAGGATTGTTTCCCCTTTTAAAGAAAAATTACCAATTAAGGAATCAAACACAATATTTTGGAATTGAAAATCAAAAATTTTAGTATTTAAAAGAAAATTATTTAAATATTTGTTTTTCAAATCATAAGTTAAAAAGACTTGACCCTTTAGTTTACCAAAAAGTTTTTCTTTTCTTTTCTTAATTAAAAAGAGATTTTCTAAAGCAAGATTTTCTATTTCACTTTTTAATTTTAAAATATCTCCTTTCTTTTCTAAATCAAAAATTAATTCTCCTTCGCAATATTTTAAATTAAAATTTTCTAATTTAAAACTATTCTTTTTTATTCCAATAGTTATTGGTGTTTGATTTAAAAAGTTATTGCCATTAAAAATAAATTCCAATTCTTTTAAAGAAAATAAAAAACTATCCTTTAAATCACTAAGAATACTACCTCTTGCTTTAAATAAGGAGTTATTAAAAACTGCCAGTAGTTGAAAATCATCAAAAGAAGAAAGTATTAAGGAATCAAAGGAGATTAAAGGGGTTTTCAATTCTTTAAAATCTATCTTTCCTTTTAAAGCTATCCTTTCTTTTAAAGAAAAATTGCCTAAAAAATTAAAATCTTTAAAAGATAAACCCCTTTCTTCAAAATAGAAATCCTTTATCTGCCAATCACCCTTTAGAGAAAAATATTTTTTTCCATAAATAACCTCACCCTTTCCTTTTATTATTCCTTTAAATTTATTTTTTAAGAAATTGTTAAATATTTCTAAGGGAAGTTTAGAAATTTCTGTTAAGATAACTATTTTTTCTTTATCTGCTTCTCCTTTTAAGAAGAAATCAATCTCCGTTCCTTTGCCAATCAAATTCTTAATAAAAATTTTTTTATTTTGATAATCTCCTTCACCTTTTAAGAAAGAAACCCTTTTATCAAGAAAAGTTAAATCAAATTTAAAGTTGATTAAAACCAACTTTTTTCCGCTAATTACTAATTTTCCTTTTTCAATTTTCAAAGGCAAAAGATTTTCTAAATTAAAGATTTCAGCAATTAAGTTATAAGAGAAGTCTTTTAAATCAAATTTTCCTTTACTTTTAAAGGAAGAGCCTAATATCTTTCCGGTCAATTGATAAAAAACTAAATTTTCAGCAAAATTCAATTCTGCCTCTAAATTTTCAATCTCTTTCACTATCTTTGCCTTTTTAAAGAAAATATCTATTTTACCATTATATTTATTATCCTTAACTATCAAATTTCCTTTAATTTTTCCTTCCCCTTCATAATCGGTGAAATCTTTAAGATTTAAAAAAGAACTATCTATTTTTATCTCCCAACCATTTTCTTTTAAATTATAAATCAATTCTCCATAAAAAAAGGAATTTTTTATTTTTAAATTCAAATTGGTTAAAAGAAATTTTCCATTACTAAATTCTAACTCAGTTTTAAAAAGAGAAAAATTATAATTATGTTTATCATAATAAATTTCGCCCGAAATTTTATCAACCTCAACCTTTATTTCTTCTTTTTTTAAAATTCCTTTTAAATTGATTTTTAGATTTCTCAACCCCAATTTTTCTTTTCTGAAATTTAAATCTTGAAAAATTGCTTCTTCTATTTCTATTTCTCTTAAAAAGATGGGTAAAATAAAAGTAACCCTTTTTCTTTTTTCTTTTTCCGCCTCCTCCTCTTTAACTTTAATCGCTAATTTTTCTAAAATAAACTTTTCAATACTAATCTTTCTTTTAAAAATTAGAAGAGGGTTAAATTTTATTTCTATCTTCTCAAAATCAAAAAAATCACTTCTTCCTTTTGACAAAACAATCTGATTAAAAAGAAAAGATAATTTTACCTCTTTAATTTCTTTTACACCAATCCCTTTCAGTAATTTTGGTAATAGATAATTTTTAGTTGTGAAAAAAAGAATAAAATAACCAATTGAAAAAAAGAGGAGTATTAAAATAAAAATAAAATATCCTTTTTTAAAAGACATTACCTAAGCCTAAATAAATCTTACCAAACCTTCGAAAAATTTCAGTAGTTTTATTTCCGTAATCTATTCGTAAAGGACCGATAGGGGTAAAAATTCTTATCCCTAAGCCACAGCTTCTTTTAATATCCTTATTAACTATTCCCCAATCAAAAAATAAAAGAAAACCAAAAAGTCTATTAATTTTGAAGCGAAATTCTAAATTTTGATAAAAAACTTTATTTAAGGAAAATTCTTTATCTAAATAACCTCTTAACGAATAACGGCCACCCAAGAGAAATTTCTCATAAGTTGGAATTTCATAAGTTTTTCCATAAGGAATAATTTTTCCTAAAAAAACTCTTTGGGCAAAAATTAAAAAATTAACTATTTTCCAAAAATTACGTAATTCTCCATAAATTCGGAAAAAGTGATTATCCCCTCTTAATAAACCACCGGCAATTTCTATAACCGGTGAAAAATAGGTACCCCTTTCGGGTGAAAAATAATCATTGCGGGTATCAAAAACATTTTTGATAATAAAAGAATTGGTGATCTTCTCATCTTCAATGAAATAGATTTTTTTTATTCGATTATAAAGGCTTATCTGCCAATATTTATTTAGGTCATAATATAAACCAACCTCTTCACCAATTTCTAATTTCTTTTCCTTTTTCTTTTTTTCATAAATTAAAAAAGGGCTAAAAAAGAAGTTTATTTTTCTCATTCCTAAAAAAGGTACTTGATAAAATAAACGAAGATTAAAATTGGCTTCTTTTAAATTTATGGCTGGACTAAATTCTTGAATAAGTTTTAGTTCTTGACCTCGGTTAAGAAAATTATAATAACTATTTTCTAAAGAAAAAAGCAAACGGGAAGGAGGAAAGGTATAACCAAAACCAAATCCTAAACTCCTTGTTTTTTGGGTAGAAAAATAAAAAACCAAATTTAGACTTTCGGGATAAATACTGTCAGGTATTAAAAGATAATAGATTTTATTAAAAAGATTGCTTTGATAAAGATTGGTTAAGGACCTTTCAATTTTCTTCTGTGAAAATCTATCTCCTTTTTTTATTTCCAGAAGTCTTAATATTGTTTTTGGACGAATATTATCTATTCCTTTAAGTTCAATATTTTTAAAATAACAAAGCAATTTTTTATTTATATAAAAATTTATAATAATCTCTTCATTTCTCAACAAGGTATCATACTCCACAGTGATATAATAACAGCCATTTTCTTTAAAATATTTAAGTAATTTATTTTTTATATCTTCAATTTTTTGGGGCTCATAAAACTTTGGTAAGGAGAATAGATTAAGAACTTCTTTTTTTTCAACTCCATAAAAATTTATTTCCCTAATTTTTGGTCTCTCCTTTTCTTCAATAATATATTTAACGATTATCCCTTTTTTGATGGTATCAATTTGCGTTTTAATTTGAGTAAAAATAAATCCATTATGGCAATAAAATCTCTTTAATCTTTCTTCCCCTTTTATTATTATTTCTTCATCATATTCTTCTTTTATTTTAAAAGGCAAAATTTCCATTAAATTTTTTGTTTTAAAACTTCTATTACCTTGAAAAATTACTTTTTCAATAGGTAAGGAAAAAAGATTAAGAATTATTATTAATATCATCTTTTTTTATGTAATTACAGTGAGGAAATCCTGAACAGGCCACAAAATCTCCAAAACGAGATTTCCGATAAACTAACTTTTTTCCACAGAGGGGGCAATTTTCATCTAAATAATTTAAATCTTTTTTTACATAAGAACATTCAGGATAATCAAGACAGGCAATAAATTTTCCGTATCTCCCATAACGGATTTTCAATCTTTTACCACAAATGGGACAATCTTCATCAAGCTCTTTTAAAATCTCTTTTTTTAAATCTTCAATATTTTTTTCAAAATTTATCAAATCTTTATTAAAAGGCTCGTAAAATTTTTCAACAACCCTTATCCATTCTTCTTCTCCTTCTTCAATTTTATCTAAATTTTCTTCCATCAATTTAGTAAAATTGATATTAAATATATCAGGAAAACGAGGAATTAAAATTTCGTTAACCAATTTGCCCAATTCTGTAGGATATAAGGTTTTCTTTTCTTTTTTAACATATTTTCTTTCAAAAAGGGTACTCACAATTACCGCATAGGTAGAGGGTCGACCAATCCCGTGTTTTTCTAATTTTTTTATTAAAGTGGCTTCGGTATAACGGGGTGGTGGTTGAGTAAAATGTTGTTCTTTAATAAGCTCTTTTAATTTTAAAACTTCTCCTTCTTTTACTTTGGCAATAAGCTTTTCCTTTCTTTCTTCATAATAAATTTTCTCATAACCCTCAAAAACTTTTAAAAGTCCTTCACTCTCAAAGGAGTAGACTTTATCTTTAATTCCACAAATTTCAACTTTTACCTCTTTATAAATGGCTGGCACCATTTGGGTTGCTAAGGTGCGAAGATAGATTAATCTATATAGCTCGTATTCATCTTTTGTCAAATATTCCTTTATCAATTCAGGATTTCTTTTTAAATCGGTAGGCCTAATTGCTTCGTGAGCACCTTGGGTAAATTTTTTTTCTTTAAATCTTCTAATCTCTTTATTTAAATACTCTTCGCCATAATTTTCTACGATATAATTTCTAATATTTTTTAAAAAATCGTCATTTATCCGAAAGGAATCGGTTCGAGGATAAGTAATTAAACCAACCATTTCGTCTTTCAACTGAATGCCTTCAAATAACCTCTGAGCAATCACCATTGTTTTTTTAGAGGAGAAGCCTAATATCTTTGCTGCCTCTTGTTGCAAAGTGGCAGTAATAAAAGGTGGTGGTGGTTCATAATATTTTAATTTTTCTTTTTTTTCTTTAATAAAAAACTGCTCAATCTTTTTTATTTCCTTACTTATTTCTTCAGCCTCTTTTTCATTTTTTATTTCAATCTCTTTATCATCAATTTTTTTCAATAAACCTTTTATTAATTTTCTATCTTCCTTTTCAAAATTACCAAAAATTAGCCAATATTCTTCGGGAATAAACTCCTCAATCTCTTTTTCCCTTTCACAAAGGATTCTTAAAGCCACTGTTTGAACCCGTCCGGCAGATAGGTTCTTCTTTCCAAAAATTTTCCAAAGAAGAGGACTCACTAAATAACCGACCAATCTGTCTACTACTCTTCGTGCCTTATGGGAAGCTATCTTGTTCATATCAATCTCTTGAGGACTGGCTAAGGCTTTTTCGATTCCCTCTTTGGTTATTTCATAAATAAGAATTCTTTTAATATCCTTATGATTTTTATTAATTATTGAAAAAATATGATAAGCAATGGCTTCACCTTCTCGGTCAGGATCACAACCTAAATAAATTCTTTTGGCTTTTTCGGCAGTTTTCTTTAATTCTTTAATTATTTTTTCTTTACCTCTTATTATAATAAAAGTCGGCTCAAAAGAGTTAGACAAATCAATTCCTAATTTTCTTTTAGGTAAATCTTTTATATGACCTTTTGAGGCAATAACTTCATATTTATTTTTCAAAATTTTTCTTATTGTTTCTGCCTTTGTTGGTGATTCAACAATTATTAAATCTTTAACTTCCATGACTTTCTAAAAATAAAAGTAGTTCTTTAAAATCTTGCGGTAAATCGGAAATGAATTCAATATATTTTTTTGTTTTGGGATGAATAAAACCAAGGAGATAGGCATGAAGCATTTGTCTTTTTGCTCGTTTTATTATCTCTTTTGCTAGCTTATAATCTTTTTCATTTTCAATAAATCTTTGATAATAATTTATTCCATAATTAGGGTCGCCCACTACTGGATGGCCATAATGGTCTAAGTGAACTCGAATCTGATGGGTTCTACCAGTTAAAAGTTTTAATTTCAATAAAGAGACTAGGGGATATTCTTTAACCACCGAAAAACTGGTAATTGCTTTTTTAGAATTAAAAGGAGTTACTGCCATTTTTTTTCGGTCAATAGTATTACGACCAATTGGTGCTTCAATTACTCCGTTTTTAAAAGGTAATTTTCCCCAAACAAGAGCATAATACTCTCTATTAAAATTTCTTTTTTCTAATTCTTTACCTAAAAAAGAGAGAGCCGAATCTGTTTTGGCAAATACTAAAAGTCCGGTAGTATCCTTATCTAAACGATGAATCACACCAGGACGAATTTTTGAATTTTTCCCCTCTGGTAATGTTCGGCAATGATATAAGAGGGCATTAACTAAAGTTCCCGAACTATGACCGCGAGCAGGATGAACAATAATATCTGGTGGTTTATCAATTACAATAATCTCATCATCCTCATAAACAATTGTTAAAGGAATATCTTCGGGCTCGATTTTTAATTCCTTTTTAGCTTCATAAAAAACTTTAATTTTATCATTAGGTTGAACTTGATAACTTGGTTTTACCTTTGTATCATTCACTAAAACCTTACCTTCCTTTATCAATTTACTTACCTGCGTGCGAGAAAGGCCTATCCCAGAAATTATTAAATATTTATCCAATCTTAATCCTTTCATTTTAAACGAAACTTCTCTTTCAAAAATTTTTTCCATAATACTCAATAATTTAATTTTAAAAAATATTTTAAAAGAAGTCAATTTATTATTTTAGATTTCTTAAAAGAATAAAAGAAATTAGAAAGTAAAAAGGACACTAATGTTTTAAACTAACAAACACTTTAAGAAAATGAATAAGAAGAAAAAAGTAAAGAGAGTTAAAAACTGTTGATAAAACCCTATAATTCATCAAGAAGAACTCCAAAAGAAATTCAAGAAAAAATTATCAAAATTACATTAAAAAAACTAATTGAGAAGAAAAAAATATTCTTGATAAAACAATCTTAAGAACTAAATTATATCAAAAATTTAGGTTTTTTAGATTATTAATCTACCAAAAGACTTTTTTTCTCTCAATAAGAGAAAAATTCTTTGTTTTGCTTCTTTTAATAATGTAATTTGGTTAAAAGTGTAGAAGAGTTAGAAAAAGAAGGTGTTGTAGTTTAATCTTCATAAATTTCATAAATTAAGACTACTTAATAAAAAGATATAACTATTTTTAAAAAAGGGTACCAAAAAGACAGAAAAATATAAAAAAACAGAAATATTTTATAAAACTTACGATAAAGAATTCTATAATTCCTTTTAACAGTAAATTTTTAAAAGTTATTTCTATTTTAATTGGATAAAATTTATCACACTATTTTGATATTTTATTGGAACCTTATAATTCGTAAGTATATTAAAAGTTTTAAATTTGATATAAGTTCAGAAAATAAAAAAAAGAAGTGTGCCTTGAATGAAAGTTAACTCGTAAAAGGAGGTGATCCAGCCGCACGTTCCCGTACGGCTACCTTGTTACGACTTAGCCCCAGTCATCCGCCCTGCCTTCGTCCCTAATATTACCTTAGGGACTTCGGGCATTGCGGACTCCCATGGCTTGACGGGCGGTGTGTGCAAGGCCCGGGAACGTATTCACCGCGGCATGCTGATCCGCGATTACTAGCGATTCCATCTTCACGCAGGCGGGTTTCAGCCTGCGATCCGAACCATGCCCGCTTTTCAGGGATTTGCTCCCCCTCGCAGGTTCGCGTCCCGTTGTAGCGGGCACTGTAGGACGTGTGTAGCCCTGGGCATAAAGGCCATGCTGACTTGACGTCATCCCCACCTTCCTCCCGGTTAACCCGGGCAGTCCCCTTAGAGTGCTCCTATCCTTATCGGATAGGGTGGCAACTAAGGGCAGGGGTTGCGCTCGTTGCGGGACTTAACCATACACCTCACGGCACGAGCTGACGACAGCCATGCAGCACCTGTGCGGGCTGCGGGAAAAATTCCCGCTCGTCACCCTTTCGGGCTCCTACTACCCGCATGTCAAGCCCAGGTAAGGTTTTTCGCGTAGCATCGAATTAAACCACATCCTCCACCGCTTGTGCGGGCCCCCGCCAATCTGTTTGAGTTTTAACCTTGCGGCCGTAGTCCCCAGGTGGTGGACTTAACGCGTTAGCTTCGGCACTGGGGTTACCCCCAACGCCTAGTCCACATCGTTTAGGGCTGGGACTACCAGGGTATCTAATCCTGTTTGCTCCCCCAGCTTTCGTGTTTCAGCGTCGGGAACATTCCAGCCAGCTGCCTTCGCCATCGGCGTTCCTCCCGATATCCACGCATTTTACCGCTACACCGGGAGTTCCGCTGGCCTCTCCTGTCCCCTAGGTCCAAAGTATTGGCTGCAATTCTTTGGTTGAGCCAAAGATTTTCACAGCCAACTTTTGGACCCGCCTACACACCCTTTACACCCAGTGATTCCGGACAACGCTTGCCCCCTACGTTTTACCGCGGCTGCTGGCACGTAGTTAGCCGGGGCTTCCTCCTGAGGTACCGTCATCCCTTTTGGTTATTCACCAAAAGGGACATCGTCCCTCACGACAGGGGTTTACGACCCGAAGGCCTTCATCCCCCACGCGGCGTCGCTGGGTCAGGCTTTCGCCCATTGCCCAATTTTCTAGACTGCTGCCTCCCGTAGGAGTCGGGGCCGTGTCTCAGTCCCCGTGTGGCCGGTCACGCTCTCACGCCGGCTACCCGTCATAGGCTTGGTGGGCCATTACCCCACCAACTACCTGATAGGCCAAGAGCTCCTCCTTGGGCGGTAGCTTGGAAAACCAGAGGCCACCTTTCATCCCCAGGACATGCGTCCTGAGGATTATATGGGGTATTAGCAGGCCTTTCGACCTGTTATCCCCCTCCCAAGGGCAGATTACTCTTGTATTACTCACCCGTTCGCCGCTGACTGGATAATAGTATTGCTACTATTATCCAGCCCGCACGACTTGCATGTCTAAGACACGCCGCCAGCGTTAGTCCTGGGCCACAGTCAAACCCTCCATGCGAAAAATTATGGGGACTTTTCATTCAAGGCACACTTCCCAATTTTCAAAGAGCAATTTTATCTTATATATAAATATAGCAAAATTTTATCCTTTCGTCAAGCGAAATTTTTGTAATTAAAATTAATTTATTTTTTCTCATTTTTAGTAATTTTAATAAAAAAAAATCTAAAAGTCAAATTAAAAAGTAATAACCTTTTGGGATATTCTTTTGTCTATACAGTATAGAGGGGAAAAATATGTATGTTAAAGAATATCTATCAAAATGTTAAGAAAAAAGAGATACTAAAGGATTCAGGAATATTCTTTTTATTAAAAAAGGGGCTGTATAGTAGATAGTATAAACTTTAATCTTTATCAGTCATTAGAAGATAATAAGGAAAAAGCATCTTTGCTTAAAACAACTACAAAGAAATTAATAAGTTTTTCTTTAAAATTTTCTTAAAAGTATTTTCGATTTTTACCAACGGTAAATATGAACTCAAAGAGATTAGCAATCCGATGAGAAAATTTATGAAGGATTTTAAATTTTTCTTCTAAAATCATTTCTATCAACTCATGAATAAAAATAGCCCATTTTTTCCAGAAGAAGAATTTCGGGTATAAATATAAATTGTATTCTTTTTCCAATAACCTTCTTCTTCAGAAAGCCATATTTTATCTGTGGGAAAATATATATCTTTATCAGTTAAATAAATAACATAAAAGAGAAATCTGATTTTTCTTATCATTTTTCATCTATTATCTCATACCTTACTTTTCTTTTTAATTTCTCCATTTCCTCGTTATCTATTCCTAATAAAATTTTACAAATTTTTCGGCATAATTTATAGCATCCTTAACATTTTTTTCTTCGTAGATCAAGAAGCCATGAACAAGCATTAACTTGTTCCTTAAACCAGCTAAATTTCTTACATCATTTTCTATATCTTTGAATTTATTATTCTCTAATCAATTAATTTTATCAAATCCATTTTTAAAACTATATTCATTTTCTTCCCAAGAATTAATTTTATGCTCAAACAAGTTTGCTTGAACTGCTGCTTCGGCAGCCCGATAAGAAAGAAGAATCACTTCATTATACTCTTTATTTTTCATTTTTCTTGAAGCATTCTCCAAAACATCAACAACAATTAATTTCATTTGGTCTAAAGTAGAAAATCTTTTTCTCTTTTTTCTAATAAATGCTTGATAATTTCTATAGTTTTTGTAACTTCCTGCTCTATCTTTTCTAAATTTTCTATAGTTTCACAAAGTTTGGGATATTTTCCTTTAACGTCTTCGTAATAAACCTATCAATTTCTTTTTTCCATTTATTTTCATATCGAAACTCATGCCAATCACATAGCCTATAAGTAGCATATTTAATAAATCCCCAGTTTCTTTTTTCTGGAAGTTCATCAGCAAGCATTTTGGCGCGTCCATAATCACAATTTTTTTAAACTTCCTAAAGTAAATTCTATTGTATCATCCCACATAAACTCGGAACATTCTTTATTACGATATTTTCACCATCCTTATAAGTATAATAGACAACCAGAGGTATATTACTTACGTCATCCTTTTCCCAAAATTCTTCAAAAATAACATAAAATAAAGCAAGCGAAAGAATTTTAGAGCCACCACCGAAGTTTATTATTATCTGATTGAAATTTTCTTCCTTTATTACTTTTTCTTTTACTTTACGACATGTAGAAAGACAATTTTCTAAAGGATGAGGGTCGTCGATATTCCACTCTCTCAAATTTTTTTTAACTCTATTTTCAAAGAAATTGCGAATTTTCATATTTTTTCACCAGACTAAATAAGATATATCTTATTTCTTAAATATTTAATACTTCTTTTACCCAATTTTCGTCCTCCTCTCCTATACTAAGAATGTAAACAACCTTTGAGGTTTCTATGTTTTCAAATATTTTGTCGGCTGCTTTCATATACTCGAGGTTCCGGAGCTCCTTTTTTACCAAAAGTTACACCTGCTTTTTCAAGAATTTTTCTTCCATTGGGAATCTCTTTAATCTCTTCTTCTGTTAATTTTAAGGGAATTTCTAAATCAAACTCAAAAGTTTTATATTTAAAAGGTTTAACTTTTTTGGTGACTTTACTTCAAAGCCATAAAGTAGTCTATCATTTCTTACATCATATATAATAGCAATATCACCTTCTTTAACTTTGGAATATATTTTTTATCTTTACAATATTCTAAAACTTCTTTGGTTCTCACAATTCCTATAACAAGTTGTTTTTCCTTTTCCATTATTTAGAAGTTTCAATATATTCTTTTTTAACTAAGTTTTTTATCCCTAAAATAAGTAGAATTAACCCAATAATTAAAATAAAATAAGAAAACCAACCCCTCAAAGAGATAAGCCTTCCAATACCAATAATAAAAAGAATTGCTCCCGCAATAATCCTACCAATAATTCCTTTTTTAAGA
>JANXBG010000005.1:41332-57510 GCA_025060715.1 Caldifarciminota bacterium | reverse complement strand
CAAAGAGATAAGCCTTCCAATACCAATAATAAAAAGAATTGCTCCCGCAATAATCCTACCAATAATTCCTTTTTTAAGAATTATTGCTCGGAGTAAGGCATCAATAAAAAAGACTACTCCTAAGCCTAAAAGTAAGTAAGCCCACCACTCATTATAAGAAATTATTCCTAAATGCCGTAGGGAAAAAACCAAACCAATAACAATTAAAATCAATCCACTAAAAATATACTCTGTACCCTTTCTTTTCATAGGAGCAATTATAAGAAAGCTTTTTAAAAAGTCAATATTTAATAAATTATTTCAAAATCATCAAACTCTAAAGTTGGTTCCTCCTCTTTAACTTCTATACTTTCCACTCTTGCGGCTGGTGGTCCTTTTTTTAATTCTTCAATAAATTTTTTGATATTTTCCTCCTCTCCTTCAGCAACGACTTCTACTCGACCATCTAAGAGATTTCTCACCCAACCTAAAATATTAAACCTTTTTGCCTGCTTTCTAGTAAAATCCCGATAAAAAACTCCTTGAACTAAACCACTAACAAAAATATGAACTCTTTTTTTCATAATCTTAAATAACGGACTTCTCCCTTTCTTTCAGTAATTCCCTTGTTATCAAAATAATGAAGTAAGGGTAAAGCATATTTGCGAGTTGTTTTTAAAAGCTGCCGAAATTCACTTACGGTGATGGGTTTCTTCATAAAATTATTTTTTAATATTTCATATGCTTTTTCAATACTTTTATAATGAAAATAAATTTCTTCTATCTTAAAAAGTATCTCATTTTCTAACAAAATAGTAAAAAGTTTTTTTAATTCCTTTTCTTCAATTTTTAAAAGATCTTTTATTTCTAAAAAATCGGGAGGAGAAAAAATTCTCTTTAAAAATTCTTCTTCAATCTTTTTTAAATAATCTTTTTCTTTTTCGCTCAATTTTATTTGATAATCAAAAAGACTTAAAAAAGAAGATACTTTTATTATTTTCTTCTCTGAGATTAAATCATTTATAATTTTTCCTATCAAATTTTTATCTAAATAATCAAAATGGCTTCTTAATTCTTCTTCCTTTATACCTTTTTTATAAGGAAAATTCTTATGATATTCCTCTATGATTTTTATAAACTTTTCCTTTAAGTTATTATATTCTTCTTGCGGATAATAATTTTCTTCTATTTTTATTATTTTATTTTCTTTTACCAAATCTTCAAGTATGGATAAAATATTTTCTTTTTCAATTCCGGTAAATAATTGTAAATTTTCTAGTTTAATCCCTTTTAAATTTTTAAACTGAATAAAGCCTAAAATTTTATCCTTTTCATCTTTTGAGGCTATCCTTTTAAAAATTTCAATATCTCTCTTATCAATTTTTTCAAAAGGCATCTGAGGAATTAAAACAAAACCTCCACCTATCGTAATATTTAAACTAAAATTTCTTATAATAAATGGGTCATAAGGATTACATACTACTGGTTCTTCTAAATAAAAAATAGCAAACCCCTCTTCCTCAGGTTTTAATTCCTCTTTTTCTAAAAGATTAACCTTTGCCAAAGTTTCTTTTGTCCCAATATGAAATTTTACAACACTTCTTTTCTTAAAAGAAATGGGCACATTTTTTAAGATTTTAAGATAACCTATTAATTTTAAAGTCGGTTCAAAAATATTAGGAGTGGCTAAAACATCACCTCTTTCAATTCTCTCTTTTTCAATCCCTAAAAGATTTAAAGCTGCTCGTTCACCAATTTTTGCTATAGATACTTTTTTCTTGTGTTTTTCAATACCCCGAACCTTAACAATTATTTTAGTAGGAAGCAATTCTAAATTATCACCCACTTTCACTTCGCCAGAAAGAATAGTACCAGCAATAATTGTTCCAAAACCTTTAATAGTAAACACCCGGTCAATAGGCATAAAAAATATTCCCCTTTCTTTTTTTCTCGGTTTAATCTTTTTAATCTTTTCATCAATTAATTTTCTTAAATCTTCCAATCCTTCATTAGTAATTGCGGAAAAAGAAACTATGGGAGCGGTTTTAAGATAATCCTCTTCATTTAAAAATTCTTCAATCTCTTTTGTTAAATTTCTTATTTGTTCTTCATCAACTAAATCTTTTTTAGTTAACACAATTATCCCTTCTTCAATTCCTAATAATTTAGCAATATTAAGATGCTCAATTGTCTGTGGTTTTATTCCCTCATTAGCCGCAATTACTAAAAGTAGCAGGTCTATCGTATAAGCCCCCGCAACCATATGGCGGATAAATTTTTCGTGACCAGGCACATCAATTATCGCAATTTCATCATTATAAAAAGCAAAACCTAAATCAGTAGTCATTCCTCTTTCTTTCTCTTCCTTTAAACGATCAGGATCGTAACCGGTAAGGGCTTTTACCAAGGCCGATTTACCATGATCAATATGGCCGGCAGTACCGATTACCATTATTTATTTTTTCTTTCACTAGTTTTAGGAATATTTAATTCTTGACGATATTTTGCTACTGTCCTTCTTTTTATATTTATTCCTATTTCTTTTAATTTCTTAACAATTTCATCATCTGTTAACGGATTACTTTTATCTTCATTATCAATTAAGGCTTTTATTTTTGCTTTAATAGTAGCTTTAGAAACCTCCCCAACACCAGAAGAAAAGAAAGAACGTAAGGAAAAAATTCCAAAAGGAGTTTCTAAATATTTTCCAGCAATTGCTCGCGAAACATTAGAAGGATGAATACCTAACTTCTCACCACATTCTTTAATAGAAAGAGGTTTAATAATTTCTCTGCTTATTAAAAAGAAATCTTTCTGATTTTCAATAATATATTCTACTATCTTTCTCAAAATTTCTTTTCTCTCTTCCAAGGCTTTAATAAACATTACTGCATTCTTATATTTTTTTCTTACAAATTCTACCTGTTCTTTTTCATAATTTTTAGGATTCAACAAAATTTCTTTATAATAATTAGCGATTCTTAATCTCGGTAGATTTTCTTCATTAAATTCAACACTCACCTTTTCACCCTCAATTTTAATTTTAAAGTCCGGAACCACATAATCAGCTTTTTGAGAGCCATATTTTCTTAATGGCCGAGGTTCTAAATTGGCAAGGTTATTAAAGGCCTCCTTTATCCTCGCTTCATTAGTTTTTAATTTTGCAGCAATCTTTTTAAAATTTTTAGCTTTTACTAACTCTTCACACTCCTTCAACATCCGCACTTCTATAGATTCTTTATCAAAACCTTTCAATTCTAATTGGGCAAGTAACGCCTCTTTAAGAGTCCGCGAACCTATGCCCCCGGGTTCGATTTTTTTCATTATCTCAATAATTCTTTCTATCCTCTCCTCTTTTACGCCTAAAGTTTGAGCAATCTCTTCTATAGAAAACTCTAGAAAACCATTTTCATCCAAACTATTACAAACAAATTCAGCAATTGGATAATCCTCTTTATCAATTTTTTGTCTTAACTTTGTAAGCAACTCTTCCACAGAAGTAACCGGTGCCGGATTGGCAACATCCAAAATATCAACTTCCTCGCTATCTCGGAAAAAAGAATAACCTTCTCCCGGTAATAAATCCTCAAGAGAAAATTCATCTTCTTTTTCCGTTTTTAGCTCTTCCTGCGGTATCTCTTCTATTGACTTTTCCTCCTCAATCTCCAAACAAGGATTAGTTGCCAATTCTTGCTCAATCACCGTTTCTAAGTCTAAAATTGGCAAAGCTAAAAGTTTTAAATTTAAAAGTAGCTGAGGGGTTAAAATCAATTTTTGTTCCAATCTAATTTCTTGTCTCATGGCCGAAATTTCTCTCCCAAATAAACTTTTCTAACCTTTTCATCATTAATCAATTCTTCTTTTGTTCCAGAAAAAAGAATTTCGCCCGCATAAATAAGATAAGAGTAATCAGTAATCTCTAAGGTTTCCCGCACATTATGGTCTGTTATTAAAACACCGATCTCTTCTTTCTTTAAATTCAAAATTATCTCTTGAATTTCACTACGAAAAATTGGATCAATACCAGTAAAAGGTTCATCTAATAAGAGAAAATGGGGACGAATAGTTAATGCCCGAGCAATTTCTAATTTTCTTCTTTCACCACCGGACAAATTTTTTGCCTTTTCTTTTCTTAAATAATCTAATCCCAATTTATTTAACAAAAAAGACACCCTTTCTTCTATTTCTTTTTTTTCATAACCTAATAACTCCATTATTCCTTTCAAATTATCTTCCACACTTAACTTAAAAAAAACTGAAGGTTCTTGAGTGAGATAACTAATTCCTAATCTTGCCCTTTGATAAGAAGGTAAAAAAGTAATATCCCTTTCTAAAAAACTAATTCTACCATAATCCGGTTTCACAAAACCCATAATTATATGAAAAGTAGTTGTCTTACCAGCACCATTTGGACCTAAAAGCCCAACTATCTCCCCCTTTTTAACCTCCAAATTTACTTCTTTTACTACGAATCGTTTGCCATATCTTTTAGAAATATTTTCCACTACCAAACTCATTTCTTTTTCAAATATGTCTTACCAAGAAGAATTTCTTCACCATAAGCAACTTTCAAATCATTTTTATCAAATCTAAATTTTATCTTCTTACATTCTAATTCAATCTTATTATCTTCCTTTTGGAAAGAAAGAAAAACCCTATTTTGAAAAGTGGCCTCTTTAATCATTTCCTCTTGTAAAATAAAAGAAACCAACTCTCCTTTTACCTCTCCTAAACTATCAACATATTTCACATTACCGATAGCCAATCCGGTATCATTTTTAAAATCATAAAAAAGGGTATCACAACTTAAAGAATTTATTATCTCTTCTTTCTCATCATAATTCATAATCTTTGTTTCTAAATAAGAATAAAGAAAATTATTCTTATTGTCAATCTTAATATTTCTTCCAAAAAGTTTTACCCTTTCCTTTAATTTTATCTCTCCTTTTTCCAAAAATAAAACCTCTTTCTCTAAATCGTATCGCGAATTTTCACCTAAAATTGTTATTTTTCCTTTATCTTTTAAATTGGCAATTAGAAAGAATCTTTCGGGCATTTGCCAATTTTTTATTTTCAAATTATAAATTGCTAAATTGGTATAACAGGTATCTTTATCCATAAAAATCTTAACCGAATCTCTTAGAAAGAAAATTTTTGCCTGAGGGCTAAATTCAGCATAATTAGCAAGAACTTTTATCTCCTTTTCATAAATTTCAACCCCTAAAGGGAAAAGAGTTATCCTCTCTCCATTACGATTAATAAATTCGGTAGTGGGTGCTTTTAATTCAAAGTTAAAAAGAAAATAAATAACAAAGATCACTTAGTCCTTCCCTTTATTTCTTTTAAAATCCTCACCCTTGATAAAGCAGCATCACTTTTTAAACCAATCCCTGCTATCTCGCCACTTTCATTTTTCAGCTTAACAGAAGAATTGGTAAAAATCATCTGCCTTTGATTATCCCATCTCAAAGAATCACAATAAAGATATGTAGAATCATTGGTTCTTACCACTATTGAACCAAAACCAAAAAGATTGTAATTTTTTTGGTCAACAATTCCCGAATCACATTCTAAAATTGCCGAAAGACCTCCTTTTTCATCAAAAAAATAAACAATTGGCTTATAGATATAAATCAATTTCTCTTCATCAAAAAGTAATGCCTTTTTGGCAACTAATTTAAAAAGTCTTTTACCAGTAGCACTTTCTAAAAGTTCAAAATTAGTGGTTATCTGAGAAGGAAATCTCTTTTTTTCAATAACTTCTTCACTTTTCTTCTGACAGAAAAGAATTATTAATATAAAAAGTATAATTTTCATTTTCCCCATAAAACCCAATCAAAAATATCTTTCTTTATCTCCTCTTTCACAGAAGAAAGAGAAAAACCTCTTTTGGTAATAACTTCGTATCCTTTTCCATTCCTTCTTATCAACATAAAATAAAGAGGATAAGAAAATATTTGAGAAATAATAAAGGGGGCTTTTAATACTTTTAAATTTGGCAAAAGTTCTTTTAAAAAAAATAACTTTCCTTTATGAACATTATCAATAGCAAAACCAACCAGGTATTTATCCAAAAGGGCTTTTTTTATCTCTTTTAAATTTTCACAAATCTTTAAAGTCTTTTGTTTTCTCATTTTCAAGATGATTTTATTTAAAATCTTACTTTTTTGCGGAGTATAGGTGATTGCCGTTTTATACCCTTTTCTTAAAAAAATTAGAGGCAAGAGCTCATATAAACCATAGTGAAAAGTAATCACCACTCCTCCCCTTTCCTTTATAATATTATCACCCAAAAAACTGATTTTGTCAAAAATTAAAGAAAGATTTTTTTTATTAATCACTATCATTGTTGACAAATTTTCAGAAAGTCTTAAAAAATAATAACTGAAAGGAAATTTTTTATTTTTTGTTAAAAAATTATAATTACCAATTATTTCTTTACGGTATATTTTTTTAAATAAAAAATAAAAGAAAAAAAAGCAAAAGAAAAGTAGTTTAAAAAGAAAGATTTTCATTTTTAGAATTCTGAAACGCATGCCTTAACAAACGCAAGGAACAAAGGATGAGGTCTTAAAGGACGAGATTTAAACTCTGGATGAAACTGCGTAGCCACAAAGAAGGGATGATCTTTTAACTCAATAATCTCTACTAAGTTTTCTTTTTCGTAAATCCCACTTACAACCATTCCTTTTTTTTCTAAAAGTTCTATATATTCATTATTTACTTCGTAGCGATGGCGATGCCTCTCATATATTCTTTTCGCTTGGTAAGCTCTAAAAGCAATTGTATCTTCTTTTAATAAACAAGGATAAGCACCCAGTCGCATAGTGCCACCTTTTTTCTTTATCCCTTTCTGACTTTCTAAAAGATGAATAACCGGATATTTGGTATTTAAATCAAATTCTTGAGAATTGGCTTCTTTTAATCCTAAAACATTACGAGAAAATTCAATCACCGCACACTGTAAACCCACACAAAGACCTAAAAAAGGCAGATTGTTTTTTCGAGCATACTCAATAGCAAAAATCTTTCCCTCAATCCCTCTAAAACCAAATCCTCCAGGAACAATTATTCCACAAACATCAGAAAAATAATCCTTTAAAATCTCTTTTCCTTTTCTTTTTACTTCTTCTTCTAAATCAGTTGCTTCAATCCATTTAATATTTGGTTTTAAAGATAAATGGCCACAAGCATGATTAACCGCCTCAATCACACTTTTATAGGCATCCCTTAAAGAGGTATATTTGCCGACAATCGCAATTTTTATTTCCCTTTCGGGATTTTCTAATTTATTTACAAAATCTAACCATGCCTGCCAAATCTTTAAACCAGTCTCTTTTGTTTTTAAAGAAAGATATTGACAGATAAGCCAGTCTAATTTCTGTTCTTTAAAGATTAAGGGAATTTTATAGATATTTTCGGTATCAATCCCTTCAATTACCGCTTCTTTAGAAACATTACAAAAAAGGGCAATCTTATCTTTTGCCTCCTTGGGTAAAGGTCTTTCCGTCCGGCAGAGAATAATATCTGGCTGAATACCAATCCTTCTCAATTCATTCACTGAATGTTGGGTAGGTTTGGTTTTAAATTCATTAGCACTTTTGATAAAGGGGACTAAGGTTAAATGAATATATAAAACATTCTCCCTTCCCTCTTCCAATCTTAATTGTCTCATTGCCTCTAAAAAAGGCAAACTTTCAATATCACCAACCGTGCCACCAATTTCTACTAATACCACATCGTGTTCATTTGCCACCTTTCTTACCCTTTCTTTAATTTCATTAGTTATATGGGGAACCACTTGAATAGTGCCACCAAGAAAAATCCCTTCCCTCTCTTTTTCAATTACCGAAAGATAAACCTGTCCAGCAGTAACATTATTTTCCTTAGAAAGATTTGTATCTAAAAATCTCTCATAATGGCCTAAATCCAAATCTGTCTCAGCACCGTCTTCGGTAACAAAAACCTCACCATGTTGATAGGGATTCATTGTTCCTGGGTCAACATTAATATAAGGATCAAATTTTAAAGGATTTACTGAAAAGCCATGGGTTTTTAACAAAAAGCCAATTGAAGCAGTAGCAATTCCTTTTCCTAAAGAACTGACCACACCACCCGTAATTATTACATATTTTGCCATTTTCAAAATAGAATAATAAAAAAGGGCTAAAAGTCAATTATTCTATTGGAAAAATTTTTTGAATCTCATAAACTGCACCAACTTGATTAGAAGAAAGAAATAGTAGTGTAAATTGGTAATTACCGCAGATATAATTTTCTAAATCTCTCATAAATTCAAAAAGAAGAATATATTTTTGTTTGTCGGTCATTAACCAAATAGCCAAAGCAGGCAAGTATTTATCAAAATCCCCTTTTTTAAAAAATAGTTCATAACTTAAAGAGCGATAACTTTTAAGAGGAAGTTCTTTATTATCTAAAAAGGCACCTATTTCTTTATAGGGAAGAAAAATATATTTATATTGAGAAAGAGAAATATTTTTTAGGAAATCACTAATTTCTTCTAAGGCGATAATTTGGGGAGCCTCTTTATAAGCAAAGGTATCAATCTCGTGTAAAGTATCTTTGTCCGCAAAATAGTATTTTCTTTTAGGAAAATTTTTCATTAAAATATAATTGTCCTTTCCTCGGTCTAAGGCATAAACAATATCACCTTTAAAAGTAAAATCGTTTCTCAAAAATACCGAACCATAATAAGTATCTCCCATTCCCCAATCATAAGGAAAAAGAGGATTAACAAAGATTAAAGCATTTTTAATTTTTCTTTTTTTAATTTTCTCATACAATTTATTATTCACTCCCCAATAACTTTTTTTATATTTATTTACCAAGGGTGGAAGACCGACAAAGAGGGTTGTAAGAAAAGAAAGGAAAATTATTATGCTTATCCCATTTTTAACCTTTTCTTTAATTTCTTTATCACCATATTTTTCTATAAATTTAGGAAAAAGTAAAATACCACGACTACTTAAAAGTAATATAGGTCCTAAAGCCTCGTATAAGAAACGGGGACCAAAGCAAAGGTCTTGAAACCAATAAAAGAAATAGGCGAAGGGCAAGAAAAGAAAAGAAAAGAAAAGAAGATAATAAAAGATAATCAGAAAAATTTTGGGCAAAAGTGATAAAAAGTAAAAAGATTAAAAGAAGTCCTGGTATTGGTGATTCAAAAAGATATCTATTAAGGGCGTTAAGGTTATTTCCGGTTTGGATAAACCCCCTTAAAGGAGTATGTTCTCCCCACCAATCCCAGCTCCGTTTGCCAAATCCTAAACCAAAATTAGTATGATGAAATTCTAAAGCATAATAAGCTTTATAACCGCTTATAAAAGGGTTGCCGGTTGTTAGATAATTATAAAGGAAAAATAAACCAACTCCCAAAAGAGTAAATAAAACAATAAGAAAAAATTTTAATAAAAGTTTGCTACGAAATTTTATAAGTAAATATAAACTATAAATAATAAAGGGAAAAGAAATAGCCAAGGTAGTAAGAGGTCTTATATTCACTCCCATTCCTAAAGATATACCCGCAAAAAGAGGATAAAAAATTTTCGCTGATTTGAGTGTCCGAAAATAGAAAAGAATAAAAAGAGAAAGGAAAAGCAATGCCGAAGAATGGTTCATATACTCAGAAGACATAAAAAGGAAAAAGGGCGAAATGAAAGAAAGTAAAGCAGTAAGCCGACCCGTCTTTTCATCATAAATCTCTTTACCTAAATAATAAAAAATAATAAGGGTAAGGGTTCCTAATAAAGGGTTAATAATCCATTCCATTTTTAAAAAACTTCCTAACATTAAAAGTAAGGAATGGCCAAAGGGATATATTCCATACCAACGTTCGCCATCATTAAAGATGCTAAAAAAACTAAAAAAATAATTGTCATATATTGCTGGCAGATAAAGACGACCAGAAGCGAATATTCTTGCTTGAAAACACTGGGCAATACTATCCATTATATGGGGTATATGTTCAAAAACCAACCAGGAAATAAGATTACTAATTATAAAAAATAATGTGGATAAAAGAATTAAAAAGTTTTTGGTATTTATTTGATAAAGAATAATAGATTTTATCTTAATTAAATACCCTTGATATTTTTTTAAAAGAGGATATAAACCATAAATTAAAAGAACAAAACCAGAACTGGCTAATACCAAATAACCTATCATTATTTTGCCATCCATCTTCTGTGGAATTAAAGTAAAAAGAAAAAAGAGAAACCATAAAAATAAAAGAAAAAATTTTCCTTTTAATTTTATAAAACTGATTAAAATTTTCCTTCCTAATTTTGATTGAAGGATTAAAATAAAAGTAATTATCCAAGGAGAAAGCCAAAGAATTATATAGGGAAAAGAAAATCTGCCATTAAAAATTAAAAAACCATTATCCTCAATATTTATTATATTCTTCATTGAATATCTTAATCCTATGGATAAGAATAAGAAAATAAAACCAAATAGGGTAGCAAAAATTTTTAAAATAGTTTTAAAATTTCGACTCATTTTTAATTTTATTATATCTTTTTCATAAGTCAAATTAGCAGAGAATAAAACTTTTTAATGAAAGATGGTATAAAACAAGAAAATTAACTAATTGCAATTAAAACTTTATTATATATAATTTTAAAAATGGTTAAAATCCATTCAGGAATATTAAAAGGAAAGAAAATCTTTTTCCCAAAAGGAAAATTAAGGGTAACGCAAGATAAAATAAGAAAGGCAATTTTTGATATAATTGGTAATGAGATAAAAGAGAAATCTGTTTTAGATTTATTTGCTGGTAGTGGTAGTTTTGGAATCACTGCCCTTTCTTTTGGTGCCAAAGAAGTCTATTTTGTAGAGAAAGATAAAAAAGTTTTTCAATACCTTAAAAGAAATATAAATCAATTAGAAAATTGTTATCCCTATTTAATGGATGTTTTTATCTTTTTAAAAAAGATAGATAAAAAATTTGACATTATCTTCCTTGACCCACCCTATTTTAAAAACTATTACAAAAGGGTATTAAATTTAATAAGAGAAAATAATCTCTTAAATAAAAAGGGCTTTATTATCGTGGAAAGCCATAAGAGATTTGATTTTAAAGATTGTAATTTTAAAATATTGAAAGAGAAAATTTATGGCGATACAAAAATTACTATTTTAGGAGGTGGAAATGAAGAAAATAATCTATCCGGGAAGTTTTGACCCAATAACTAATGGCCATTTGGATTTAATAAAAAGGGCTTTAATAATCTTTGATGAAGTGATTGTGGCGGTTGCCAAAAGGGAAGAGAAAAGACCACTTTTTAGTTGGGAAGAAAGGATTGATTTGGCAAAAAAGGCAATTAAGGAATTAGATTTAAAAAATGTGGTTGTTGAAGGTTATAACTCATTATTGATTGATTTCTGTAAAGAGAAAAATATTTTTGCCATTTTAAGAGGGTTAAGGGCGGTAGCGGATTTTGATTATGAATTCCAAATGGCTTTGACTAATAGAAAATTATCTCCGGAGATCGAAACAATCTTTTTTGTTCCTTCACCCGAATATATCTTTCTTTCTGCCTCATTAGTGAAAGAGATTGCCAAATATGGCGGTTGCCTTAAAAAATTTGTCCCTAGCTGTGTAGAAAAGGCATTAAGAGAGAAGTTTTCTCAATGAGAAGGGTAAAGTTTGTTGATGAGGTTGAAATCCTTTGTGAAGGTGGTAAAGGTGGCAATGGTTGTGTTGCTTTTTTAAGAGAGAAATATTTACCTAAAGGTGGACCTGCTGGTGGCGATGGCGGCAATGGCGGTTCGGTCTATCTTATTGGCAATGAAAGATTAAATACCCTTGCCGATTTCCAATATCAATATCATTATAAGGCAAAGAATGGTGAAAATGGTAAAGGGAAAAATCAACACGGGAAAAAAGGTGAAGATATATTTTTAGAGGTTCCTTTAGGAACAGACATTTACAAATTTGACGAAGAGAAGAAAGAATATGTGTATCTTGGCTCAATTTTAAAAGATAAAGAAACCCTTTTGGTTGCTAAAGGTGGCAAAGGTGGAAGAGGAAATACCCATTTCAAATCACCAACCAATCAAAGACCAACATATGCGGAGAAAGGAAAAGCTGGTGAAAGGGTAAAATTAAAATTGATATTAAGGCTATTGGCAGATATTGGATTTGTTGGTCTTCCTAATGCAGGTAAATCAACCTTATTAAAAGCAATTTCAAATGCTAAACCAAAGATTGCTCCTTATCCTTTTACTACTTTAACACCCAATTTGGGTGTTTTAGAAATTGACCATCTAAAAATTACTGCCTGTGATATGCCAGGAATAATTAAAGGAGCAAGCGAGGGAAAAGGTTTGGGTTTAAGATTTTTAAAGCATATTGAAAGATGCAAAATGATACTTTTTATCTTAGATATAACCAGTAATCCAATAGAAGATTTTCAAATTCTCTATTCAGAAATTGAGAAATATAATAAAGAGATTTTAGAAAAAAGTTTAGGAATTATAATAAATAAAATTGATTTAGTTTCTGAAATTCCCAATTTCTCTTTTCCTTTACCCACCATTTATATTTCGGCTTTAAAGGGGATAAATATTGACAAATTAATAGAATTTATTAAAGAAAATTTAAATTTAAAATAGATGGAAGATAAAGAAATAAAATATCTCTTCCTATATTCCCTTCCTAAAATGACGGAAAGAAAAATAAGAAATCTCTTTTTCTATTTTAAAGATATTAATAAAATTTTTGAAGCCGATAAAGAAGAACTATTGAAAGTTGATGGAATGGATGAAGAGATTTTTAGTTATCTCAGGGAAGGAATTGATAAAGAAACCGAGGAAAAGATTAAAATTGCTGAAAAGTTAAAGGTTAAAATAATTTCTTTTTTAGACAAAGGATATCCAAAAAATCTTTTAAGATTTCCTGATTTTCCACCCCTTTTGTTTATTCGGGGCGAAATAAAAGAAGATGATTTGGCATTAGCAATTATTGGCACAAGAAAGCCTAGTGAATATTCAAAGATTGTTGGCTATCGCTTAGCAAGAGAATTAAGCAATTATGGAATAACTATTGTGAGTGGTTTAGCAAGGGGAATAGATTCTTATGCTCACAAAGGAGCGATTGAAAATAATGGTCGGACAATTGCTGTTTTAGGTTGTGGTGTTGATATCTGCTATCCACCAGAGAATAAGAGATTAATGGAAGAAATAATTGAAAAGGGAGCGGTAATTTCTGAATTTAATATTTCCACGCCACCGGAGAGTTATAATTTTCCACAAAGAAATAGAATAATTGCTGGTCTTTCCTTAGGAGTTATTGCCGTTGAAGCACCTATCGCCTCCGGAGTTTTAAATACCTGTGAATGGGCAGCTAATTACGGAATAGAGGTCTTTGCCTGTCCTGGTCCGATATTTAAAAAAGAGAATGAAGGAACAAATAAATTAATTAAAGATGGTGCCCATATTGTGACAAAAGTTGAAGATATATTAGAGGGGCTTTCTTTACCCTTAAAAAGAAAATTAAAAGAAATAGGAATTGAGATTGAATTAAAGGAAGAAGAGAAAGAGATATTAACAGTGATGGCTGAAAACCCAATTTATATTGACGAGATTAGTGAAAAATTAAATAGACCAATAAAAGAAATATCAGAAATCTTATTAATGTTAGAAATGAAAGGCGTAGTCAAAGAATTGCCTGGGAAAAGATATATTAAAATTTTAAATTATTAATGAGGCTAAAAACTTATCCTTTCTTATTAAACGAGACCCCAAAAGAGTTCCGATTTTATAATCAAAAAGAAACTTTCTAAGAAAGAAGGTTTAATCTTAATGATTTCGATTTTACTGATAACCCTTATAGTTTTAAAAATGAGGCCCAAAGCGCACCTTCTAAATTTCAACAATTACTTCATAAAAATTTAAGAAGAATATAAATATAATCCTACACCCTATACCGTATAGGATACTATTCTCCCAATTGCAGTCTATCTATCTCTTCCTTAATCTTTAATATTATTTCCTTCTCTAACCCCCGCATTAACCACTTTTGAAAACATATTTCCATCTCTTTTTCTAATCTATTATTTATATATTTTCTCTTTAATTTGTATAATTCCCGAGTAAAAGCATAATATAAATTAGCACCAATATTAATCGGATAATCAGTAAGGACTTTATTAACAATCTCATCAAGAACTACTAATATCTTTGCTTTCCTTTTATAATTATTTACCATCTCCTCTTTTAAAGGAGAAGAAAAGTATCTCTCTAATTTCTCTTCATATCTCTTAATTCTCTCTTCATAACTTCTCATATTAATCCTCCTTTTACATTTTACCTTTATATATATAACGAAAAAAGACCCCCTTTGGTTACCAAAAATTTATTATTGATTCAACTTAAATCTAGTATTTTCTTAAAAATTTATCATAGCCCTTAGTCGCATTCAAAAAAGTTATTATAAATAAAAAACTTAAAATTAAAAAAGAATATATGTCGCACCATATTTAAATTTTAATTTTATAATATTTATAAGTCCTTAAAAATTATTGCTTTATCATTAAATTTTTTAAAATTATGGTATTAAAAATGTATTAATTCTTAATGGGTGGATAAAATTAGGTAAGCGGGAGGTGTGTATGAATATTTTTAAAAATAAATTAGTTTTGATAATTTTATTAGTTATTCCTTTTCTTTGGGCAAATATTTTAAATGAAAGTTTTACAGGTAAGAAATTTCCACCTGAAGGGTGGCAGATATATAATATGGATAATGGAATTGTCTGTTGGCGGCGATCGCCAGCAAAAAATTATACCCCACCAGCTTGTGCCCGATGTAGGTTTGAAAAGAATAATCGGAGAAATGATGATTGGCTTGTAACGCCTCAACTTTTTCCAATTCCCGGAAACGATACATTAAAATTTTATTACCGAGCCCATAATAAAAATTTCAAAGAATCCTTAGAAGTTTGGGTATCAATCACTGGTAATAGGCCGGAAAACTTTTATACCCGGATTGATGCTTTTAATTTTAGGAACAGAGAATATGCTTTAAGAGTAATCCCTTTAAACCAATTTGATTCAATTCCGATATTTATTGCCTTTAGAAATGTTGGGCTTTTTGGTGTCAATTCTTGTTATATTGACGATGTCTCGGGTGTGAGATTGATTAATTATGATGTTGGTGTGATTAATATTATAAGACCAAGAAAGATTGAAATCCCTTCCCAAATTTACCCAAAAGTAACTATCAAAAATTTTGGTACCGAAGCAGCTAATAATTTCAGTTTGGAGATTAATATTAAAAATAATAATAACCAATCAGTTTATTATACGATAATTAATAATCTATCTTTGGCAGCAAAAGAAACTTTAACAATTGAAACTTCAACACCTTGGAATGCTACCGTAGGAGAATACATCGTTATTGCTAAAACCATCTTCTCCCTTGATAAAAATCCTTATAACAATGAGTTAACTAAAAATGTTTCGGTTTATCAAAGTGATTATCATGATGTCGGTATAAAAGAGATTATTTATCCGGTTGGTTATGTACCCCAAGGTGGAGTTATTCCTGTTGGACTTTTTGAAAACTGCGGTAATTGTGATGAGCAATTTTTTGCTATTTGCGAAATCTATTTAGAAAACCAAATTGTTTATAGTGATACTATATCAGTAACAATGGAGAAATTTAGTGAAAGAGAGATATCCTTTGACCCCTTTACTGTTGGTGAAAATGATTACAAAATTGTGATGAAAGCAGTTTTAGCAAATGATATGGATTTAAATAATAATGAAAAATTTGAATATTTCTATTCGGACAATGATTTCGCAGCAAGTTTTCGTGATGTTGGAATAATTGAGATTATTCAACCAATTGGTGAATACGAAAGTGATGTCTCAGTGACACCTCAAATAAAAGTAAAAAATTATAGTTATCATACGGAAACTTTTAAAATAACTTTAAAAATTACTGATAGTTTAGGCCAATTATTCTATTTACAAGAAAAGATGGTATATGCTTTAGGAGAGAATGAAGAAAGGATTATTACCTTTCCTACTTTCAATGTTGAAGAAGGTAATTTTACAGTAAAAAGTTATCTTCATAATATTTATGACCAAAACCCGGCTAATGATACTTTATTAGGAACTTTTCGTGGCCGACCACGCTTCCGAGATGTGGGAATAACTGAAATTATCCAACCT